>CAMFLL010000019.1 GCA_945957405.1 uncultured Mycolicibacterium sp. | reverse complement strand
GGCTTGGTGCCCTCGCGGGGCTGCACGACGGCCGCGACGTGCTGGCCGAAGCGCGGGTCGGGGACGCCCACGACGAGTGCGTCGAACACGTCGGGGTGACCCTTGAGGGCAGCTTCGACCTCTTCGGGGTAAATCTTCTCGCCGCCGCTGTTGATCGACACCGAACCGCGGCCCAGCATCGTCACGCTGCCGTCGGCGTCGACCTCGGCGTAGTCGCCGGGGATCGCGTACCGCACACCGTTGAACGTCTTGAACGTCTCGGCGGTTTTCTTCTCGTCCTTGAAGTAGCCGACCGGGATGTGGCCGCGCTTGGCGATCATCCCGCGCACACCTGATCCGGGTTGCACCTCGTTGCCGTCGTCGTCGAGCACGACGGTGGTCTTGTCGATGGTCACGCGCGGACCACCGGTGTGCGATTGACCCTTGGCCACGATGCTGGTGCCCCCGAAACCGGTCTCCGATGAACCGATCGAGTCGGTGATGATCCGGTTGGGCAGCAGTTCGAGAAACTTCTCTTTGAGGCTGGTGGAGAACAACGCCGCGGTGCTGGCCAACAGGAACAGTGATGACAGATCGTAGGTGTCGCCCTCGTCCTGGTGGGCCAGCAGCGCGTCGAGCAGCGGACGGGCCATTGCATCGCCGGTGAAAAACAGCAGGTTCACCTTGTGTTCGTGGATGGTGCGCCACACCGCGTCGGCGTCGAATTCCGGTGCCAGCACAGTGGTCTGGCCCGAGAACAGGGCCATCCAGGTGGCCGACTGGGTGGCGCCGTGAATCATCGGCGGAATGGGATAGCGGACCATCGGACCGTTGGCTGCCGCCTGTTTGGCCAGATCGTATTCGTCAGCGATCGGCTCACCCGTCGCAAAGTCGGTGCCGCCGAACAACACTCGATAGATGTCCTCGTGCCGCCACATGACGCCCTTGGGGAAGCCGGTGGTGCCGCCGGTGTAGAGCAGATAGATGTCGTCGGCGCTGCGCGGCCCGAAATCGCGCTCCGGCGAGCCCTGTTCGATCGCGGCGTAGAACTCGACGCCGCCGTAACGCTCGAAGTCGTCGTCACTACCGTCTTCGACGACCAGCACCGTCTTCACATTCGGCGTCTCAGGCAGCACATTGGCCACGCGGTCGGCGTAGCGGCGCTCGTGCACCACCGCGACCATGTCGGAGTTGTCGAACAGGTACTTCAGTTCGCCCTCGACGTAGCGGAAGTTGACGTTGACCAGGATGGCGCCGGCCTTGACGATGCCCAGCATCGCGATGACTATCTCGATGCGGTTGCGGCAGTACAGGCCGACCTTGTCGTCCTTCTTGACGCCCCGGTCGATGAGGTAGTGGGCCAGCCGGTTGGCCTTCTCCTCCAGTTGGGCGTAGGTCAGTTGCTCGTCGCCACAGATCAGGGCGACGCGGTCGGGCACGGCGTCGATGGCATGCTCGGCAAGATCGGCGATGTTGAGGGCCATGTGCCTAAACTAGAACGTGTTACATTTCGTGACAAGTTTCTGGCAGTGACGCAGGAAGGCGGACAGCGGTGAGCGAGCCCGAAAAGCAGCCCGATGCCCTGGTTGAGCAGCGCGGACACACGTTGATCGTCACGTTGAACCGGCCGCAGTCCCGCAACGCGCTTTCTACTGAGATGCTCTCGATCATGGTCGATGCCTGGGACCGCGTCGACGACGATCCGGAGATCCGCACCTGCATCCTGACGGGTGCCGGTGGCTACTTCTGCGCCGGCATGGATCTCAAGGCCGCGACGGCCAAGCCGCCGGGCGACTCGTTCAAGGACGGCAGCTACGACCCGTCGCGCATCGACGGTCTGCTCAAAGGCCGTCGTCTGACCAAACCCCTCATCGCTGCCGTCGAGGGCCCCGCGATCGCCGGTGGGACCGAGATCCTGCAGGGTACCGATATCCGCATCGCCGGCGAGAGCGCCAAGTTCGGCATCTCCGAGGCCAAGTGGAGCCTGTATCCGATGGGCGGTTCGGCGGTGCGCCTGGCGCGGCAGATCCCGTACACGATCGCCTGCGATCTGCTGTTGACCGGACGGCACATCACCGCCGCCGAGGCATTGAGCTACGGATTGATCGGCTATGTGGTGCCCGATGGTTCCGCCCTGGACAAAGCGTTGGAGATCGCCGCGGTGATCAACAACAACGGCCCCCTCGCCGTGCAGGCCATCCTGAAGTCGATTCGTGAGACCGAGGGCCTGCACGAAAACGATGCGTTCAAGATCGACACCCAGATCGGCATCAAGGTGTTCCTGTCCGATGACGCCAAGGAAGGTCCATTGGCGTTCAAGGAGAAGCGCCCGCCCAACTTCCAGATGAAGTAGTGCGGGCAGGCCGATTTCCCACGTTCGTGAACCCACGGCGGCCCCCGGGTCGCCATACCGCCACTATTCACAAACGCGGGCCGGCACGCGTCAGAGCGCAGGCACCGACGCCCAGAGTTCGTCGATCGCCGCTTCCGCATCGGCGAGGCTCTGCGCGGCAAGAGGTTTCAGTTCGGCCATCGCCGGGTTGCTCTCGGCCATGGTGAGCTCAGCGGTGATGAAGCGCGGGCTCAGACCGGTCAGCGAAACCGCATGCGGCAGCCACGCTTCCGCGTGGTCCCAGCCTTCACGCGGGGTGCCGGGCCCATAACCACCGCCACGGCTCTCGAGTACCAGGAACTCGGTGTCGGCCAGCAGCCCCGCACCGGTCTCGGCGTCGATCGACAGCCCCACCGCCACGATGTGATCAGCCCAAGCCTTGACCGTGCTGGCCGGGCCGAAGTTGTAGAGCGGGAAGCCGAGCACGACGGTGTCGGCGCGCTTGATCTCGTCGATGAGTTCGGCGGACAGGGCAATGGACTCGCTCTGCGCATCGCTGAGCTGATCAGCCGGCAGAAACCTGGCGGGTCCTGTCACGCTGTCGAGGTGCGGGATCGGCGCTGCGCCCAGGTCGCGGTAGGTGATCTCGCCACCGGGATGGGTGTCCTGCCAACGCGCCGCCGCCCGGGCGGTCAGGCGCCGACTCACTGACTGCGCACCCTGAATGGACGAATCGATGTGAAGAAGCGTCGACATGGGAAGTCCTCCGTAGATGGTTTGTGATGTACAAACCATCTATACAACACTGACGCTCGATGTATTCCCGTAGGCTGGCTGCGTGAGCGAGGACCGCGACCAGGAACTGCTGCTCGGTCCGCTGCTTGATCTGCTGCTGCGCCGGCTCCGGAGCGCGGCCGAACACGAACTCGCGGCCTTCGGGTTGCGCACCCGCCACGTGATCGGCCTGACCTTGCTGCGCGATCTCGGCGAGAGCAGCCAGGCCAGTCTGGCGGTATCGCTCGGCATCGACCCCACCAACGTCGTGGCGCTGCTCAACGAGCTCGAAACGGAAGGGCTGGTCGAACGTCGCCGGTCACCACAGGATCGCCGGCGCCACACTGTGGTGTTGACGCCGGCGGGGCAACGGCGCCTGGAAGAAGCGGAGGTCGCGCTGGCCGCCCTGGAAAGCCGGATGTTCGCCGAACTCACCCCCGACGAACACACCGCCCTGCACGGCCTCCTGCAGCGTGCCGCCGCGGTGACCGCCGGCAGCGGCGCGTCGGTCGAGCCGCCGTCGTGCGTCGCCGACTGATCAGCGACGCGGCATGGTCGCCCGCGGCGCCGTCAGACGGCCTGGCCACTCGGGGTGAACACCACCGGCATGGACTCGAGGCCGCTGACGAAGTTCGCCGGCCGTAACGGCAGCGCGCTGGCGTCGACCAACCGGAGGTCAGGCATGCGCCGCAACACTCGGGTGAGCATCATCTTCAGTTCGAGCCGGGCCAGCTGATTGCCCATGCAGAAGTGGGTTCCGAAACCGAATGCCAAGTGGCTGTTCGGATTACGGTCGATACGAAACTCGTGCGCGTCCTCGAAGACGGCTTCGTCGAAGTTGGCCGACTCGAACATCAGCATGATCTTCTCGCCCGCTTTGAGGGAGGTGCCGTGGAATTCGGTGTCGGCGGTCACGGTGCGGCACATGTTCTTCACGGGTGAGGTCCAGCGCAGCATCTCCTCGATGGCGCCCGGCAGCAGCTCCGGGTCCGCCACCAGCCGGTCCCACTGATCACGGTGGCGCAGCAGTTGTTCGGTGCCGCCGGACAGGGTGTGCCGGGTGGTCTCGTCACCGCCGATCAGGATCAGCAGCGTCTCCATGACGATCTCGTCGTCTGACATCCGCGAGCCTTCGACCTCGGAGTTCACCAGAACCGAGAACAGGTCGTCGGTCGGATCGGCGCGCCGCTTGGCGATGACATCCATGGTGAATGCCGTGTATGCGGCGAAGGTGTCCATCAGGAGCTTGATGGTCTGTTCGTCGACGTGCGAACTCAGTCCGCACACCAGATCGTCGGACCACTTGAGCAGCATGTCGCGTTCCTCGGGCAGCACGCCGAGCATGTCGCCGATCACCGCCATCGGCAGCGGCGCCGCGATGCTGCGGACGAAATCGCACTCACCCCGTTCGCAGACGGCGTCGATCAAGGTGTCGCACAACCGCTCGATGGACGGCAGTTTGTCCATGACGCGCTTGCGGCTGAAACCGGCGTTGACAAGCTTGCGGCGCAACAGATGCGAGGGGTCGTCCATGTCGATCATGTACGGCATGCCCGGCTGATCGGGGCGGATGCCGCCCGCGCTGGAGAACAGTTCGGGATTGCGCTCGGCGTCGAGCACGGCCTGATAGGTGGCAGCCGCCGCCAGACCGTTGCGGTCGCGGAACACCGGCTCGTTGGCCCGCATCCATGCGTAGGCCTCACGTGCGCCACCGTCGGCGTAGAAGTTGCCGTCGGAGAGGTCGACGTCGAGGTGTGTTCCAGGCAGCGTGCTGGTCATGGGCGGGCGCTTCTCCTGCTCGTCAGTTCGCGATCTCGATGGCATCGCCGAACGTCATCTCGACGTTGGCGCACGATTGGGTGGCCAGCGGCCGCTTCGGCAGCCCGAGCGCCCGCAGTTCGTCGGCGTAGGGATGCTCGCCGAGCCGCAGCTTCGCGCCACCGAGGCGCGCACGCATCCCGGAATTGACCATCTCAGAATGGATCTCGCGCGTCACGCCGTCGAGGTGGCTGTACTGCGTCATCGACTGGGGTTTGGTGAACATCGACGGCACCGGCAGGCCGGGCTTGAAATCGATTGCCGCGATCAGCTTTCCGCTCTCGGAAACCTCGAAGCCGAAGCCTCGGGTTTCGGAGGTGGTGAAGTCGGCCATGATCTTCGGGAAGCCCCAGATCCTGCGGCCCGCCTCCAGGGTGAACTCCTGGTTCACCGGAAGGTGGTGGATGAAGGCGGCGGCGTCACCGAGCGCCTTGAGCCCCGTGGCGGTGGACCCGGGTGGGCTGACCATCACCGCGGTGCCGAATTCGTGGTATTGGCCGAGGTCGCCGTCGATGTAGCGCACCAGCATCAGCATCGCGAGCGCCCTGCCGGGCAGGTACTCGCAGACCCTCAGCCCGCTGTAGTCGATCATCCGTTGCGCCGCGGCCGCCGACACCGAGAAGATCGCGACGTGGTTGTCCGCTCGGCGGATGCGCACGGGCATGGTCAGAACCGTGCCGGCAATCGTGTGCTGGGAAACCGGGGTGGTGTCAGTCACACCCTCAATCTAGAACGTGTTCTAGACAGGTTGCAAGAACTGTCTACCCGCGGCCTAGACCAATGCCGCGACCTCGCTGATCTGCTCGACACTGCGCGCGCCGATCACCATCATGGTGACGCCGGCCGCCTCCCAGGCCGCGATCTGCTTACGCACGTAGTCGACGTCACCGACGATCGCCGCGTCGTCCACCAACTCGTCGGGGATGATCTTCGCCGCCTCATCCTTGCGGTCGTTACGGAACAACTTCGTGACCTCGTCGACCACGTCGGAGTAGCCCATGCGGCGGTACACGTCGGCGTGGAAATTGGTGTCCTCGGCGCCCATGCCACCCATGTAGAGCGCAAGGTGCGGTTTGATCAGTTCGAGGACGGCCGGGCGGTCATCGGTGACGACGACCTGCGCGGTGGCGCAGATCTCGAAGTCCTCTCGACTGCGCCGTGCGCCGGGCCGGGCAAAGCCTTCGTCGAGCCATTCGTTGTACATCGGCGCCAGACGTGGACTGTAGAAGATGGGTAGCCAGCCATCGCAGATCTCGGCGGCCAGAGCGACGTTCTTGGGGCCTTCGGCGCCCAACATGATGGGAATGTCAGCCCGCAGTGGATGCACGATCGGCTTGAGGGGCTTGCCGAGGCCCGTGGTGCCCTCGCCGGCGAGCGGCAACGGGTAGTGCGGACCGGCGCTGGTCACCGGAGCCTCGCGCGCCCAGACCTGCCGGACGATGTCGATGTACTCCCGCGTCCTGGCCAACGGTTTGGGGAACTTCGCGCCATACCAGCCCTCCACCACCTGCGGGCCGGAAACGCCGAGCCCGAGAATGTGTCTGCCCCCGGACAGGTGGTCGAGCGTCAGCGCGGCCATCGCGCAGGCCGTCGGTGTGCGCGCCGAGAGCTGTACCACCGAGGTGCCCAGTCGCATCCGGGTGGTCTCCCGCCCCCACCACGCCAGCGGTGTGTAGGCGTCCGAACCCCACGCCTCGGCGGTGAACACCGTGTCGAAGTCGGCGGCCTCGGCCGCCGCGACGAGTTCGGCGTGGTTGGCGGGCGGCTGCGCGCCCCAGTACCCGAGCTGGAGTCCGAGCTTCATGAGCCCCGTCCCTTCTTGTCCGGTTGTTCACGCGAGTCGCACCGACCCGTTCTTGCCACGATAGTTAGAACCTGTTCTACTCGATGCTGTGACCGCCAGCCAGAGCAGCCCGGCGCAGATCGTGGACCATGAGGCGCCGCTGTCCGCACCGTTGAAACTGTCCTTCGACTACACCCGTTCGGTCGGGCCGATCCTCAGTCAGTTCTTCACCGCACTTCGCGAACGCCGCGTCGTCGGCATCCGAGGATCCGACGGTCGGGTGCATGTTCCACCGGCCGAATACGACCCCGTCACCTACGAACGGCTGAGCGAAATCGTACCGGTGGCCAGTGTCGGCACGGTCGTGTCGTGGACGTGGCAGCCGAACCCCCTCGAGGGTCAGCCGCTGGACCGCCCGTTCGCGTGGGCGCTGATCAAGCTCGACGGTGCCGACACCCCGCTGATCCACGCCGTCGACGCCGGAGCGGCCGGTCCCGAGGCCATCAGCACCGGTGCCCGGGTGCACGTGCACTGGGCCGACGAAACGGTCGGCGCGATCACCGACATCGCTTACTTCGCGTTCGGGGACACCGCAGAGCCTGTCGTGGACGCCACCGACGACCGCGATCCGGTCACCATGCTCGTGGTCCCCACGTCGATCGAAATCCAGCACACCGCTTCACTTCCCGAGAGCGCATTCCTGCGCGGACTCGAGCAGGGCAAGTTGCTCGGTGCGCGCACCGGCGCCGACGGGAAGGTCTACTTCCCGCCCAAAGAGGCAAATCCGGCCACCGGCCTGGAACTCGACGAGTTCGTCGAACTGCCGGACAAGGGCACGGTCACGACATTCGCGATCATCAACATCCCGTTCGCGGGTCAGCGCATCAAGCCGCCCTACGTCGCGGCCTATGTGCTGCTCGACGGCGCCGACATCCCGTTCCTGCATCTGGTCACCGAGATCGAGGCCGCCGAGGTCCGCATGGGGATGCGCGTCGAGGCGGTCTGGAAACCCCGCGACGAGTGGGGCCTCGGCATCGACAACATCGACCATTTCCGGCCCACTGGCGAACCGGACGCCGACTACGACTCCTACCGGCACCATCTCTAGAGGGAACTGATGACTGATCGCAATGTCGCGGTGGTCGGCTTCGCTCATGCCCCGCATGTGCGCCGCACCGAAGGCACCACCAACGGCGTCGAAATGCTGATGCCGTGTTTCCAGCAGTTGTATGACGAGCTCGGCATCAAGCAGACCGATATCGGCTTCTGGTGTTCCGGGTCCTCCGATTACCTTGCCGGCCGGGCATTCTCATTCATCTCGGCCATCGATTCGATCGGCGCGGTACCACCGATCAACGAATCGCATGTGGAGATGGACGCGGCCTGGGCCCTGTACGAGGCGTACCTGAAGATCCTGACGGGCCAGGTGGAGACCGCCCTGGTCTACGGCTTCGGCAAGTCCAGCGCCGGTGTGCTACGAAGGGTGCTGGCACTACAGACCGACCCCTACACCGTTGCGCCGCTGTGGCCCGATGCCGTGTCTATGGCCGGACTACAGGCGCGGTTCGGCCTGGACGCGGGTACCTGGACCGCCGAGCAGATGGCACAGGTCGCGCTGGACTCGCTGGCCGTCGCCCAGCGCACCGACAGTGAGAAGCCGGCGAAATCGATAGACGAACTGCTCTCGCGTCCCTACTTCGCCGACCCGTTGCGCCGCCACGACATCGCCCCCATCACCGACGGTGCGGCCGCGATCGTCCTGGCGGCCGGCGACAAGGCGCGCGACCTGCGCGAGAACCCGGCGTGGATCACCGGCATCGAACACCGCATCGAAACCCCGGTCCTGGGTGCCCGCGATCTCACGACATCACCGTCGACGGCGGCCTCGGCGACAATCGCGACGGGTGGCGATGTCTCCTCGATCGACGTCGCTGAACTGCACGCGCCGTTCACCCACCAGCAGCTGATTCTCACCGAGGCGATCGGGTTGGGTGACGCGACGACGATCAATCCGTCCGGTGGTGCCCTGGCCGCCAACCCGATGTTCGTCGCCGGCCTGGAGCGCATCGGCTTTGCTGCTCGACACATCTTCTCCGGCTCGGCGTCCCGTGTTCTGGCGCACGCGACCAGTGGTGCTGCGCTGCAACAGAATTTGGTGGCCGTGTTGGAGGGAGCGAACTGATGGCCGGTAAGAACGCCGCCGTCCTGGGGACCGGGCAGACCAAATACGTCGCCAAGCGGCTCGACGTGTCGATGAATGGACTGGTCCGGGAGGCCATCGACAGAGCGCTGGCGGACTCCGGCTCGACGTTCGATGACATCGATGCCGTCGTGGTCGGCAAGGCGCCCGACTTCTTCGAGGGTGTCATGATGCCCGAACTGTTCATGGCCGACGCCGTGGGGGCGACGGGCAAGCCGTTGATCCGGGTGCACACCGCCGGATCGGTCGGCGGTTCCACCGCCGTCGTCGCGTCGTCCCTGGTGCAGTCGGGCAAGTACAAGCGCGTGCTGGCAATGGCCTGGGAGAAGCAGTCGGAGTCCAATGCCATGTGGGCACTGTCGATTCCGGTGCCCTTCACCAAGCCGGTCGGTGCAGGTGCCGGCGGTTACTTCGCCCCGCACGTGCGGGCCTACATCCGCCGCTCGGGCGCACCGAATCACATCGGGGCCATGGTCGCGGTCAAGGACCGCCTCAACGGCGCCAGGAACCCGCTGGCACATCTGCACCAGCCGGACATCACGCTGGAGAAGGTGATGGCCTCCCAGATGCTCTGGGACCCGATCCGTTTCGACGAGACGTGCCCTTCGTCGGACGGCGCGGCGGCCATCGTCATCGGCGATGAGGAGGCCGCCGACGCCCGGGTGGCCGGTGGGCATCCCGTGGCCTGGGTTCATGCCACCGCACTGCGTACCGAACCGCTGGCCTACTCCGGCCGCGATCAGGTCAACCCGCAGGCCGGGCGCGACGCCGCGGCGGCGCTGTGGCGAGACGCCGGGATCACCAGTCCCATCGACGAAATCGACGTCGCCGAGGTTTATGTGCCGTTCTCGTGGTTCGAGCCGATGTGGCTCGAGAACCTCGGCTTCGCACCCGAGGGCGAGGGGTGGAAACTCACCGAGGCCGGCGAGACCGCGATGGACGGGCGGATCCCGTTCAACCCGTCCGGTGGAGTGTTGAGCTCCAACCCGATCGGCGCCTCGGGCATGATCCGGTTCGCCGAAGCCGCCATTCAGGTGATGGGTAAGGCCGGTGACCATCAGGTCCAAGGCGCACGCAAAGCGCTCGGCCATGCTTACGGCGGCGGATCGCAGTACTACTCGATGTGGGTCGTGGGGACCGACAAGCCGGAGGACCGTCGATGACACAGATGAAATACACCTGCAGCGTGGCGATGGGACCCGTCGAAGAATTGGTCGACATCGCCAAGACCGTCGAGGAAGTGGGCTTCCACGCCATCGCCCTGCCGGATTCGCTGTTCTACATGGAGAAGCAGGCCGCGGACTACCCGTACACCCCGGATGGATCGCGGATGTGGAACGCCGACACACCCTGGGTCGACCCGTTGATCGCGGCGGCCGCCATGGGCGCCGTCACCTCGACGCTGCAGTTCTATACCAACGTGATGAAACTCGGTTCGCGTAATCCACTGCTGCTGGCCCGGCAGGTTGGGTCCGTGGCCAACCTCACGCAGAACCGGTTCGGGTTCGGCGTGGGGATCGGCTGGGCACCAGAGGAATTCGAATGGTGCGGCGTACCCTACGCCAAGCGCGGCGCCCGCGTCGACGAGATGATCGAGGTGATCAAGCTTGTCCTGGATGGCGGCATGGTCGAATTCCATGGCAATTTCTACGATTTCGACAAGTTGCAGATGAGCCCCGCCCCGTCGAAGCCGGTGCCGTTCTACGTCGGCGGCCACACCGAGGTGGCGCTCAAACGCGCCGCGCGTATCGGTGACGGCTGGACCAGCGCCATGATGACGTGCGAGCAGTTGGCACAGACCGTATCGAGACTGGGCGAACTGCGTGCCGAGTACGGCCGTGCCGACACCCCCTTCGAATACCAGGCGGTGTGCATCGACAAGTTCGGCGTGGACGGGCACCGTGAGCTCGCGGCGGCCGGCATCACCGACAACATCGTCATCCCCTGGATCTTCGACGGACTGGGCTTCGACGCGCCGCTGGAGAAGAAGAAGGATTCCCTGAAGCGGTTCGCCGACACCTACATCCACTCGGGTTGGCAACAGTAGTGGAGTCGCCGGTGCATCTGGCCGGTAAGCGGTCACGCGAGGCTGCCATGGCACATGACAAGGAGGCATGGCTGGCGGTGTTCGCCGAGGATGCCGTCGTCGAAGATCCGATCGGTCCGTCGCATTTCGATCCCGACGGCAAGGGGCATCGCGGTAAGGAGGCCATCGCCAGGTTTTATGACATGGCGATCGCGCCCAGCCAGTTGCAGTTCAATTTCGTCGACACCTACTGCTGCGGCAACGAGGAAGCCAATGTCGGCACCATCGTCATCAACGCCGCCGGGTACGAGGTGACCGCCGAGGGTGTATTCACCTATCGCGTCGACGACGAAGGCAAGATCGTCGCGTTGCGCGCCTACTGGGAGGTCGACCGCGCGACAGCGACCGCGCGAAAAGTTTAGAGACATTCATCACGATCTTGCGCCATCTCAGACCCCGACCGTCGCCCGCGACGACGTGAGCAGGCGGTTCGCCAGACGCCGGCGCCGTGCGCTGGCCGGCGACGCCTCTTGAGGCCCGACCGCCGCCCCGTCTTTGGGTAGGTTGGACAGCGCCGTCTTTCCAAAACCCCAACCAGAGATTTCGCCGTGTCTTTTCGTGCGCCTGCCCACTACCGCAGAGCCCTGCCTGTCCTCGCCCTCGCCGTTACGCTGTCGCTGACCGCAGTCGGCTGTGATGGTTCCAATGTCTCGTCGCCGACGTCGGCTCCCGCAAGCCTGCCGGCGTCTGCGCCGGCGAGCACAACGACGAAGGCACCGTCCTCCAGCTCCCAGAGTGACGCCGGCGCCGTCGACTACAGCGCGTTGCTGCTGCAGGCCGGCGACCTCAGTGACCACGAGGACAGCTTCGTCCAGCGGTCCTCGACCGCCGAGCCCGGCGGCGTCACGGGAGCCAGCGCCTTGTTCGTGAACGAGGCCGACACCCGAGCCGTCTCCGACACCGTCGCGGTGTATCCGGACGCTGCCACTGCGACCGCCACCCTGCATGAGGCGCTGAAGACCGCGAACGCCGTGGTTACCGATGGCGATCCGCAACCGTCGGCCGTCGGCACCGACGGAACGGTGATCAGGGGCGAATCGCCCCAGGGCGACAAAGCCGTCACGCTGTTGCTGTTCACGCAAGGCCGCGCGCTGGCCCGGCTGGAGTTCCAGAGCGCCACCGGCGATGCGACCACCGACCAGTTCGTCACCAGCGTCGGCAAGATGCAGCACATCGCGCTGCGCAACGGTCTCCAGGAAGCGGAGTGAGCCGTCAATCGTCCGGGTATGCCCCAGGTCACGGCTGATTTATTGCGCGCCTGACGGGTAAAACTGTAACGTGTTCTAGTTAGAAGCACTGACTGGAGGCGCGAAGTGACGACTGAAACAGCCCACAGCGGCATTCGCGAGATCGATACGGGCGCCCTGCCCGATCGGTACGCCCGCGGTTGGCACTGTTTGGGGCCCGTCGGGGACTTCTCTGACGGCAAGCCTCACTCGGTCAACGCGTTCGGCACCAAGCTGGTGGTGTTCGCCGACTCGCAGGGTGAGTTGAAGATCCTCGACGGCTACTGCCGCCACATGGGTGGCGATTTGTCCCAGGGCACCATCAAAGGTGACGAGGTCGCCTGCCCGTTCCATGACTGGCGTTGGGGCGGTGACGGCAAGTGCAAGCTGGTGCCCTACGCCAAGCGAACCCCCCGCCTGGCCAGGACGCGTGCCTGGACCACCGATGTGCGCGGCGGCTTGCTGTTCGTCTGGCACGACCATGAGGGCAACCCGCCGCAGCCCGAGGTGCGCATCCCTGACATCCCGGAGTCCGCCAGCGACGAGTGGACGAACTGGCGCTGGAATTCGATGCTCATCGAGGGCAGCAACTGCCGCGAGATCATCGACAACGTCACCGACATGGCGCACTTCTTCTACATCCACTTCGGGTTGCCGACGTATTTCAAGAATGTCTTCGAGGGCCACATCGCCTCGCAGTACCTGCACAACGTCGGCAGGCCCGACGTCGGTGGAATGGGCACGGCGTACGGCGAAGCTCATCTGGATTCCGAGGCGTCGTACTTCGGCCCGTCGTTCATGATCAACTGGTTGCACAACAATTACAGCGGATTCAAGGCCGAGTCGATCCTGATCAACTGCCACTATCCCGTGTCGCAGGATGCGTTCATGTTGATGTGGGGTGTGATCGTGGAGAAACCCAAGGGTATGGACGAGGCGACCACCGAGAAGCTGTCCAAAGGGTTCACCGAAGGTGTCAGCAAGGGTTTCCTGCAGGACGTCGAGATCTGGAAACACAAGACCCGCATCGACAATCCGCTGCTGGTCGAAGAGGACGGTGCCGTCTACCAGATGCGCCGGTGGTATCAGCAGTTCTATGTCGACGTCGCCGACATCAGCCCTGACATGACCGACCGGTTCGAACTCGAGGTCGACACCACGGCCGCCAACGAGAAGTGGCATGTGGAGGTCGAGGAGAATCTGCGACTCCAAGCAGAACAGAAGGCGACCGCCGAAGGGCAGCCGACCCAGGTCTCGTGATGAACACTCGCAAGGACGCACCAGACGTCGACCGGCTTGCCCGCTCGATGGTGCTCCTGCACGGCGGGCATGACCATGATGACGATGAGCATGAGCAGGAGCCGACGCCGCCGGGCAGCGGATCGTGGCGTAAGGCACCGGATTTTGCGTCCGACCCCGATCGCGCCGCGGCTGTCAAGGCGGCCACCGCAGCCGATCGCGAGCGTTATCTCAACGCCGGACTGGTGCCCGTCGACTGCCGGTTCTGCCATGCCACCGTCTCGGTGAAGAAACTCGGACCGGGGCACACTGCGGTGCAATGGAATTCGGACGCATCGCAACGTTGTGCCTTCTTCAGCGATATGCGCGCCGCGGGCGAACAGAGTAGTCGCGCCCGGTCGTGCCCGAAGCTCGGCGACAGTATCAAGCACGCCGTCGCCGAGGGCTGCCTGGAAGAGTTCTCGTCGGCGCCCTCCCCCGGCGACGGCTGAGCACCTCCGGCGCGCGCACTTCCTCCTCGCCCCTCCCCCGCGAGCCCCTCCCCCGCGAGCCCCTCCCCCGCGAGCCCCTCCCCGGCGAGCTGACGCTAACTCGCATGATTCGCGACGATTTTGTGCGAGTTCGCGTCTGCTCGCGCCGCTTAAACTGGTCGTCATGGCGATGCGGGCGGCGATCCTGTTGCTGGGTTTCGCCCTGGTCGGGTGTGATCGTGATGTCGATGCGCCTCACGCCGTGAGGGCACCGGAGGCCGCGCCGATCTCCGCGCTCCAAGTTCGCGATCTGCTCAGCCCGAACATCCAACCGCGCGACGGCAACCTGTTCACGACCGTGACGCCGGACCGGTGCGCCGGGGTCGCGCGCGAGGTCGACCCTCCGTTTGTCGTCGAGGCCGATCCAGTGGTGACCGACGGCGGACACTGGGAGTCCGACGACGTCAACGCCGTGCAGATCGAAGAGATGGTGGGGGTCTATCCGGCCGACTACGACGCACGCCAGGCGCTGGCCACCGCCAAGGACACCATCGAGTCATGCCGGGACCAACCGTTCACCGTGACGACGATGCGCGGCCGCAACTATGAATTCACCCTGTTGCCCCCACGCGACTCCGGATCCGACGACATCGTGCTGTGGTCATTCGCGGCCGCCGACTGGGCCTGCGACAGCGCGTTCATCGCAGCGCACAATGCGGCGATCGAGATCTCCACGTGCTCCCCCGTCAACGGTTACGACGTGTTGTCCCTGGCGCACGATGCACTGAACCGGATCAACGCGCTTGCCAACACGACGGCCTGAGCCATGTCTGAGAGACGCAGGTGCGCCTCAGCGGTTGCCGACCCGGTCAAAGTCCGTCGCCGCTGCCATCTCCAGGTGTACGCTGCGGCAATGTTCGGGGGACCCGTAGTTCAGATCTCAGACAACACCGATGATCTTGCGCGCCAATTGGATACCACCGGTTTTGTCTGTCTGGAGAACGTCGTCACGCAGAACTGGCTAACCCAGGCCCGTGACGATGTCCGCGGTCGACTCGCCAAGTTCGGCGAAACGGATTTTTGTATCATCAATTCCGGTCATGAACCCAATTCGCCCGCAAGTGAGTTTGTCGCCGATCGCACTGTCAACGCATTGATGCACGAGCTGGCCCACTCCCGATGCCCATGGGGAGTTTCACCCGGCGAAGAAATCTACACCGTGTTACGCGTTTTGGCCGGGCCGGAGCGGGCGGCCTCGTCGAATGCATTTCACTACGACGCCGCGGTTGTGACGATGCTCGTTCCGCTGTTCATTCCTGATGCGGGACAAGGCGAATCGGGTGAACTCGTGGTCCTGCCCAACCGGCGGCCGTTTCGGCGGTCGTCGGTCGTGAATCTCGCTGAGAAGGTCTTGACGCAGAACAGTTTTTACCGCGACCGAATAACGAAACAGGTCAACGCGGCGCCGGACAAATACTTCGTCACCATGAAGCCGGGAAATGTCTACCTCTTTTGGGGATACCGGACGTTCCATGGAAATCTTCACTGCGCACCGGACACTGTTCGCGCGACTCTTCTGCTGCATCTGGGTAATCCCCATGCCAATAGTGCGCTATTGGGCACCGTGCGGAAGTTCAGGCGCTTGATCGCTCCGTCATCTGAGCACACTGAAGCCACCGTGGTGCGGTTGTGACGTCTCAGAGCCCGCGGAACCGCTCACGCACCTGATCAGCGGTCAGCCCGTAGTCCGCCAACGCGTAGCTGTGCTTGGGCGCCCGCGGCCCGCGCCGGCTCTCGGCATGCATATCGGCCTGCGCTCGCCGGGCGGCATCGGTGCGCTCCAATCCAAAGTGCTCGTAGATGCCCTCCACGGACCCCAGTGGGTCATCGATGAAGTCGGCGTAGTCCACGTCACAGAACTGCGCGGGGTCGTGCTTGGCGCGCTCGGCATTGAACAGCTCGAGGCCGCGCGACCAGGTTTCCAGCGCGTCCTCACCGATCTGCGCCCCGACGAACGAGTTCGACCAGCCCGTGGTGGTGTGCGCCGCCAGGGAGCACATGGACGCCATCAGCGTTTCGGCCGGGCGGTGACACTGGATGACCAGCGCATCCGGATACGTCGCCATTAGTGCCTCGAGCGCGAACAGATGGCTGGGATTCTTCAGCACCCAGCGCTTGCCGCTGTCGTTGAGTCCGATCAATTGCAGGTTCTTGCGGTGCCGTTGGTACGGTTTGGTCCAGCCCCGGCGGGAGAGCCATCGGGAGTAGGTCGGCAGGTGCGCCAGCGTCTCATAGGACACCGAATGCAGGGACTGGCGGAGCAGCTGCCAGCACTCTTCGACCTCGTCGGCCGTCATGTAGTGCAGGCCCATGTAATCCGGATCTTCGTTGTGGGCCTTGGCGAATTGCGCATCGAGCTGCTGGAAAACCGGGTTTTCCGACCAGGTCTCACGTGGCGGCCGTGGTTGCGGAAACTCGGCCAGCCACAACTCGAGGCCCTGGTGGCCAGGGTCGGCGGTCAACAGCCGGTGCAGCGCCGTAGTGGCCGTCCGGGGCAGACCGGTGACGAAGATCGGGCGCTCGATCGGTACCTGCGCGTGCTCGGGATGCTGCTGCCAGGCCGACTCCGAAACCAGGCGTGCGACCAGCGCGTTGCGCACGAAGAACCGGCACATCTTGCTGCCGAATTCAGTGAGGTCGGCGTCGCGCTGATAAGACTCCAGCAGGATCGCGAGCGCTTCGCGATAATCGTCATCATCGGAACCGAAATCGGTGAGGCCGCACGCTTTGATGGCTGATGCGTGCAGGTCATCGACGGTGCCGACATTGGTCCTGGTGGCCATCAGGCCTTGTACTCTCCGCAGTTGACGTCCAGCGCCTGACCGGTGATCCCGCTGGACAGATCGCTGGCCATGAACAGGATGGCTGAGGCCACCTCGTCCTCGGTCGGCAGGCGCTTCAGATCGGATGACGCGGCGGTGGCCTTGTAGATCTCGTCGACGGTGGTGCCGTACTTGCCGGCCTGGTGGGCAAAATAGCTCTCCAGGGTCCCGCCCCAGATGTAGCCCGGCAGAACAGAATTCACCCGGATCCCTTGTTCGCCCAGTTCGGTGGCCAGTGTCTGCGACATCGCGAGCAGAGCAGATTTCGCGATCTTGTAAGCGCCGTACTTGGCCTGCGAGTGCCGGACCACCATCGAGTTCACGTTGACCACCGAGCCGTTTGACTCCGCCAGAGCCGGGGTGAAACCTTGGATCAGCCGTAGCGCACCGAATACGGTCAGATCGATCGCGTCGCGCATGTGATCGAACGTGGTCTGGGCGAACGGTTTCATGGACGGTACCCGGAACGCATTGTTGATCAAGACGTCGACCTTGCCGTACGCCTTGAGTGTCTCGTCCACCAGGTTGCTCACCTGGGCCTCGTCGGTGATGTCGGTGCCGACGGAGACCGCCCGTCGGCCGAGATCGGTGATCTGCTTGGCGACGTCCTCGAGCCGGTCCACCGTGCGGGCCGCCAACACCAGATCGGCGCCGTTCTCGGCGCAGCGACGTGCCAACGTCGTGCCCAGCGCAGGGCCCACGCCGCTGATGACGACGATCTTGTTCTCGAGTAGACCGGTCACCTAACCCACCATCCTGTCAGCGATCTGTTTCTGGCGCAGCGCGATTCGCGCCCGCCAGTCATCCTGGGAGATCTTGTTGGTCTCGTGGTACGGCAACGCCTCGGCGACCTTGTCGATGTCGACGACCTCGACCGCGGGACCGTCGGCCTCGGTGAGAGCGCGCGACAGCCGCTGCCATCGGAACTGCAGGTAACCCTTGCGATGTCCCAGCGTTTCACACCAGTTGGTGACACCGGGGTTGGCATCGGAGATGACCATCCGGATCTTACCGTCCGGATCAGCTTGTGCCTGAGTGCCGTTCAGCGAGGTCTGGTGATTGATGTAGTCCAGCGAGATGTACCACAGGCTGCCGAGCTGGAAGCCGAGGTACGGCGCATCAGGCACGGGCAGCGTGATGATCATCGCCTGATCGGGTGCGAGATCGAAATGACCGACCGACGAATACTGCGTTGCCAGCCCGCCCGGCGTCAGGCGCGGGGCCACCATGGTGTTGACGGGCAGCGTGTTGTAGAACCACTGTGGGAACTGCAACCAGGTCTTGACGCGCTGCACCAGTTGCTTACCGGCCACCGCATAGCGCTTCTCGATCAGCTCCCTGGTCAGTGGCGGCGGCGCGGTGCCCGCGGTGTCGGTACGCGCCACGCTGACGTGGCCGCGCTGCGCCGACCAGTCGTTGTACACCTCGCGAACAAGCAACTGTGACGGGCTGTTCGGTGTCACCCGCCACTCGAAACTGCCGTCGTCGGCGATGTCCAGTTCACGGTCATCGAAGGCCGCCTGGCTCACCGGCACGTTGTCGTCAGTGTATTCGCCGCCGAGCATCTGGAAGGACAGGTCGGTGGTGGTGCCACGCCTGCCGGTGACGACGTACTCGTGGCCCGGCCTCACCCGAGTGCCGAAGTAGAGGGTGTCCGGGTTGTCGAGACCCATCTTGGTGAAGGGGCCGGTACCGGACTGCATGAACGGGTGGTCGCGGTCGTAATCGAAGGCCAGATGGGTGCATGCGGCGACACAGCCCGCCAGGTATTGCAGGCCCTCGAGGAGATCGGCCTCGGATTCGATGAACGGCGCTGTCGCCACGAGGTTCTCGGCTTCGGCGATCGCGTCGGCCAATGGCTGCGTATACATTCGGTGCGCCCGCTCCTCATCGCTCGTTGGTTCAATATTGGACCGTGCTGGTAGAGTTTCTGACCTGACACTAGAACGTGTTCTAAATCGAGTCAACGTCGCGGCGGGAGGTGAGGTGCCGGTGGCCGACCGAGCAGTGGCGAAGCGGGTGTCACCGCCGACCGAGCGCGTCGTCGCGGTGCTGGACTTCCTGGCGCGGTACCCGCACGAGAGCTTCGGGCTGTCCGAACTCGCGCGACGGGTGAAGTTGACCAAGCCGACGTGCCTCGGGATCGTCACCGCGCTTAGCGACGCCGGCTACCTGGTGCGCGACGGCCAGGACAAGACCTACCGCCTCGGGCCGCGGCTCATCACGCTCGGGCACACCGCCCAGGAATCCATGCGGGTCAATCCTGCTGCGCGCGAACAACTACGACTTCTCTCGGTAGCTTTCGGTACCACCGCGGCACTGTCCGCGGTGGTCGATGATCGCATCACCCTGCTCGAGGTGGTCGGCCCGCTGGGTGCCGACGTCGGCGTACTCGTGGGCCAGAGTTACCCGTTCGCGCCGCCCGTCGGCCTGATGTTCGTCCTCTGGGATGACCCGGCGCTTCGCGACTGGCTGGCGAAGGAGCCGACCATTCCGCTGCGCACCGATTCCGACCGCCTCCAGCGGGTCATCGCAGACTGCCGGGCCAGCGGGCATCTCGTCGAACGGCTGACCCCCAGCGGGCGGCGGCTCTACGCGTTGATGGCCGGGATGTCCAGCACGCTGCCCCAGGAACTGCGCGCCCTGCTCGGCGAGATGATCTCCGATGTCGGCGAGCGGGTGTACCTACGTGGTGAGGCCACCGGATCATCGCGGTCCGCGCGGCAGAAGCACGACATCAGTGTCATCTCGGCACCGGTGTACGACCATCACCAACGCCAGGTGATGGTGGCGTCGCTGCAGATCGGCCGCGCGCTGTCCGATGCCGAGATCAGCAAACACGCCCGGGGTCTGATGGCGACGGCCGACACCCTCACCGCACAACTCGGCGGCCACAAACCCGCGTTCTGACGCCTGCGATCAGCTGACGTTGGCGATCACGAACGGCAGCACCTGCGGCGCGCCCGCCTGGTGCAGCGTCCGCGATGCCATGGTCAACGTCCATCCCGTGTCGGCCAGATCGTCCACCAACAGCACCGGACCACCGGCCGCCCCGATGGCGTCGGCCTCTGGCGGTTCCCAGGCACCCGCCAGAGCGGCCACCCGGTAGGCGGAGTTCGCGGCGGTCACGGATCGATGAGTCGGCGTGTAGGCCAGGATCCCCAGATCGCGTAACCGCCCCAGAGCGGCCAACCGGTCCACCAGTGACGAGATCAAGAGCGGGTGGGACACCGAATCCAGCCCCATGATCGCGGTGGGCCGGACGTCCCAGTCCCACGCGGCCAGCACTGCGACAGCCGCCTGGACGATGTCGTCGGGAACCGGTGCATCGGGTGCGTCCAGCACGCCGCGTAGCCGGGCGCCCCAGCCCAGATCGGTGAGGCGCCCGATCGCGCGGCCGGGGGCCGGCCCGTCGGCGATGCGACCGCTGAGGTCGAGTCCGAGGGTTGCCAGACCCGTGGGCCACTGACGTCGTTGCCCGACCTCGACGCCCGGCTTGAGCAGTCGTTCCCGTGTTTTCGCGATATCGGCGTCCTGCACGGCGGCGCTGTAGCGCGGGCCCGCGCAGTTGTCGCACCGCCCGCACCGCTGACCGTCGAGCAGATCGGGATCGTCCAGCTGGCGACGCAGGAACACCATCCGACATTCGTCGGTGCTCTGGTAATCGAGCATGGCCTGTTGCTCGCGGCGGCGCGCCGCGTCCAGTCGCTGGTAGCGCTCCTGGTCGTAGACCCAAGGTTCGCCGGTGCTGATCCAGCCACCCTTTACGCGACGTACCGCGCCGTCGACGTCGAGCACCTTGAGCACCATCTCCAGTCGTGTCCGGTTCAGGTCGACCAGCGGCTCGAGCGCAGGCGTCGACTGGGCTCGATCGGGTTCGAGTGCGCGGATGACGTTGCGCACCATTGGTTCAGCGGGAAATGCCACCGAGGCGAAGTATCGCCACACGTCGACGTCCTCACGGCCCGGCAGCAGGACGACCTCGGCGCTGTCGGTGGACCGCCCGGCGCGCCCGACCTGCTGGTAGTACGCGATGGGCGAGGACGGAGCGCCCAGGTGGACGACGAATCCCAGATCCGGTTTGTCGAACCCCATCCCCAGCGCCGAGGTCGCGACCAGCGCCTTGACCCGGTTGTCCAGCAGATCGGATTCCAGTTGTTCACGTTCGGCGGCTTCGGTTGCGCCGGTGTAGGCGGCGACGGGATAACCCCTCTCCCGCAGCACCTCGGCGACGTCACGGGCCTGCGCCACGGTCAGGGTGTAAATGATCCCGGACCCCGGCAGCGAAGCCAGTTGCGTTGCCACCCAGGCCATCCGCGCCGCCGCGGTATCGCAGGCCACGACGGACAGCCGCAGTGACTCACGATCGAGTCCGCCGCGTAGCACGAGCGTGTCACGCCCGCCGACCCCCAGTTGGGCGGCAACGTCGGCGACCACCCGGTCATTGGCGGTGGCCGTGGTCGCCAGAACCGGGATATCAGAACCCAATTCGGATATCAGCGTCCGGATGCGCCGGTAGTCGGGCCGGAAGTCATGGCCCCAGTCGGACACGCAGTGCGCCTCGTCGACCACCACCAGACCGGCATCGGCAGCCAGCGCCGGCAGCACGTTGTCTCGGAAGTCTGGGTTGTTGAGCCGCTCGGGGCTGACCAGCAGAACATCGAGTTCACCCGCGGCGACCCGCTGGTGGATCTCGGACCATTCGGTCACATTGCTCGAGTTGATGGTCGCGGCATGCACTCCGGCGCGATCGGCCGCGGCAACCTGGTTGCGCATCAAAGCCAGCAGCGGCGAGACGATCACTGTCGGGCCGAGTCCCTGGGCACGCAGAAGTTTGGCCGCGATGAAGTACACGGCCGACTTACCCCACCCGGTGCGTTGCACCACCAGGGCCTGCTTACGTTGCACCACCAGTGCCTCGATCGCGGTCCACTGGTCATCACGCAGTTTCGCTCCCGGCCCGGCGAGCTGTTCCAGGATTGTCTGCGCGTCTTCTCGGGTGGCGGCCATGCCCCAACAATGCCCGCCCACTCCGACAGCGGGCGAACCAGACCTCAGCGGACGCGGGCGATGACGTCGAGTTCGACGCCGCGCGCAACGGCCAGGTGCACCGGATGACGCGCCGCGCCCAATTGCAGGTCGACGGGCCCGTGCGGGGAATCCCACCCCCAGTCGTCGAATGCGCGCCGGGCATCCTCGACGGTGGGCACCGAGTCGGTGGCGATGCCGGCCAGCAGATGCAGTCCTGAATAGGTGGTCTCCGCCATGGTGCCAGGCGGTGGTGAGGCTGACGCGTCGATCGGTCCGGTGCCGTTGATCAGATCGAAGGCCCGCGCGAAGCCCGCTCTGAACTCCATCGCGGAAGCCGAGTTCAGTCCGGAGAACCAGCCCGCCGAGATGAAGAGATTCTCGGTGGCCTCGGCACCGCTGGCGAGCATCACGGTCTCATCGGTGAACGGTCCGAAGCGGGTGATGGTGGCATCGAGGCCGGCCCGGGCGAACATGCGGTTGAACCGGACCGCGTCCGATCCCACCAACAGCGTCAGCACGCCGTCGGGATCTGTGCGCACGATCTCGTTCAGCACCTGCTGCCAGCTGTCGGGATGGTCGAGGCCCAAGGGCACGAACCGTTCACCGAGGATCGAGATGTCCGAACCCTCCAGACCGAGGCGGGTCGCCGCCGCCGACCCACGGGGCCAGACGTAGTCATTTCCGATGATGTACCACCGTCGAAGCCGAAGCTCGGTCCGCAGCCAGTGCAACGACGCGATGATCTGATCCCCGGGCACCTCACCGCTGCACAGGACGCCGTCGCTGTGTTCCCCTCCTTCGTAGGCGGCCGCGTACACGTACGGGATACGGCCCTTCACGACCTTGGCAATCGCCTGCCGGGCGTTCGACAGGTGCCACCCGGTGACAGCGTCGATCGAACCCGCGTCCAGGAGTCCTCTGATCACCGCGGCGACCGCACCGGGATCACCGCTGGCGTCGACGTGGACAAACTGGACTGAGCGACCGGCCACCCCGCCCGCGGCGTCGATCTCCGCAGCGGCCAACTCGGCGGCGGCATGACATTCCAGGCCGAAGATCCCGGCCGGACCATGGCGCGGTAACGCCAGTGCCACCCGGAAATCCTTACGTCGCGCTGATTCTGCGTCGTATCGCTCGCCGACATCTGGCATGCTGGCAAGGCCCGGGATCGCTTCGCCCCCCGGCCAGGAGTCGAGTTCAAAGGGCAGGTCATGGACGACATCGCAGGATTGCTCGCGCTGCTGCGGCGGGCTGCCGTCGTCACCGCGAGCATCGACGATGCGCTGGCCGTTTCCGACCTCACCGTGGACCGCTGGCGGGCATTGCTCTACATCCGTCAGAATCCGGGGTGCTCGATGTCCGACATCGTCGACGCACTGGTGATCCCATCCACCTCGGCAACACGCATCGTCGACGGCCTGGTCGAGATCGGCGCCGTGTTCCGCACCGTGTCGCAGCAGGACCGCCGCCGAACCACGTTGCGAGTGTCGTCGCATGGTTCCGCACTCCTCCGGGATGCCGAGCCGGCGATCAGCCGAGTGCGTGTCCTCCAGCCAGGTGACCCCGCCCCAATCTAATCCGCAGATGTTCCGGACGCACGAAGACTGAGCACTTCCGTCTCGGAATCTGTCCGGCGGCGAAGACCGGCGCGTGATGCGCGTCCTCTTGACGCCGGGTATCCGAGGAGTACCGTCGGCAGATATTCCCAAATGGGAATGAGTCGCCACGGCCCAGGACGGTCATGCCATTTGATTGCCACGTCGGTACCACCGACGGCCCGTTCGACCGCAGCTACGCCACCGGCACAGCGCCTGCCCTGGTCACCGGCGAAAAATGTTGCGGTACAGCACATCGCAACCCAACAACTGCTGCCGTGCGCGATGAGCACCTGAGACGAAAGGCCGGCCATGCCCGCACCCACTGACGCCGAATACCACGACCTGGGCAATTTCACTCTGCAGAGCGGATCCACACTGCGCTCCGCGCGGCTCGCCTACAAGACTTACGGCACGCTCAACGAGGACAAGACCAACGTAATCGTCTATCCAACTTGGTATTCCGGGTGGCACACCGACAATGAGTGGCTGCTCGGCGCGGGGCGTGCGCTGGACCCCGATGAGTGGTTCATCATCATCCCCAACATGCTGGGCAACGGGTTGTCGTCGTCACCGTCGAATATGCCTGCGCCCTACGACCGTTCCCGTTTTCCAGCCGTCACGTTCTACGACCAGGTCGAGGCGCAACACCGGCTGGTCACCGAGAAATTCGGGATCTCGACCCTGGCCCTGGTCACGGGTTGGTCGATGGGCGCCGGCCAGACCTACCAGTGGGCTGTCAGCCATCCTGAGATGGTGCAACGCGCCGCACCCTTCTGCGGATCGAGTATCACGGCGCCGCACAACAAGGTGTTCCTCGAGTCGCTGATCGCGGCACTCACCGCGGATGCGGCGTTCGCCGACGGGGAGTACGAGCCGGACCGGCCGCCGGTCAAGGGCTTACGCGCATTCGCGCGGGTGTACTCAGGCTGGGGATACTCCCAGGCGTTCTACTGGGAGGAGACCTGGCGCGAGCTCGGTTTCACCTCGTTCGACGATTTCCTCTACGGCTTCTGGGAGGAGTTCTTCCGTGACGGCCGTGACCCCAACAATCTGATCGCCATGTTGCGTACCTGGCACAGCGGAAATGTCGGCAACACACCGGGATTCGACGGCGACACCAAGAAGGCGCTGGCATCCATCAAGTGCCCCCTGCTGTCCATGCCGGCGGAAAAGGACCTGTACTTCCCGCCGGAGGACGAAGAATGGTCCAGCCAGTTCATCCCGGACGGCGAGGTCCGTGTGATCCCTGGGATCTGGGGGCACTTCGCGGGCGGCGGGAAGAACGATGTCGACACCGATTTCATCGATGCCGGCCTTCGCGAACTGCTGGCCAAACCTGGCTACACACCGAGCTGACGAATGCCCGCCGGCACTGGGCGGGTGGGCATCACGTCCGCACCAGGTTCAGCCCGACAGGTGGCACGCAGAGCCTGACGAGATCATTGGCCGCCGGCACCTCCTCCAACGATTCGATTCGTTCCGAGAGCTGCTTGACCACTTCGGGTTCGAGCATGCCGGCAACAAGTCTTTCGTATTTGGCGCGTAGTTGATCCTCCGTGGCCGGTCGGTCGGCGTGACCTCGGGCCAGCATTCCCGCGCACTCGAACCGGCTACCATCCCGCAATGTGACGCGCAGACGCTGCGCTCGCTTGGAGCGCAGATCGCTGGTCTGCAGCGACGGATCGCAGACCGTCTCGATGCGGCTCACCACGTCGAGCAACTGCGGGTCGGCCAGCAGTTCATCGCGGAACTGCTCGACAAACGCCGCGCCTTCCAGCAGGTAGACCGCCAGGCAGTACCGCACGCTGAACTGAGCCGTCACCGCGGTGTCGGGAACGTACGGAAAGCCCAGATGCTTGAAGCCCTGTTCAGTCATGGCCAGCTCGATCGACGCGACATTATCCGAGGTGATTTCGGGATTTTCCGACATCAGACCACCAAGGAGGTCGAGTGCCACCTGATTCATCCCGGCGCACGCATGCAACTTGAACGACACGCCGCTTGCAGCGAAGTCGTCACCGAGCCCGCCGGTCAGTGCCCCCAGGTCGTGGTCGCGGTTTGGTGCGTAGGTGGTGAGGAAACCACCAAATTCGTGCCCGAAGGCATCATCGGGGCAGGTGAGGCCCTGCTCAGCGAAAAGGGCACTCTGCACCCCGCTTTCCGCCGCCCGGCCCGCATAGATGCGCTTGGCCGACCCGCCGTACTGGACGACGGTGAGCCCCGCCGCCTGCAACACGCCGTAGGACACGCATTCATACAGCTGTGCGGGTGGCAGGCCGAGGAGCCGTCCGCACGCGGTGGCGGCGGCGATGGTTCCCATCATCGTCGGCTGATGCCAGCCGTTGACAAGGATGTGACCGATGCAGCGGTTCACCCTGACGGCGGCTTCCCAACCCACGGTGAGCGCCACCAGTAGATCCGCACCCGAGACCTCGGGCCGCAGTTCCGCCAGGGCCATGGCGGCAGGCAACATCGCCGAAGTCCCGTGCACCGATCCCTCGGAGTGCAAGTCGTCGAGTTCGTAAGACTGGATCGCGGTGCCGTTGGCGATCGCCGCGGCCATCGCGTCGACGCGTGCCCCCGATCCCCATACTGTCGCCGGCCCATGTCCGCCACTCTGGGCAACCATCGCCCGTTCCACACTGCGCGTCCAGGGCAAGCGTGTGCCGTAGATCGCGCACGCGAGACCGTCGCGGACCGAGTGCTTCAACCGCGAGACGATGGCCGTGGGCACATCCTCGATCCGCACGTCGGCGGCCCAGTCGGTGAAGACCCGCATCTGGGCGCCGGCTCCCGCCTCGGTACTGCTCATTTCCCACCGATTCTCACGAAAGCCGCTCAGCTCCAATACTTGTCGAAGTATTTCTGTTGCAGTTCCTGGTAATACGGCAGGTTGTCGTTGAACGTTCCGGTTGATTTGTCGTAGATCGCTTGCGCGTCCTGTCCCGACATCGCGAACACCTTCCATGAGAAGTTCGCATCGCCGTTGCCGGCACCCGCCATCACGCCTTGCAGTTCGTCAACGACCGCCGGATCGGCGACAAGCTCGCTGTAGGCGCTACGCAGCGCCTCCAGTACATCCGGAGATGTTGCGGGGCCCACCCAGAAACTCTTACCGAGATCCCCGGGACCGATGATCGGCAGGATACGTTCATAATCGGCGACTGCGCCCGCCGGGATCACTTCTTTGATGTCCTTCACCGGCACGTTGGCGGGTGGCGTCACCTCAGTGTGCTGATCCGGCGCGTAGCCGAAGGCGATCTTGACCGAGCCGTCCTGCAAACCTGCCTTGAACTCTCGCAGGATGGTCACGATTCCGGTGCCGTACATGTTGATCTCGTTGCGCAGCAACATCAGATTGAGATCCTGGCTGTCGTCGTCGGCAACGGAAATCATCTGGCACGGAGCGCTGAGGGTTTCACACAGCCAGGAGGCGAAGAAGGAGTCGCTCACCAGGTCGGCCGGCGAGCCCACGCTCTGCGCGAATTTCAGAGGTGGCCCGCTCTTGCCCGACGCATCGGCCAAGGACGGGTACGCCTGCGCGACGTCACCGAATGACGCCAGGGCCCTGGGTTCACCGCCGGTGCCGCCCACCATCCTGATCTTCGCGGCGTCGAACTTCGCAGCAGGGTCGAGCGCGTTCGTGTACAACGCCGACGCCTGCGACGTAACTCCCACGACAAGCGATTCCGCCGGCGCGTCGTACACCGATGCTATTCCGCCCAGACCGTTTTCATTGGTCACTGTGACCCGCGGCTGGCCCGGGATGTACTTACCCAGACGGTCAGCGATGAACCTGCCGAACAGATCGGCCCCGCCGCCCGCTGTGTGAGTGACGATCACGCGAATGGTCTTGCCGGCGAAGAACTGCTCGGCGTTGAACGAACCGTTCGAGGGAGCGGTTGCCCCGCCACCATCGCTGGAGTTTCCACTACACGACGCCACCGCGAGGACGACCGTCAGACACCCCAGGAATCGTGCAACTCTTCGTCTCACACACATCCTCCGATACGACTGATTCCGTATTATGTATACGTTTGGATCTCAATGTATCGCTACGTATGCGCAGCAGGTGGCATTTCCATGGAAAAGCAACCCGCCCGCTGTGACAACGGGCGGGCATCATTAACTGGATCAGATAGCGGCCAACGCCGCTGTGGCATCTGTGGCCGGTGCGGCGACGCACTGCGAGCCCGCGTCCGGGGACAATTCCGCGCAAACCCGCTGAGACCGCCGGTAACGCGCGCCAAACAGCACGTACCTGCTAGTGCGCAGCCGCTTCGCTGTCCTGCTCGCGCTTGATCTCCAGCGCGATGTCGATCAGCTGGTCCTCCTGCCCGCCGATCAGCTTGCGCTGACCCGCGCGGTGCAGGAGCTTGTGGGCCGGCACCCCGTACCTTTCCGACTGCCGGATGGCGTGCTTCAAGAAGCTCGAGTACACCCCCGAGTAGCCCATGATGAGCGCGTTGCGGTCCAGCAGGCACTCCTGCGGCATGGCGGGTGCCACGACCTCCTCGGCGGCGTCGGCGATGTCGAAGAAGTCGATACCGGTTTTGACGCCGATCTTGTCGAATACGCCGATGAGCGCCTCGACAGGCGCGTTGCCGGCCCCGGCGCCGAACCGGCGGCAGGAGCCGTCGATCTGCTTGGCGCCCGCACGCACCGCCTCGATCGAGTTGGCCACGCCCAGCCCGAGGTTCTCGTGGCCGTGAAAGCCGACCTGCGCGTCATCACCGAGTTCGGCCACCAGTGCCGCAACGCGGTCGCGGACGCCCTCGAGTACCAGCGCGCCCGCTGAGTCGACAACGTAGACGCACTGACAGCCGGCGTCGGCCATGATGCGGGCCTGGGCCGCCAGCTTCTCCGGCGCGATGGTGTGGCTCATCATCAAGAACCCGACGGTCTCCAGCCCGAGCTCACGAGCCAAGCCGAAATGCTGGATGGAGACGTCGGCCTCCGTGCAGTGTGTGGCAATGCGGCAGATCGACCCGCCGTTGTTCTGGGCTTCCTTGATGTCCTCCTTGGTGCCGACACCCGGCAGCATCAGGAAGGCGATCTTGGATTCCTTGGCCGTCTCGGCGGCGAGCTTGATCAGCTCCTGCTCGGGCGTTTTCGAGAAGCCGTAATTGAAGCTCGAGCCGCCGAGCCCGTCACCGTGGGTGACCTCGATGACCGGTACCCCCGCGGCGTCCAAGGCCGCGACGATGGCGCCGACCTCGTCCTTGGTGAACTGGTGGCGTTTGTGATGCGAGCCGTCCCGCAGCGACGTATCCGTCATCCGGATGTCCCACATCGGGTTGAAGTAGATCTGTTCGATACTCATGCGCGATCCGCTCCCTCGCTCGTTCCTCGCGCGCTCGCTACTCGCTCGATCCTCATGCGCGATCCGCTCCCTCGCTCGTTCCTCGCGCGCTCGCTACTCGCTCGATCCTCATGCCTGCGCTCCTCCCGCCGTCGCCGAGAGCGACTCCTTTGCGATCTCCTCGCCGACCTTGGTCGCCGCCGCGGTCATGATGTCCAGGTTGCCTGCATAGGGCGGCAGATAATCACCGGCACCTTCGACTTCGACGAAGGTGGTGACCACCGCTTGGCCGCCCGAGTTGAGGGACGGGTCGTCGAACTGCGGCTCGTTGAGCAGCCGGTACCCGGGCACATAGGTCTGTACTTCGGCCACGACGTCCTTGATCGACTGTGCGATGGCAGCGCGGTCGGCGTCCTCCGGGATGGCGCAGAAGATGGTGTCGCGCATGATCATTGGCGGATCCGCAGGGTTCAGGATGATGATCGCCTTACCGCGCTTGGCGCCGCCGATGTTCTGCACACCGGCGCTGGTGGTCTTGGTGAACTCGTCGATGTTGGCACGCGTACCCGGGCCGGCCGAGGCCGACGACACCGATGCGACGATCTCGCCGTACGGCACATCGACGACGCGGGACACGGCGTGCACGATGGGGATGGTGGCCTGGCCACCGCACGTCACCATGTTGACGTTGGGCGCATCGAGATGCTCACGCAGGTTCGCCGGCGGGATCACGCCGGGCCCGACGGCGGCCGGGGTGAGGTCGATGGCCCGAATGCCCGCCTCGGCGTAGCGAGGCGCGGCATCGCGGTGCACGTAGGCGCTGGTGGCCTCGAACACCATGTCTGGCTTCTCGTCGAGCGCCAGTAGCCAGTCGACTCCTTCGTGCGACGTCTCGAGACCGAGCTTTCGGGCGCGCGCCAAACCCTCGCTCTCGGGGTCGATGCCGATCATCCACCGAGGTTCGAGCCAGTCCGACCGCAGCAACTTGTACAACAGGTCGGTGCTGATGTTCCCGGACCCGACGATGGCCACTGAGATCTTTTGCGCCATTGGGGCTGCTCCTATTCGAAAGACAGTCGTACTGAACCTAACCCAGTGAAGTCCGCGACGAAATCGTCGCCGGGACGTGCATCTATCGCACGCGTGCACGACCCCGGCAACACCACGTCACCGGCCTTCAACCGCACACCGAAACTGTCGACTTTCCGGGCCAGCCACGCCACGGCCGTGACGGGATTACCGAGCACGGCATCACTGCGTCCCTCGGCGACCACCTCGCCGTTTCGGGTGAGGACGGCGTCGATGGCCCGAATATCTATGTCCTTGGGCGATACGCGCTCCTTGCCCAGCACCCAGCCCGCCGAGGACGCGTTGTCGGCGATGGTGTCGCAGAGCTTGATCTGCCAGTCCTTGATGCGGGTGTCGATGAGTTCGATCGACGGTGCGAACGCGGCGGTGGCGGCCAGGACGTCGTCCTCGGTGCATCCGGCTCCGGGCAGATCGTCGGCGAGGATGAATGCCACCTCGACCTCGACCCGGGGAATCAAGAACTTCCCCGCGGGAACCGGGCGGTCCTCGAAGACCTCCATCTCGTCGAGGAGGTGGCCGTAGTCCGGTTCGTCGACGTTCATCATCTTCTGCATGGCTTCGCTGGACAGCCCCACCTTGTGCCCGATGACCCGCGCACCCTCCGCGACCCGCTGACGGATGTTGAACAGCTGGATTTCGTAGGCGTCAACGACATCGAGATCGGGATTTGCCGCGGTCAGCGGGTCGATTCCGGCCTTGCTCCGCTCTGCCTGTGCCAGGTCGGCGGCCAACTCGGCACGTGTCTTGTCGTCGAGCATTGTGTGAAGTCCCCTCACTTCTTTGACCGGGCCAGTTGTCCCTACCCCGGGCAATTCTATAACGTGTTCTACATGACTGGTCAGGAGTACGGCGCGTTCGACGTAGTCGTGGTGGGAAGCGGCGCAGCCGGCATGGTGGCCGCACTCACCGCCGCCCACCAGGGCCTCTCAACCGTAGTCGTTGAAAAGGCTGCGCACTATGGAGGTTCTACTGCGCGGTCCGGGGGCGGCGTGTGGATCCCGAACAACGAGATCCTCCAACGTGACGGGGTCAGCGACACGCGCGAAGCCGCGCGCCAGTACCTGCACGCGATCATCGGCGACGTGGTACCGGCCGATCGGATCGACACCTACCTCGACCGCGGCCCCGAGATGCTGTCGTTCGTGCTCGGGAACTGCCCGCTCAAGATGTGCTGGGTGCCGGGGTATTCGGACTATTACCCGGAGACGCCCGGCGGCCGCCCCGCCGGCCGCTCCATCGAACCCAAGCCGTTCGACGCCAAGAAACTCGGCGCGGACATGTCGGGCCTGGAGCCCGCGTACGGCAAGGTGCCACTCAATGTGGTGGTGATGCAGCAGGATTATGTCCGGTTGAACCAGCTCAAGAGGCATCCACGCGGTGTGCTGCGCAGCCTCAAGGTGGGCGCTCGGACCATGTGGGCGCAGGCCACCGGGAAGAATCTGGTCGGAATGGGCCGCGCCCTCATCGCCCCGCTGCGCATCGGCCTGCAGAAGGCCGGGGTACCCGTGCAGCTCAACACCGCGCTGACAGACCTCCACGTCGAGGACGGCGCAGTCCGCGGGGTCTATGTCCGCAACACCGGTACACCCGAATCCGACGAGCCGCAGCTGATCCGCGCTCGCCGCGGAGTGATCCTGTGCAGCGGTGGTTTCGAACACAACGAACAGATGCGGGTCAAGTACCAGCGTGCCCCGATCACCACGGAATGGACGGTCGGCGCCAAGGCCAACACCGGCGAGGGCATCCTGGCGGCCGAAAAGCTCGGAGCTGCACTGGATCTCATGGAGGACGCCTGGTGGGGTCCCACAGTTCCACTGGTGGACGCGCCGTGGTTCGCGCTGTCCGAACGCAACTCCCCGGGTTCGATCATCGTGAACATGGCCGGCAAGCGGTTCATGAACGAATCCATGCCCTACGTCGAGGCGTGTCATCACATGTATGGCGGCGAGTTCGGTCAGGGTTCCGGTCCCGGCGAGAACATCCCGGCCTGGCTGATCTTCGACCAGCAGTACCGGGATCGATACATCTTCGCCGGATTGCAAGCCGGACAACGCATCCCGCGCAAATGGCTGGAATCGGGTGTCATCGTGACCGCCGATTCGCTGGATGAGCTGGCGCGGAAGGCCGGGCTGCCCGCAGACGCGTTCCGCGATACGGTCCAACGGTTCAACGGCTTCGCACGCTCCGGTGTCGATGAGGACTTCCACCGCGGCGAGAGTGCCTACGACCGCTACTACGGTGATCCGACGAACAAGCCCAACCCGAACCTGGGCGAAATCGGCAAGGGTCCGTTCTATGCCGCCAAGATGGTGCCAGGCGATCTGGGCACCAAAGGGGGTGTCCGCAGCGATGTCCACGGTCGGGCGGTGCGTGACGACGGCTCGGTGATCGACGGGCTCTACGCCGCAGGCAATGCCAGCGCGCCGGTGATGGGCCACACCTACCCCGGCCCCGGCGGCACCATCGGTCCCGCGATGACATTCGGATATCTGGCGGCGTTGCACATCGCGGGAAAGGGCTGAGGCGCATGCCGATCAATCTCGACGAGGCCATCGGCGCCAAGCTCGACCCGGTCGAGTTCTCCTGGACCAGCAGCGACATCCAGCTGTATCACCTCGGCCTCGGCGCGGGCGCCGATCCACTGGACTCCCGCGAACTGCGCTATCTCGTGGATGGCCACCCGCAGGTGCTGCCGACGTTCGGCAACGTGGCGCAGAGCTTCCACATGACCGAGCCACCCACCGTGCGGTTCCCGGGCATCGACATCGAACTCTCGCGCGTGTTGCACGCCAGCGAGGCGGTCACGGTGCCGGGCCCCATCCCACCGGCGGGTACAGGTCGGGCCGTGACCACATTCACCGAGATCTGGGACAAGGGCAAGGCCGCCGTCATCTGGTCGGAGACCGAGGTGACGGCACCGGACGGCACAGCGTTGTGGACCCAGAAACGGTCGATCTTCGCCCGCGGAGAAGGCGGATTCGGTGGCGACCGTGGCCCGTCGTCGACGGCTGAGGCCCCAGATCGTGCGCCAGATCTGGAACTCGACGTCGTGACTCTGCCCCAGCAGGCACTGCTGTACCGGCTCTGCGGTGATCGCAACCCGCTGCATTCTGATCCCGAGTTCGCCTCGGCCGCAGGCTTTCCCAAGCCGATCCTGCACGGCCTGTGCACCTACGGCATAACGTGCAAGGCGCTGGTCGACGCCGTGGCCGACGGCGACGCGGCAGCGGTGCGCTCCTACGGCGCACGGTTCGCGGGTGTGGTGTTCCCGGGAGAGACCTTGCGCGTCATTGCCTGGAAGCAGGACGGCCGCTACGTGGGTACCGTCACGGCGCCCGGTCGCGATGACGCCATCGTGCTGACGGGCGTGGAGTTCAGCGCTGCCTGACCTGCAAGGCTAAGCGGTGGCGAGCGCAGGCGAACCCGGCTCGAGAGTTTCGCACAGCCAGCTCACCGTGCGGCGGATCCCCTCGGATAGTTCCACGCGAGGCCGCCAGCCGAAGATCTCCGCGGCCTTGGCGGAATTCAGCGCAAGTGAATCCAGCTCCGTGTCATCGAGTGGGGTCGGTTGTGGCGTGCCGTCCAATGCGGCGGTGATGTGCCGGTAGACGTCGCTGAGGGTGGCCCGGCGACCAGTACCGATGTTGAACGTGCCCGTGGTTTCGACAGGCGCGTAGGCCGCCTGCAGAAAGGCCTCGACGGCGTCGTCGACATAGAGATAATCGTGGGCGGCGGTGTGACTTCGGTACGTCGCATAGGGACTTCCCGTGATCAGGGCACTACACAGAACCGAGATCTCGCCGGCGGTGCCGCGGGAAACTTGTCGTGGCCCATACACATTGGCCAGCGCGAGACAGATGGGGGTCAGTGCATACTGTTCGGCGTATGCACGCAGGTACATCTCACCGGCGAGTTTCGCGACGGCGTTCGGAGACAGCGGATCTACCCGATCGTTCTCGTCGACCGTCGATGAGGACGCGCCGTAGCGCGATGTCCCTGATGCTGCGTAGACGATCCGGCGCACACCGGCCGTGCGACTGGCCTCGCACAGATTGATGGTTCCCAGCACGTTGCTTCTCGCGTCGAAATGCGGATCGGACAGAGCTTCTCCGGTGTCGACATGCGCTGCCAGGTGAAAGATGGCGTGCGGAGCGGTACCCACCACGATGTCGACCAGTTCAGGCGCCTGGATGTCGGCCGTGACAAGGGTGAACCTGCGATCCTTCATACCCACGGCGAGGGCGTCTTCTAGATTGTCCCGTGTCCCACTACGGAAGTTGTCGACACCGACCACCTGATGGCCGTCGCGCAACAGACGATCGACGAGGTTCGATCCGATGAAGCCGGCGGCGCCGGTGACGAGGACTCGCACGACATCACCGATCCCCACCCGACGGGCTGACGGGGGCAGGCACTGTCCATCGCCCCCGCCAGCCCTCCAACCGGGCATCGACAGGGAGGGGTGGGGTATGTCGACGACCTGATTGCATTGCTCTCCCCCTCCGACGACGTGGGCGGATTTTCTTGCAAACTCCTGAAAGTTCGCTGTCATCATCGCCCACCGACGATTGACGCGAACGTATACGACTTCCCAGCAACCTGCAATACCCGCGGATGGACGGAGATCAGATAGTTGCAGACGTAAAGACACCTCGCTCGTATATTTTGCAGATAGTGCCGCTGATCAGGCTTTTCAAAGACTGTACGACTTCGGAGACGTTGCCAAAATCATGGCTACGCCTCGAAGCGCGCATGCCGCCAGGCATCGGTGTTCGTGCCGACCGGGAGGCTTTGCCTGGCCGCTCAAGCATCAACAACGATGATCGCGACCATATAAGTTGGCAAACTAACGTTTGCGAAGAAAAGGTGTTCACACGGCCCACGCACCAATTCCCACCACGGTGCCCTTGGTGTGGCTCGGACAATTCCCAGCTCATCGGCGCTTTCAATCGGCATCACGGTCACCGGCGCGAACCATTCGCCGCGACGGCGGGCGCCGGTCACGGTTTGCCGATCCGACATAACTGAGCTTGGCTAACATTTGCCATATTTGCACGCTTGTGCCGATTTTCACCCGGTCGACGCGGCATCCGGGACATGCAAAGCCAATCAAGGTGCGTAAATAGAACGTCTACGTAAGATTCGAGCATTTGGGCCGGCAGCAGGAAAATTGCTGTATCGTTTGCCAATCTTGACGATATGAACCCTGGGGGGACACCATGTCATTAACTCTTCGGTCATGCAGCCTGGCCGGCACCTTGGTCATCGGCGCGGGGGTGATAGTCGCGAATCCCGTGTTGTCGACGCCACCCGATCTCCGCATCGCCACACCCGAGGTCAGGCTGTCCGGTGCGGCCGACGTCTACACATACGTCCTGAACACCGCGGAGGCCAACAGAACCGCCCTGCACAGCCTGCCCGCGCCCGATCCAGCCGGCGTGCTGGGCGACATCATCGCCGAGCAACCCGGCAGCCTGCGAGCACTTTCCGACGGTCTACGTGCGGCCGCACCGGTCGTCATCAGGCAGCTCACGACGACCGCGCCGACGCAGGTTCGCGTAGCGATACTGGCCTTGGAGGCCGGGCAGGTGGACGCAGCGGTGAACACGTTGATGGGTGTCCCGATCGCGGTGCTACGCCCCGTTCTTGCGATCAACCCCGCGCTGGCCAGCGTGGTGATCGGCGCCATCGGCCCGGTTGTGAGCGGTATCGCGGCGGGCGCGGATGCCTATCAGGACATCAAGGACGCAGTCGAGGCAGGCGATGCACACGAGGCGGTTGAAGCGACTCTCCGAGCTCCGGCCGTTGTCGCCAACGGCGTCCTCAACGGTGGCTACGGTCCCGATTTCAATCCAGAGCCAAGCCCCGGCACCGTCGTCCTGGCCGGCGGCATACTGAGTCCGGGCTCGACAAGTGGTGGCCGGACGATCCTTCCCGGCCCCCTCGCAGTCCTCCGGGGACAACGGGCCGATGCTGCGTTACCGGCAACAGAGACGACGCAGTCGACGTCCCGCACCCAACTCACAGAACGGACAACCGTCGATTCGACCGGTTCCACGACCACGGTCAAGAAGTCGGTCAAGGCTGGCCATCCGGGTCGCGACATCGTCCGAACCGCACTGAACCCCGTCCGGACCACTCACAAGGCGCTCAAGGACGTCAAGAAAACAGTCGTAAGTCTCAGCAAGAAGCCTGTGCCCAAACACGAATCCGAATCCACTTCGGATCAGGAGAAGAACACTCACGAGACCAAGGACGACTGACCCTCGCTCCCACAGCCTCAGCGGATACCGTAGGTAGCCGTGTCCGCTCGGGTAGGCCGCGCCGTTGTCCAGTGGTAGATCGCATCGCGCGGCCTACGTCGTAACGGCCCTCTGCACAAGTCTCGTCATTGCGGTCGTCGCCGGGTGGCCGGTGTACGTGTGCCCACAGGTCGATCAGCCACGCCGGGCCGATGCCGTATTCGTCCTCGGCGGAGCGGATTACGGCCGTTACCCGTTCGGATTCGAGCTCGGCACCCAGGGGTGGGCACGGACCGTCGTGGTGTCCAACCCTAACGGGACCGATGATCCGTGGCTGTCCGAAACCTGCCGGACGCCCCAAGCGGCATTCGAATTGATCTGCTTTTCTCCCACTCCGGCCACGACGCGTGGCGAAGGACAGGAACTGCGTCGGCTCGCCGCCGAGCGCGGCTGGTCGACGGTGATCGTCGTGACGTCCCGGCCGCACATCTCACGAGCACGATTCATCCTCTCGCGGTGCTTCACCGGTGAGCTCGTGATGGTCGCCACCCCCACACCGACCTCGATCAAGCGATGGGCATTCGAGTACATCGCGCAAACGGCGGGCTACATTCGTGCCGTTCTTCAGCCCGGATGCTGAGTGGAGTTCTCTACCATCGGTTCATGACACGGCGGCGACACGGAGTCCGGCTGGCGCTTGCACGAATCTGGGCGCTACCCCTCTGGTTCGGTGTGCGACACTGCGCCGCTGCCGATGCGGTCGATGCCGATGTCGATTGGTGGGTCGAGTGCATCGGCGCCGCCGATCTGGTTGCACTCGACCATTACTCGAGGTTCGCATACCTCAGCGGAGCGCTCGCCGAATTCCGAACGCTCGTCCACTATCGGTTGAGATGCCTGGCGCCGCCGCTTCGCGCCGGCCTGCGCCTACTCTATCGACCCGCCGCCACACTGACGCTCGAAGCCGATCACATCGGTCCCGCATTGTTCATCCAGCACGGTCTGGCAACCATCGTGACCGCGAATTCCATTGGCAACCACTGTTGGATCAACCAGCAAGTCACCATCGGGCATGACGCCAAGGGCCGGCCCACCCTCGGTGACCGTGTCCGCGTTGGCGCGGGCGCCGTGGTCCTCGGCCCGATCACGTTGCACGACGGGGCGACCGTTGGCGCCAACGCGACTGTCATCCGTGACGTCGGTCCCGATCAAACGGTCGTGGCACCTCTGGCGACGCCCCTCAATCGGAGTCTGCCTGGCGACGGCGCACAAGGCGCGGAACCCACGCCAGGTCCGGTATGACCTGCGCGACGGCGATCGCCGCAGCCGCTGTGAACACAACTCCCACAGCTCCCCAATCGCCTGCCACCGCGCACCCCAGTCCGATGCTGACCGCAGCCATCGCCAAGGTCCACCACGCCTGCCAGCGCGCTTCATTCGGCCGAGTCAGCAGAACATTGGCGGGGAGGTGCATCGCTTGGCCGATCAACAGCGCACCGAACGCTAGAGCCAGCCACGCCGAGACCTCGATACGACCACCCGACAGCACTCCGGCGGCCCAGGGCCCCAGTGCCCACATACCCGCAGCGCCCACGCAGGCCAACGCAGCGAAAGCTGCCGTCAACCGCCACCACATGCGAATGGTTGGGGCGGTGGCCGAACGACGTTTGACGAATATGGGCCAGTACGCCAGCCCGGCGGTCGAAAGCACGCTCCACCCCACTGCGTAGAACTGCGCCATCAACGCATATTGCGAAAGCTCCTCCGGCGTGGAGAGATGGGCGAGGATGACCCGTCCCGTCTGCAATCCCACCGGCAGCCCGACGCCCACCAGGAACAGCCAGAGGCTGCCTGCGAGCAGATTCGCGGTGGTCTCGGACGAGGTCACCCGGCCGAACGCCGACCAGCCAAGACCGGACAGCCGCAGGGCCAGCACGGTGCCGACCACCTGGCCGGCGAGCAGTCCCGCCAAGCCGGTCACGCAGTACCAGATACCTTGCACACCAACGCTGTACAGCGCGACGGTGGCGAGCAATCCGAAGGCCGGACAGCTCATCAGGACCAGCGTGGCCAGTGGGTTCCGGTCGATGCCGATCAGGATGCGCACACCTAGGCCGGCGGGGATGGTGAGGGCGAAGAGTATCGCCGCCACCGTGATCGCCCATCGATCGTCGGGCCCCGAAGAGAAACCCACGAGCACCGACCAACCGTCGACTGCCATGACTCCGATTGCGGCCAATGCGACGACGACCGCAACCGCGATCAACACGTGATAACCGCGTCTGATGATGTCCGCCGCATTCGGATTCTGATCGGGTCTTTGCAACTGTGCGCTTGCACTGAGCACAGTGGCACCGATGCCGAGGTCGGCGAACGGGAACAGCAGCGTGATGGTCGCTACGAGGGCGACCAGGCCGAACACTTCAGAACCGGTCTGACGCACGATGATCGCGGTATTCGCCAACCCCAGCACCGCAACCAACGGTGTGCCGACGATGCGGTAGACCGGCCCGGCGAACAGCGCTCGTCGTTCCTCGGGTGCCAGCCGGCCGGACTCGACTGTCATCGCCGAAAAGCCGTCACAGACTTGCGCAGCACAATCCGCACGGCGCTCAGTCCCGCATAGCCCAGAGCGATCGGACCGGGCCGCCCGTGGCGCAGCGCTGCGCGGACCGACCGGAGTACACCGCTGAGTACTCCGGCCGACACCGCGGCACTGACGGGGCTCGAGCAGAGATAGTCGCCCCGGACGCGGGCGGATTCAGAACCCAAGTACTCGAGTCCCCACTCGATGTACTCGTCGACACGATCACGCGGGTCACGCGAGACCGATTGCGCACCAACATCATAGATGCTCAGCACATCAGCCGACTGCCACACTTGCAGGTCCGGAATCTCACGCTGGACAGCGATCAACCAACTCGACTCGTCGTGCACCGCGTCGGCGTGACGGTCCCAGCGAACCCGGTGGGCGAGATCGGTGGGGAAACACAACGTCGAGGTCTGCAGCACTGCTTCCCCGCGGCGCACGCTGCCGACGCGGTAGAGGTAGTCGGTGATCATCTGGCCTGGTTCGATCAGGTGCCTGGGCCACACCCGCCGCCGCGACCCGGGACCATGTACGCAGATCCGCGACGAAGCTATCCAGTGGACGCCGGGGCCTGACCGAACACCGGCAAGTTGCCGTTCCAGCTTGGTATCCACCCATTCGTCGTCATCGTCGAGCAAGGCAATGACCGCGCCCCGGGCGGCATCGATGCCGACCTGCCTGCATCGGGCAGCGCCACCCTGAGAACCATTGCTCAGCAGCCGTATTCGATCATCGTCCGGTAACGTGACCGCAGCGTTCCCGTCGGCCACCACGATCACCTCGGTGACGGGCACCGACTGGGCCAGCGCCGAGCGCACCGCGCGCATCAGGGTTGGCCGACCCGTCGTCGGGATCACGACGCTCACCGCCGCGCTCATGGCCCAGCGCGGGTCGATCGAAAGTGAACGGCGCAGTACAGCAACGCGATACACGCATACTCTGCGATCATGTTGTACGTCCACGGCGCATACATCAGATCCCACACTCCCTGCAACGCCACCAAGAGCGCCAAGGGGGCCCACCGCCCGAACCTCGGATGGTTCCAGATGACACCCACGCAGGCAATCAACAGCCAAGCGGGCAGCAGCACCGCCAAGAGGCCGCCCTCGGCCCATGATCCCAGCAGAATCGAGTGTGTCGCAGAGTAGTCCGTCACCGGCAGACGCCAATAGAGATCGAATGGGAAGCTGGGCGGATAGCCCATCCGGATCGCAAGATGCTCGGCTTGGGCGTACACATCCGGCGTCAACTTCATGGCACTGCCCCACCCAAGAAGCGGGCGTTCATAGATCGCGGTCAGTGTCATGGGGGGCTCCGTGCGGCCCGCCAGCAGCAGGGGCAGATGGGTCTCGTCGACCAATTCGGTCTTCTGCTGAAGTGCGGTGCCCAGCAACCCGGTCCGGCCCACGATGGGCATCACATAGGCGAATACCTGTCTCTTATACACATC
>CAMFLL010000018.1 GCA_945957405.1 uncultured Mycolicibacterium sp. | reverse complement strand
GTCGTCCTTGGTTGACAGTGTGACCCGGTGAGTCAACACATCGCCGAGCTCCACCAGCTCCGGTCCCGCGGGATCCTCAGCCAGCGCCACCACCGGTCCGCAATGGCGGCGCGCCGTGTCGGCCTGGTCGACCACGACATTCGCGGATCGGCGCAGCAACTCGGGTCCGACCTCGCAGCGGTGGCGCTCGAATGAGCCGATGCTCAGTACGGCAGCCCCCGCTTTGATTGACGTGGGTGCGAACAGCGGCGTGGTCGAGTGGGTTGCACAGACGATGACGTCTGCATTCCCGACAACCTCGTCGAGGTCGTGTGCCACACGCACCGGAAACCCCTCGCCCGTCAACAATTCTGTTGCTCGGCAACACTCTTCATAGTCGGGTGACCACATCGCGGTGTCGGTGAACGCGCGAACGGCCGATAACGCACGGACATGCGCCATCCCCTGGACTCCGCTTCCGAGGACTACAAGCGACGTGACATCGGGTGCTGTCAGGGCATCGACGGCGACGGCGCTGGCTGCCGACGTGCGAAGTTCGGTGACGGCCGAGCCGTCGATGACGGCGACGGGCGCACCCGAGTGAGCGTCGAGCAGCACGATCACGGCGTGCACCGCGGGCAGACCGACGCTGGCGTTGGCGGGATTGACGCTCCCGAACTTCACGGCCGCCCCGCTTGACGGGCCGAGGTGGGCCGCGTAGCAGAACAGGGTGTCGTCCGAACCGGGGCGGCCGCCCCCAATCTTGTCCGGCTGCCATGCATTTCCCGACGCGAGACTCTCGAACGCATGCCGTTGCGACTCGATCGCCTCGGCGGTGCTCATCAGCTGCCTGACGTGCCCGGCGTTGATCATCTTCATCGTTCAGTTGGCTCCTGCCGGCAGGAGGGCGTTCGATCGCCCGAGTGGAGTTCGAGAGCCAAGGCATTTGGCACGCCTGGCTGCAGCCGATGATTCCCCCGATCGTCACGCAGGGAAAGCGAGAGTTCGGCGACGTGACCGTTTAGAGGTCCTGCAATGTCGGAACGACGGCGAGGACAGCCGGCTAGCTCGATAGAACTGCTGTAAGAAAAGGCCGCTCGCTTTCTACAATCGCTATATGAATCTGAGCCTCGGCCAACTCTCCGCGTTGAGTCGGCTCGCCCATCTGGGCACCATGACCGCGGTGGCCGAAGAGCTGGGCTACACCCCGGGTGCTGTCTCCCAGCAGATCGCCGCGCTCGAAAAGACGGTCAAGGCACCGTTGATCACGAAGAATGGACGTAAGGTCGCCCTCACAGACGCTGGCAGAGTCCTGGTCGAACACGCCGACACGCTCTTGGTCGCCGAACGAGCTGCGCTCGACGCGGTCCGCAACGTCCAACAGCACTTCGTGGGCCCGGTGAGCATCGGTGTCTTCGGAAGCATTGCGGCGACACTGCTGCCCGAGGTCATCGCCCAGGCTCGCGCCGACTACCCCCAAATGCGTATCCGCAGTTGTGAACTCGACCTCGATGATGTCTTCGACGCGGTCGACAGGGGCTACGTCGACGTCGCCTTCGGCTTGGACTATCCCGCAGTCCCGTTCCGCAAGCCCGACGGAGTCGAGATCATCGTGCTCCGTCGCGAACGGTTTGCACTGGCTGTGGCGCCGGGAGCTTACGGCCTCACGGAGGACAGCCGGATCGATCTCCGCGACGCGGCTGACTGGGACTGGATCTTGCCGGTGGAGAGCGAGCATTACGGACTGGCGATGCGCACGGCGTGCCGGCAGTACGGCTTCGAACCCCGGGTCGCACACGAGGTGTTGGATACTGCGGCCACCCTGGCGATGGTCGCCAGAGGACTCGGGGTATCCCCCGCCACCGACATCATGTTGACGTTGAGTTCGCTGCCGGTGGCTCGTGTGGCCATCGCGCAGGACGTCCTGCGCGAGGTGGTGTTGATCCGCCCAGCGGCGACCAACCAGCGGCCGACCATCGAGGCGATCACCGAGGCGGCGCGCCACCTCATCAAGCAGACCCCGTGATGGCATTCGCGATCCCCCAGGTCTTTCGACAATCCGGCAGCAGGCCGAGGATGTTTCGCGATGCGCATCAAATAGAAATCGTGAAAGACGACGTCGGCTTTCTGTCGCTAGTGCTGCGGTATCGCGCGTAACACGATTACCAGCACACAAACCGATCGCCGAAAGGACCACCCCGTTGAGCGCAACGTCCGACAGTCCCACTGGGCTCAGCTCGAACTCCGTGAGCACATTGGGTTTGGTATCGCAGTCACTGGGCACCGACGAACCGCAGCTGGCCATCATCGTGGTTGGCGCATCCGTGGCACTGTTCGCCGGCGGTGCCACTCCCGCCGCACTGTTGATCGCCGCAGTCGGGTTCGGCGGGTTCCTCTACCTGGTGGCGAAGTTCTCCGGCATCGTCGGTGACGCCGGTGGTCTTTACACGATCGCCACCGAAGGGCTGGGGCGGCGGGCCGGTGCCATGACCGGCTGGTTCATGATCTCGGCGTTCATGCTCTCCGTTCCCGGCCTCTTCATCGCCGCCGGGTTCCTTGCTCAGGCGTTCTTCAATGCGGTAGCGCCCGGAGTCTGGATATTGAGCGGGCAGTGGGCACTGTGGACGATCGTCCTTACGGTGGCCGGACTGTTCATTGTGTTTCGGGGTGTCAGCTTCTCGGTCAAACTGCTTCTCGCGATGACGCTGGTGGGCATGCTCGCCCTGGTGATCTTCGACTTCGCCATCCTCTTCCAGGGCGGGGCATCCGGAATCGCATGGAATTCCCTGATGCCCTGGAAGCTCTCCGGTATCTCCATGACAGCGCTCTTGGCGGGACTCGGCCTGGCGGTCTACACGTTGGGCGGGCTGGAAGGCGCGGTGTACCTGGCCGAGGAAGCCAACGCACCCACGCGAACAGTCCCGCGTGCCGTCTTCATCTCCGCGGGAATCGCATATGGCTTCTTCATTCTCACGGCGCTGGCCATCGTCAGCGGTTACGGCGTCGATGCCGTCGGCGCCGAGTGGTCATCGAAGGCCAGCGGTGTGCTGCTTGACCTTTCGTCGCGCTACCTCTTCCCTGGCTACGGATACGTCCTACTGGCGATGGTGGCGTTGTCTGGTTTCACCGTCGCGGTCGCCAACGCGAACGGCATCGTACGCTTGCTATACAGCTGGGCGCGTTCCGGTTTCCTGCCGGCGGCACTGGCCCGCAGCCACCACCGGTTCCGCACCCCGCACATCGCCACCGCTGCACTCGGGGCCGCCGTCGCGATCGCCTTGGCGGTGCTCTACACGTGGCAAGGCGGTTCTGCCGCAGGTGGTTTCAATGCCTTCACCTGGCTGTCACTCACGGGTGTGTTCGGCCAGCTCCTGGCGTACGCGATGGTCGGTATTGCCGGCTTCGTCTACGGCCGCAGGCACGGTAAGGGACTGGTCTTCACCTATGTTGCACCTGCACTCTGCGTGGCGGTGATGGGCTTGGCACTGTGCACCTACTTCATCCCGTCACTGCCGGTCGCGCCGTTCACGGCGACACCGTTCGTCGGTGCCGCGATCGCCGTCGTCGGCATCATCTACGTGAGTGTGAAGTCGCGAGACGCTTCGAGGGGTCTTCCCGCTCCGGCCCCGGCGAACATGTCGAACTGAGGCCGTTGTTTAGGCGTCGACCGCGTTGTGGACACGTTCTTCCATCTGATGACGGCGGATCCGGATGCCTTTCGCACCATGCTGCCATCGTCCAGGACAACCATCGCCACTTCGTCGAGGCAACGACGCCGAAGACCGGATTCGCGGCGTCACCACCACCTGCGCTCGGACCCCGATCCGACACCCGTGGCACCCCAGTCGGCCAGCAGCGCACGCAGAGCTGCGACAAGCATCAACGGCTCGTCCAACATGATGTGATGGCCCGCGAGGGGAATGTCGACCACCGGCACATACTGCCCGGTCACCGCGCTGTACCAGTCACCGACTGTCTCCAGCAGCTTGCCGTGCTCGGCGCGGATCAGCACCAGTGGACACGAGATACGGGCGATGGTGTCCGCGGCTGGCCCCATGTCGGTGCGGCGGAGGGCGCTCGCGTCCCGCTTCCAGGTGTAACCCGCATCGGTATGGCGCAGGGACGTCTTCGCGACGTGGTCCAGTACGTAGGGCAGCGGATTGCTCACCGGCGCTCCACCCAGCCGGAAACGGGCAAGCGCCTGCGCCTCGGTGTCATAGAAGCGTTGCGGCGGAACGGTTTCGGACTCGATTCGGAGAACCACGCCTGGGCGGACCGTTCCCGCGATCGAGGTGTCCACCGCGATGAGTCCGGCAAAGCTGGGTTCATCGCAGGCCGCGAGCATCGCCGCCCGGCCGCCCATGCTGTGGGCGATGACGATGGGCGGTTTCTGTGAGGGACTCGACGCTGTCGCGGCCGCTGTCCGAATCTCCTGAGCCCAGGCGCTCCAGGAATACGCCGCACGCCAGCCACTGTCACCATGGCCCGACAGGTCCATGGCGACCACACTGTGATCGGCCGACAGCAGCGGTGCGACATGGTCCCACCACCGGGCGTGCGCCCCATTGCCATGGACCAGGATCACGCAGGGCAGCCGCGGATCACCCCAGTGCCGACAGGCGATCTCGCAGCCGGCAACAGTCACCGTGGCGATCTCCGGTTGATGGGCCAGCGCCTGCGCGAACCACCGCGGTGGGGCGGTCTCGGTGACGTCTGACGGTGAGACGCCAGCACGCGCGCGACTGTCGGTCATGCGGCGCGCACCGCTTCGGTCATGACCGGATGGTCCAGCGCCTTGGCGCGCAGATAGAGGTATGCGACCACGCAGGACACCAGGATGGTGACCGCGGCCACCGCCAGACTGACGCGGGCATTGCTCAGTTGGGCGATGGCACCCTGGATCGGGGCCCCGATCGGCGTGGTTCCTGCCATCGCGAGCACATACAGCGACATGACCCGGCCACGCATCTGCGGATCGGACGCCAATTGGAGCAGCGACCCGGATATGGAGCGATAGACCACACTGCACACACCCACTGCAGCAATCGCGCAGTAGCCGAACCACAACGTCGGGGACACCGCCAGTGTGGCAAGGGCCGCGGCGAACAACGCGGCGGCACATATCTGGCGTCGTGATCCAGCCTTCAGCAGACCCGCAAGCATCAAGCCGCCGCAGACACCGCCCAGGCCGAGGCATGTCAACCCCAGCCCCACCGACCTGGCGTCCCCGCCGAGCACATCACGGAACACCAAGGGGACGAGCACTTGAAAGTTGTATCCCCACAACCCGGTGACCGCTTGTAAGACCAACGCGGCCAGGAGAACCGGGCTGTGCGCGACATACCGCAGAGCATCGACGATGCCGCCCTGCGCCCGTTCGCTCCTCGGTGTCACCCACTTCGGACGAATCAATGCCATCGCGACGACCATCGGTACTGCAGTTGCGGCGTTGACGAAGAAGGCCGCGGGGATACCCGCCACCGCAATGAGGATGCCGCCGATCGCCGGCCCGATGAGCTTGCCCGAATCTTGCAGGATGTTGTTCAGGGTCACGGCATTGGTCAGCAGATGCGGCGGCACGATGTCGTTGGCCACTGTCCAGCGAGCGGGCTTTTCCACCGCGTCGACAAATCCGGCGATCAGCGCGGCTGCCATCACCATCCAGATTGTCACCACATGGAATCCGGCCAGCGCACCCACCGTCACCGCCGGTACCGCGCCGCAGATCGCGGTAGCCATCAAGATCTTGCGACGGTCGTAACGATCAGCAAGCCTGCCACCGAACGTGCTGAAGATGAGGGTGGGAACTTGCTGCAGCGCGACCGTGACACCGAGCATGAGTCCGGAGTCGGTGAGCGTCAGCACCAACCATGCCTGCCCGAGCTTCTGCATCCAGACACCGCTGACCGAGATGCCCTGCCCGACCACGAACAGGCGGTAGTCGCGTGAGCTCAACGCGGAGAAGCTTGCTGACAGATACCGCTTGATGTCGGTACAACCTCCTCCCGGCAACACCGCCATCACCGCCATCACCGCGCACAAAATAGTACGCATCCGGTACTAAGATAGCGGTCCTGCGGGCCGATTGCACACGCGCGGACTCAGGGAGTGGCGTCCGGGTCGATCGCGATCGTCAATTCACCTGTGGGCCAGCGGCGCTGAACATCACTGCGCGGTGCGACGAGTCCACTTGTACAGACCCGCAACCACAACGACGAACAGCACCACCCCGAGGATCTCGCCCCAGTTCTCGAAGCCCTCACCGACGATCGCCAGCGGGGAGTCGCTGCCGGATCCCGCGACGATGGCGGCATACACCACGCCGAACAGGCTCTCACCGACGATGAGGCCGGTCGCCATCAGGACGCCGAGCCGCTTCTTCTGCTCGACGTCGCCGCCGGTGCGGTCGGCCCACTTGTCGTAATACCGGCCCAGCAGCGCGCCGATGGGGATCACGATGGTCAGCGACATCGGCAGGTACATGCCCATGCCGACCGCCAGTGGCGGCAGGGCGTACTTCGTCTTCAGCTTCAGCACCTCGTCGATGAGGATCACCACCACACCGATGGCGGCGCCGAGCCCAAGCAGACCCCAGTCCAGGTCGCCACCGAAGACACCTTTGGCCAGTGACGAGATCAGGGCTGCCTGCGGAGCGGCCAGCGCACTGTCACCTGCGCCTGGCGCCCCCGCAAAACCGAACGCCGTATTCAGCAGGCCGAGAACGGGCGGAATCACGAGTCCGCCGAAGATGACGCCGATCACCAGTGCGACCTGCTGCCGCCAAGGTGTCGCGCCGACCAGTTGGCCGGTCTTGAGGTCCTGCAGGTTGTCATTCGAGATGGTGGCGATGCCGAACACGATCGCCGTGGCGAAGAGCGCATAGGCGATCAGCCCCAACGTCTGATCGGGATCGTCACTGCGCCCGTGCACCAATACCAAAACCAGCGACGCGATGATCACGACCAGGATTCCGAGTCCCGATATCGGGCTGTTGGACGAACCGATCAGGCCGGCCATGTAACCCGCGACGGAAGCGAGGACGGCGCCGACGAGCACCACGAACACCAGCGTCACCACGATGATGAGCGGCTGGTTGTCAGTGATCTTCGTGCTGCTGAGGAACCACCAGAGCAGCAGTCCGATGGGGATAAGCGACACCGCGATCGTGCCGCCGACGATTCCGATGGGGAGGTCGCGTTCGGTGAGATCCACTTGATTTCCGGCGCGGCGCGTTGCCGACGAGGCCGCAGCAGCCCGGATGCCGCGCACGATCGGGCCGAGGATCTTGAGCAGTGTCCAGATTGCGGCCACGGCGATGGCGCCCGCGCCGACGAACCGGACGTCGTGCGAGAACGTGCCCGACACGATGTCGGAGACATCGGCGCCGCCGGGGATGTCGCCCCAGGTCAGCGCTGGCAGAAGCACGAAATAGGAGATCACCAGACCGACGATCATGGCGAAGCCGACAGTGACGCCCACCAGGTGACCGACACCGATCAGCGCCAGCGACAGGCTGGCCCCGACGGTGGATCCCCCGGCGCCGAGGCGGAAGTAGGTGGAGACGTCACTGAGGATTGCCTTGGTCGCAGCCAGGAGCGAAAACCCGGCGGCCACAAGGGAACCCACCACGATCGCGCGCAGGCTTCGTTTGTTGCCCTCGCCGTGGTCGACGGCGGCCTCGCCCACCTTCAGCACCTCGGCGGCGGCCACACCCTCGGGATAGGGCAGATCGGAGCCGGTCACAAGGGCGCGCCGCAGCGGCACCGAGTACATCACGCCCAGAATGCCGCCCACGATGCACACCGCCACCGTGATCCAGTACGGGAAGCCCGTCCACCAGCCGATCATGATCAGTCCGGGCAGCACGAAGATGATCGCCGCGAGGGTGCCGGCCGCCGAGGCGATGGTCTGCACGATGTTGTTTTCCAGAATGGTGTGCCCACGGAAATAACGCAGGATCGCCATCGAGATGACAGCCGCCGGAATCGCCGTGGCGAACGTCAGACCGACCTTGAGTCCGAGGTACACGTTGGCCGCGGTGAAGACCAGCGTGATGACCCCGCCGAGCACGATGCCGCGTACGGTGAGCTCGCGTACCGACGGTGTGGTGGCTTCCACGCCTTCCAATTTCGCCATGCCAGTCTCCTACCCGGATGCAACGGTTCGGACATCGCAGGAGCGCCGGACGCCCGTGTCTGCGCGGCGTCAACGGGTGACGACGCGCGGTTGAGCACACTACTCCTCGCCCGCCGATGATCGGGCCAACACGGCTGAACGAGACGCGACAGCGTATTCGCGGTGGCATCGGCCGCACTGTCGCATGTTCGCACCAATTGGCTTGCTAGACAATCTATTTGGTTCTACACGGTGGATTTCGGTGAGGATCTCACGTCGTGATCCGCATTTCGGCGCCCGGGTGCGAACTGAGCGTGACCATGACCGTGCCGCGACCCGTTTCGAATGTCGTGTTGGCGTAACCGATGAAACCGTAGTGACCGTCGACTGTCGATACCGCGGTGATGTCACCGCCACCTGACGTGCCGGTGTCGAGGTTGTTCCACCGGGCGGTCACGGTGAGCGAACACGAACCGTCGTAGATACCGGCGTCGTAATGGATTGCAACGCGGACGCCATCGTCGATGTGGCTGCCGGCATCGTCGTCGATCTGCACCGGTGTCACCTGCGCCTCGGCACTGACGCTGCCCCCACACGTCGGAGATGCCACCACGGGGACTCGATCGAGTTGCGCGAAGCTCTCGGCGTGGGCGGTGGCAGCCCACGCCCAAGGCGACATCAACGCGACTACCATCGCACCGGACGCGCGGAAGAACAGCATGTTCTTCTCATCGCGTGTCGACATGACGGCGTTAGCGATCAGGTCGCGAAGCTGCCCTCGAGGCGACTGCGTGAACCGGGATGGACCAGCCGCACCACACTGGCCAAACCCTCTGCCGACCAGGTCCGACGCCGGATCAGCAGGCATGGTTCGCGGGTCGTGATCTTCAGTAACCGGCATTCTTCGCTGCTACCGCGGACGGCCTCGACAATGTGCTCACCACGCACCAGGGGTGCCACCGCGCTCAGGTAGCTGTTGGGTGTGAGCGCGGTGAAGTCCTGCTCGAGATACCCGGGAGCCGCCGCAGGGTTGACCACGCGGTCTTCGGTCTGGATCGGGACGTCGTCCTCGTAGTGCACGAGCAAGGAACGAAAGATGCTGCCGTCAAATGAATCACGCAGCACGGGCGGGACCTCGCCGGCGTCCTCGCGGCGAACGTAGATCACTTCGGTGCGGTGGCGGTGGCCACGACCCGCTATCTCGTCGGCGATGTTCTTGACCTCGAACAGCGGCGACGGCGATTTGACCGGCGCTACGAACGTACCGAGCCCCATCACACGGTTCACCAGGCCCATGCTCGCGAGCTCGCGCAGCGCGCGGTTGATGGTCATTCGGGACAACCCGAGCGCACTGACCAGTTGGTTCTCCGACGGCAGCTGATCGCCTTCGGCCCACCGCCCCGAGTTGATCTGGGCGGCGATGAACGTCTTCACCCGCTCATACGCGGGCAACGCCTCCGGAGTCGCCTGCCGAAACAGGTCAGCGAGCTCTGCGTGTCCGACGCCGACCATTCTCGCCACCTCCGCCGGAGAGGGGGCCACGTTTGACACCCCTGTATATACAGGACTATACAGACTTTAGGTGACGTTGCACACACACCAGTCCGCAACATCACGTCTCTCACGGAGGGCATGCGGCCATGACGGACCATCACACAACCGATTCCGGCTCGGCGATCGAACGTCGCACCATCGACGTCATCCCCGACGACGAGCGCCATGGGTCGCCGCGCAACCAGTTCACGTTGTGGTTCGGCGCCAACATGCAGATCACCGCCATCGTGGACGGCGCCCTGGCGGTGGTGTTCGGGGCGGATGCCATCTGGGCAATCGTCGGATTGCTGATCGGCAACCTGTTGGGCGGCGCGGTGATGGCGTTGCACTCCGCTCAGGGGCCACGCCTCGGCCTGCCCCAGATGATCTCCAGCCGTGCACAATTCGGCGTCTACGGCGCGGTTGTGCCGCTTCTGCTCGTTGTCCTGATGTACCTGGGCTTCGCCGCGACCGGCACCGTGCTGGCCGGCCAGGCGATCGGGCAGATCCTGCACGTCGACAGTCCTGCCGTCGGGATCATCATCTTCGGGGCGCTGACCGCGGTCGCAGCGGTGACCGGCTACCGGCTGATCCACACCATCGGACGGATTGCCACGGTGGTGGGCATCATCGGTTTCAGTTATCTGGCGATCCGGTTGTTCGCGGACTACGACGTCTCGTCATTCGTCGGGGTCAAAGGGTTCGACTTCGTCACGTTCCTGCTCGCGATCTCGCTCGGCGCAGGTTGGCAGCTGACGTTCGGGCCCTACGTCGCGGACTATTCGCGGTATCTGCCGCGCAGCACCAGCGCCCGCACCACGTTCTGGTCCACGCTGGCCGGTAGCGTCATCGGCTCGTCGTGGTCCATGACGTTCGGTGCTCTGGTCGCCGCCGTTGCCGGCGATGCGTTTCTCGACGATCAGGTCGGGTTCATCGGCCACCTGGCCGGCCCCGCGTTGGTGTCGCTGCTGATCTACCTGGTGATCGTGGTGGGGAAGCTGACGGTCAACTGCCTGAACGCCTACGGCGGCTTCATGTCGATCCTCACCACCGTCACCGCGTTCAACGGTCAGACCCGCGTCTCGTCCACGGCCCGCGCCGCCTACATCGTAGGATTCACCGCCGTCTCGGTGCTGATCGCGATTGCGGCCAGCGCCGACTTCCTGACCAATTTCAAGAACTTCGTGCTGGTGCTGCTGATGGTGTTCACCCCGTGGAGCGCCATCAACCTCACCGACTACTACCTGATCTCCCGGGAACGCGTCGACATCCCGGCGCTGTACGACCCCGCCGGCCGGTACGGCCGCTGGAACGGCGCCGCCCTGGCCTGCTACGTGATCGGCATCGTGGCGCAGATCCCGTTCCTCGCGCAGACGCTGTACACCGGGCCCATCACCGGGATGCTCGGCGGCGCCGACATCTCCTGGATCGTCGGATTGGTTGTCACGGCAGCGATCTACTATCCGCTGGCTCGACGCACCAGCAATCCGCCGCAGGCGATGATCTACCCCGAGCACGCCGCTACAACGGTGTGACACCACGGGCCACGCTCTCCGCTCGGGCACTGCACTCCGCCGCAAACCCGCGCATCAACGCCAAGGCATGGGTACAGCTGTGCCACAACACTTCTGGATGCCACTGCACCCCCACCACCGGCTCCCCCGGTAGTTCGATGCCCTCGACGAGTCCATCCTCTGCCCGCGCGACAACGCGCAGCCGTCGCCCAGGAACGCCGATCCCCTGATGGTGCTGGCTGTTGACGTCGATCACGCCGCTGTGCCCCAGCCATGCACTGAGCCGCGAACCCGGCGAGACAGTCGCGGTGTGCAACGGCGCGATCAGGTCCTCTTCGGCGCGCCGATGGTCGACAGCATCCGCAACGTCGCGCCTGATATCGGCGATCAGCGTTCCGCCGCAGGCGACATTGAGTAGTTGGACACCGCGGCAGATCGCCAGGACCGGCTTGCCCAGCGCCCGCGCCGCATCGAGCATGCGGAGTTCGTTGCGGTCACGCGCGGGTTTCGCGCGATCGATCAGCGGATCGGCTGGCTCGCCGCCGTAGAGCGCGGGGTCGACGTCGCTCCCGCCCGAGATGATGAGCCCGTCGACCCGACTCATCAGAGCATCGGTCGGCACCCCGTCGGCGTCGGTGTGCACGACGAGCGGAACGATGCCCGCCGCACCGAGGCCGCGGAACATCTCGCGCCACAGCACGAACTCGTCGAGTTCGCTCACGTCGAAAGTCACCGCCACCAGCGGCATGTGCTCGATATTCGTCTCTTTCTCAGCTACTTAATGCTTGTATTCGAATCTCAGTGGTGCCTAATATGCCTTAAATCGTTCTGCATGGGAGAGGATTCCTGCCAATGACCTTCGCTGCCGACCTGAGTGAGAAGCTCGCCGATCAGGGTGTCCGATATGTCTTCGGCTTCTACGTCGACGTTCACGGTGTACCGAAGAGCAAGTGCGTCCCGGTGACGTCACTGGAGTCGATGACGGAGGGCTCTGAGCTGTACACGGTGGGCGCCTTGGAGGGCATGGGCGATCTCGGCCCGCACGAGGACGAGTGTCAGGGCTTCCCCGACCTGGAGCGACTGGTCGTGCTGCCCTGGGATCCACAGATCGCCCTGGCTCCCTCGACACTCAAGCTCGACAACGAGCTGTATCCACAGGATTCCCGCAACGTGCTGTTGCAGCAGGTGCAGCGCGCGGCCGACATGGGGTTCATCGCCAACGTCGGTATCGAGCCCGAGTTCTACGTCGTGCGACCGACGGAAAATGGTTGGGAGCCACTGGTTCCCAGCGACCGGCTGAACACGCCCACCCGGGGCTACGATCTCGAGGCAACGGTGTTGGCCAAGGACTTCCTTGACCCGATGGCCCAGTACATGGCTGAGCTTGGTTGGGGGCTCTACTCCTTCGACCACGAGGGCGGTGACGGCCAGTACGAGTTCAACTTCAACTACGCCGACGCGCTCACGATGGCCGACCGGATGGTGCTCTTCCGGCTCATGGCCAAGCACTGCGCCAGGCAGCTCGGTTGCATCGCGACCTTCATGCCCAAACCGTTCCAGGATGACTTCGGTTCGGCGGCGCACATCAACATCAGCCTGGCCGAAGCCGATTCGAAGCGAAATGCCTTCGCCGCATCCGACGATGTCGCCTACAGCGATGTCGCCAAACACTTCACCGCCGGTGTGCTGGCACACGGCGACGCCATCACGGCGGTCACCTGCCCAACGGTGAACTCGTACAAGCGATTCACCAGCAAGGGCTTCATGGACGAGATCTCCTGGGCGCCGATCTACCGCGCCTGGGGCAACAACAACCGCACACTGATGTGCCGCCTGCCGGTCAACCGGCACTGCCTGGAGGTCCGCACCGCCGACGCCGCAGTCAACTACTACCTCGGCATCGCGATGGTGCTGGCCGCGGGTCTCGACGGTATCGAGAAGAAACTGGATCCGGGCGAGCCACTCAACGTCGACACCTACAAACTGGACCCAGCCGAACTGCGCGGCAAGTCGCTGCCCGCGACCTTCGAGAAGGCCCTGGCCAGTTTCGAGTCCGATGACCTGGCGCAGCGGACCTTTGGTAAGGAGTTCCACCGCACCTTCGTCGACTACATGAGCAGCGAGTGTCACGAGTACCAGTCGGTGGTCACCGACTGGGAGACCAACCGCTACCTGCAGCGGATCTGATCATGACCACTGAAACCATCTCCCTGGGCCTGTCCGAGTCCGCCGAGGCCGCGCGGCGGGACGCCAATGCCGTTGCGCTGGACCGGCTCCTGACGGCCAACCCGGTACTCATCGATGTGGCACCGGCCCGCGACGTCGTCCCCGGGATGACCGATGCCACCATCCTGACCTCGGGCGCGCCACTCGAATGGCACGAGTATTCCGGCGGCCAACGACGATCGATCGTCAACGCCGCACTGTACGAAGGCCTTGCCGACACCGCCGAGGCGGCCGAACGGGCGCTCGAGCGCGGCGACATCATCGTGCACAGCACCCAGCAACACCACTGCATCGGCTCCGTCGCGGGCATCTATACCGCGTCGATGCCCGTACTGGTGGTGCGCGACGAAACGTTCGGAGGCACCGCCTTCTGCAATCTCTACGAAGGCAAGAGTAGGCACCGGCTCAACTACGGCTCGTACAACGACGAAGTGCGCGACGGCCTGAAGTGGCTGGAGGGCACGTTCGCCCCGACGCTGTCCGCCGCGATCGAACTGCACGGGCCGATCCCGCTGAAACCGATCATGTCGCGGGCGCTGCGACTCGGTGACGAGCTGCACAGCCGAAACACCGCTGCCAGCATGCTCTTCGAGCGAGAGCTCACCGAAACGTTCATCGCGATGGGTAACACGTCCAAGGCGAGCGCCGTCACCGATGTCCTGGAGTTCTTTCGCGACAACGACTACACCTTTCTGCGGATGGGAATGGCCGCGGCGAAAGCGATCGCCGATGCCGCCCACGGCGTTCCCGCGAGCTCACTGGTCACGGGAATGGCGATCAACTGCCGCACGTTCGGGATCAGGGTGAGCGGGCTCGGCGACCAGTGGTTCACCGGCGCCCACCCGCATCTCGACGGCAAGTTCTTCGACGGGTTCGGGCCCGAGGACGTCGAATGGATCGGCGGCGAGAGTTGTTTCACCGAAGTGGCCGGTCTTGGCGCGTTTGCGCAGGCGGCCGCTCCGGCGTTGCAGGCCTACCAGGGCGGCAGCTTCACCAAAATGATGGACAACAATGAGTCGCTGTACGCCATCACGCTGGCAGAGCACCCCGAGTTCGCCATTCCCGCACTGGCTTTCCGGGGCACTCCGGCGGGTATCGATCTCGTCGAGGTGCTGCGCCACGGCCGCACACCGATGATCGACGGCGGCCTCGCGGGTAGGGCCGGCGGCCAGATCGGCGCCGGTCTGCTGGTTCCCGATCTGGACTGTTTCGCCGCCGCATACCAGTCTTACCGCGCACAATACGACCCGGTCGAGGACGACAGCGCCCCAACGGGCTCGGCATCGAACGGCGCACAGGAGGAGGCACGATGAGTGGGACCGCGGAAGGTTCCGCCGCGCCGTCGGCCGAACCTCGCAGTAAGAGCCAGTCGAAGGGTATCGGCCCATTCGAGCTCGCCTTCTTCGTGGTCGCCGCGGCGGGTCCGCTGCTGGTGGTGGCCGGCTATACACCGCTGGCGTTCAGTATCGGCGGCATCGGCGCTCCCGGCGCGCAACTGGTGGCCAGCCTGGTACTGCTGTTCTTCGCCGTCGGGCTGACGCGAATGGCCCTGCGGATACCGAATGCCGGTGCCTTCTATGCCTACATCGGACAGGCGTTCGGCAAGATGGCGGGCGGCGGCGCGGCGATCCTCGCGATGCTCGCGTACTCGACGATCGCGATCGGTGAGGTCGCGGTGGTGGGCGCCTTCGCCGCCACCCCACTGGCGCGCGTCACCGGGACGAATGTGCCGTGGTGGGTATGGGCGTTGATCGCCCTGGCCGTCGTCGCGTTCCTGGGCCACCGCCAGATATCGGTCAGCGCCAAGGTGCTGGGCGTGGCGCTGCTGACCGAAGCCGGAATCCTGTTGATCCTCGGCATCTGTGTGCTGTTCCGCGGCGGGCCAGAGGGATTCGATTTCAGCTCGTTCAGCCCGTCGGAAATCTTCGCCGGCGGCGGCACCGGCGCGATGTTCGCCATCGTCTTCGGCGCGTTCATCGGTTTCGAGTCGACCGCCATCTATGCCGAGGAATCGCGCAATCCCGAAAAGACTGTTCCGCGGGCGATCTATCTGGCGGTCGGCTTCCTCGGCATCTTCTACACCTTCATGGCGTGGATCATCTTCACCGCCTACGGCAAGACTCAAATCGTCGACGCCGCAACCAAAGATCCCGTCGGGCTGGTGTTCAGCGCTCTCGAGAGTTACGTGGGCCATCCGGCCATGGTGGTCACCGAGGTCCTCCTGGTCACCAGCGCGTTCGCCTCAGCACTCGCCTTCCACAACACCGCCATCCGTTACCTGCACGCTCTGGGCCGCGAGCACATTCTGCCCAGCGCCACCGCCAAGGTGCACCCGGTGCACCGATCCCCGTACCGAGCCAACATGGTGCAGACCGTCTTCTCGCTGCTGGTGATAGGCGCGTTCATCGTCGCCGGCGCCAAAGACGCTTACCTCGGTGTGTTCCTGCCGGTGGTGTCCGGTGGTGTGCTGGCCATCATCATTCTTCAGACCGCCTGTTCCGCTTCGATTCTCGTGTACTTCAACATCCGGCACAAAGATCACGGGCTGTCGAAATGGGGCACGTTGATCGCGCCGCTGCTGAGCTTCGTCGGCCTGCTGGTGGCGTCGTATCTCGTGGCGAAGAACTTCGCGCTGCTGTCCGGGCAGACCGGGTGGATCAACACCGTGCTGCTGCTGAGCCTGCCGGCGCTGGTCCTGGTCGGGGTGCTGCGCACGTACTGGCTGCGCCGCCACAACCCCGAGCAGTACGAGCGACTGACCGAGACCAACGTCTACAAGGTCGAGGTGCCCGCCACGGAGTTTCCGTCTACCACTCGAAACTGAACTTCTCGATCTGCAGGATCAACGAGGTCTCCACGGCCGTGATGCCCTCCATGGCGCCGAGCACGTCGGTGGTGAAGCTCAGCACGTGCGCCTGGTCGGCGAAGAACGCCTCGATGATCAAGTCGAAGCGGCCGGTGGAGTAACCGCAGTAGCGCACCTCCGGCAGCGCCGCCAGGCTGCGGCAGACGCTGCGCAAATGGTGTAGCTCTGTCGAGATCCCGATGATCGCCGACAGATTCAGCCCCGTGAGGCTGGGGCTCGGGATGGCCACCACCTCAATGGCGCCCGTCGACAACAGTCGGGCGATCCGCTTGCGCACGGTGGTCTCGGTGACGCCGATGGTCTTGGCGATCTCGACATTGCTGGCCCGACCGTTCGCACACAGCAGGCGAATGATCTGACGGTCGGTCTCGTCGACAGTGGAGACGTCTACGCCCTGTGGAGCTGCGAGATCTGTTGGAGCGGCGCGACGATTCGGCGCGGACTTCCCCTCTGCAGGCATGGTCCCATCATAGTTTGCGGTCGCATGTCAGCGGCGCGACCCGGCGCAGTGCCTCAGACGAACTGCCGGCTGAGCTTGGCGTGCCTGTTGACGTCCTTGTAGAGCAGGTACCGGAAGCGCCCCGGGCCGCCCGCATAGCAGGCCTGCGGGCAGAAGGCGCGCAACCACATGAAGTCGCCCTCCTGGACCTCGACCCAGTCCTTGTTGAGCAGGTAGACCGCCTTCCCCTCGAGCACATAGAGACCGTGTTCCATGACATGCGTCTCCGGGAACGGGATCACACCGCCGGGCTCGAAGTTGACGATGTTGACGTGCATGTCGTGGCGGACATCGGCCGGGTCGGCAAACCGTTGCGTGGTCCAACGCCCTTCGGTGCCCGTCATCGCGATGCCTTCGACGTCAATCTCATTGGTGACGAACGGCTCCGGCAACTCCAGGCCTTCGACGCGCTCGTACGCCTTACGGATCCAGTGGAAGCGGGCCGCCTCGGCGGTGTTGTTGCGCAGTGTCCATTCGCAGCCGGGCGGCAGGAACGCGTATCCACCGGCAGTCAGGTCGTGCTTGTCGCCGTTGAGAACGAGGGTGAACCCGCCCCCGACGACGAACAGCACACCTTCGGCCCCTGGGTCGAGTTCGGGCCGGTCACTTCCGCCGCCGGGCGAGACCTCGACGATGTACTGCGAGAACGTTTCCGCGAATCCGGACAGCGGCCGTGCGATCACCCACAGCCGGGTGTTGTCCCAGAACGGCAGGTTACTGGTGACGATGTCACGCATGGTGCCACGCGGAAGAACGGCGTACGCCTCCGTGAAAACCGCACGGTCGGTGGTCAACTCGGTCTGTGACGGATGCCCGCCGGTCGGCGCGTAGTACCGCGGCGTGTCGTTGCTACTCATGCTCCACCTCTGTTCAGGAGCCGGCCCGCCGGCTCGTCGTCGATGTTGATCTGCTCACCCCGCAACCAGGTGCTACGCACCTGACCGGCCAGCGGACGACCGTCATACGGGGTGATGGCGTTCTTGTGGTGCAGCCGGTGCACGTCGACGACGAAGGCGTCGTCGGGCGCGAAAACGCAGAAGTCGGCGTCGTACCCGATGTCGATACGGCCCTTCCTGCGTAGACCGGTCTGCTTCGCCGGCGCCTGACACATCCATCGGCAGACGTCGACCAGGGTGTAACCCCGTTGACGGGCCTGGGTCCACACGGCGGAAAGGCCGAGCTGCAGCGACGAGATCCCGCCCCAGGCCACCCCGAAGTCGCCGATGTCGAGGCACTTCAGGTCCACCGTCGACGGCGAATGGTCGGAGACGACGAGGTCGATCACTCCCTCACCGAGGCCCCGCCACAGCAGCTCCCGGTTACCTACTTCCCTGATCGGCGGACAACACTTGTATTGCGTTGCGCCGTCGGGGATCTCCTCGGACGCGAAGGTCAGGTAATGCGGGCAGGTCTCGGCCGTGATGCGGATACCGTCGCGCCGTGCGGTGGCGATCATCGGCAGCGCATCTGAGCTGGAGACGTGCAGGATGTGCACGCGACAGCCCGTCCACCGGGCCAGTTCGATCACCTGGGCGATGGCGAGATTCTCAGCCCCCCTGGGTCGGGAGGACAAGAAGTTGGTGTACGTCTCGCCGTGCGCCGTCGGCGCATGCTCGATCGCATGGGTGTCCTCGGCGTGCACGATCATCAACCCGTCGAACGACGCGATTTCACGCATGGCCGCTTCGAGCTGGTCGGGGTCGAGCGGGGGGAACTCGTCGACACCGGAGTGCAGCAGGAAGCACTTGAACCCGAACACGCCCGCGTCGTACAACGGTCGCAAGTCGGCCACGTTGCCTGGTATCGCACCGCCCCAGAAGCCGACGTCGATGTGCGCCTGGCCTTCTGCGGTCTTGCGCTTCACTTCGAGTGCGGCGATGTCGACAGTGGGCGGGATGCTGTTGAGCGGCATGTCGATCAGTGTTGTCACGCCGCCTGCCGCAGCGGCCTTCGTCGCGCTGGCGAACCCCTCCCACTCGGTGCGACCGGGGTCGTTGACGTGGACGTGGGAGTCGACAATTCCCGGCAGCAGTGCTTCGTCATCGGAGAGTTCGATGGTCCGCGGTGCGGTCAGGTCCGAATCGAGCGGCTCGATGGCAACGACGGTGCCATCTTTGACGCCGACGATGCGGCCGACCTCACCGGCCGTGCTGATCAGGCGGGGAGCACGGATCACCAGATCGAGTTCGGTCATGCTTGCGCCTCCTTGGGCTGAATTGTCGTGGTGTCGGCCAACTCCGGTTGCCGCATGTCGCGCGAGGTGATCGCGTAGTACACCACTGCGGCGATGATGACGCCGACGAACCAGGAGAACGCCGACCATGCCTCCCACGGTTTGAAGAACGCGACGAACAACGAGAACACCGCGGCGGTGGTACCGGCGATGAGCGCCTTCGGATTCCAGCCGTGCTTGTAGTAGTACCGGCTGCGCGGGTCGTCCAGGTAGAGCTCGGGGACCGAAACCCGTTGCCGCCTGATGAGATAGTAGTCGGTGAAGATCACACCGAAGATCGGTCCGAGCAGCGCGCCGAGGCCGCCCAGGAAGTAGAAGATCGCACCGGGGCTGCTGTACAGGTGCCACGGTGTGATCACCACGGCCGCGATGGCACTGATCAACCCGCCGCGGCGGAAGTCGATGTGCTTGGGTGCGACGTTCGCGAGGTCATAGCTCGCCGACACGAAATTCGCGACGACGTTGATGCCGATGGTCGCGATGACGAATGTGATGGCACCGATGACCGTGACCCAGACATTGTCGATCCTGGCGACGATCTCGACAGGGTCGGTGATCGCCTCGCCGAACACCGCGATGCTGCCCGCCGTCACCGCAACCGTGACAACCGCGAACGCCATGAAGTTGACCGGCAGACCCCAGATGTTGCCCCGCACAACGGTGCGCCGGTCCGGCGCGAACCGGGAGAAGTCACAGAAGTTCAGCAGCAGCGTCGAGAAGTAGGTGATGGTCAGTGCGCATGCCACCAGGAAGGCCTGCACGGCGGCGCCGCCGGTCTTCTGTTCATCGGTCAGGTTCAGCGAGAAGTCCGACCCGGCCTCGATGACGATCCACGCCGCGAGGATGAACATCACCACCCAGATGGCCGGACCGGCCCAGTCCTGGAAGCGCCGCACCGTCTCCATACCGCGTCGGATGACCAGGAGTTGCAGCACCCACAAGACGGCGAACGCCGCCCAGCCGAGCATGTCGAGGCCGAGGAAGTTCACGCCACGGTGGTCGGCGAGCCCGGGCCACGCCGCTATCGCGAGCACCACCACGGCCTGTGAGGCCAGCCAGGTCTGGATCCCGTACCAGGCGATCGCGATCACCGCCCGGATCAGGGCGGCGAGGTTGGCGCCGAACACACCGAACGAAATACGCGCGATCACCGGGTACGGCACCCCGGTGGCCTGGCCGGCGAACCCCGTGAGGTTCATCAGAAAGAAGACCACGGTGATGCCGAGCACCAGCGCGACGAACACCTGCCACCCGACCAGTCCGGTGAAGAACAAGCCCGCGGCGAAGGTGTAACCGCCGATGCTGTGCACGTCGGACATCCACATCGCGAACAGGCTGTAGGTGCCCCAGTTCCGCTCACGGGCGGGCGCGAGATCCTCGTTGTACAGCCGCGGGCTCGGTTCCATGGCCTCGGACCCGCTGATGGTGGAGTCGCTCATGATTCCTACCTTCGTACTCGGTCTTTACTGGCCACACCTTCGTTTGACAGAAGGTCGGTGGCCATCTGTTCGCCCAGTCGCACCAACAGGGGTGCCGGGTCGGCGATGCACTTCTGCACATCGGGCTCGATGTCGGTGAGGGCGTAAGCCGCAACGATGCCCGCCCCGCGTAGTGATTCGGCATCGAGTAGGTTGCGGCCGCATACCGCGGCCACCGGGATGCCCGCGGCGGCGGAGGCCATCGCGACGCCCGCCGGCGCCTCGCCGTGCAGCGTCTGCTCGTCAAGGGCGCCTTCGCCGGTCACGACGAGGTCAACGCCGCTGAGTCGATCGGCGAATCCGACCAGCTCGAGCACCAACTCGGCGCCGGGCCGGAGTTCGGCGCCGAAAACGGCGAGCGCGGCGAAGCCGGTTCCACCCGCCGCACCGGCACCCGGATGATCGCGCACGTCGACGCCCGCTCCACCGGCAGAGCCGGTACACCCGGAAAACACTGCCGCGGCCACGATGTCCGCGAAGTGCGCCAGCGCATCGTCGAGGTCACGCACCTGCCCGGGGGTGGCGCCCTTCTGCGGTCCGTATACCGCGGCCGCTCCTGTGGGCCCGGTGAGCGGGTTGTCGACATCACTGGCCAGGATGACGTGAACGCCCGCCACGCGGTCGCGCAGTGCCGCCAGATCGACGCGTGCGATCCGGACGAGTCCGGCGCCGCCGTCCGGCACCGGGACCCCATCGGCGTCCAGGAGCGCGGCGCCGAGCCCGGCGAGCAGACCGGCGCCCCCGTCGGTGCTCGCCGAGCCGCCGATCCCGAGGATCACCGTGTCGCAGCCGGCATCGATGGCTGCGGCCATCACCTCGCCGACACCCCGGCTCGACGCGCTCAACGGGGCGAGCACCCCGCCGGGCAGTCGCGTCAACCCGCAGATGTCCGCCATCTCGACGACGGCCACGTTCGCGCGGCGCGCGTAACCGGTGTGCACCGGCTCACCCGTCGGTCCCGAGGCCACCACGGCAACGTGTTCGAATCCGGCAGCCAGGGCGGCGGCGACGGTGCCGTCGCCGCCGTCGGCGACCGGGACCGAACCGACCTGCGCGTCCGGACGGGCCCGGCGCACCCCCTCCGCAACAGCGTCTGCCACCTGCGCGGCGGTGAGCGACCCCTTGAACTTGTCCGATGCGATCAGCACGGTGGGCATGCTCGTTCCAATCCGCGCGAAAGTCAGTCCAGCAGTGCGATCGCCGTGGGAGCGTCCTCGCCGGCCAAGGCGAGTTCCTCGAACTCGACGACGTTGTCGATCTCGGTGCCCATCGAGACATTGGTGACCCGTTCGAGGATGACCTCGACCACAACGGGTAACCGGTGTTCCCTCATGAGCTCCTTGGCGCGCTCGAACGCGGGCAACAGATCGTCGGGTTCGGTGACGCGGATTGCCTTACAGCCCAACCCTTCCGCCACCTTGACGTGATCGACTCCGTAGGCCCCAAGCTCGGGGCTGTTGACATTCTCGAAGGACAGCTGCACGCAGTAGTCCATTTCGAAGCCGCGCTGGGATTGCCGGATCAGGCCAAGATACGAGTTGTTCACGACGACATGGATGTATCCGATGTTGAACTGGGCCCCGACCGCGAGTTCCTCGATGAGGAACTGGAAGTCGTAGTCACCCGACAGCGCGACGACCGGCGAGTCCGGATCGGCGGTCGCCACTCCGAGGGTCGCCGGGACGGTCCATCCGAGCGGGCCCGCCTGCCCGGCGTTGATCCAGTGTCGCGGCTTGTACACGTGCAACAACTGCGCGGCCTGGATCTGCGACAGGCCGATGGTGCTGACGTAGCGGGTCTCGGGCCCGAACGCCTTGTTCATCTCCTGGTACACCCGCTGCGGTTTGATCGGGACATCATCGAAGTTGGTCCTGCGCAACATACTTCGCCGGCGCACCCGGCACGATTCGGCCCACGCGCCGCGATCGGGCAGCCTGCCTTCGGCATAGAGCTCCTTGGCCACCTCCACGAAGACCTCGAGCGCGGCCTTGGCGTCGGAGACGATGGCGTAGTCGGGCGCGAACACGCGACCGATCTGCGTCGGCTCGATGTCGACGTGCACGAAGGTTCTGCCCTTCGTGTACGTGTCGACACCGCCGGTGTGCCGGTTGGCCCAGCGGTTACCGACACCGAGCACGAAGTCCGATTCGAGCATCGTGGCGTTGCCGTAGCGGTGCGAGGTCTGCAGCCCCACCATGCCCGCCATCAATGGATGGTCGTCGGGGATGGTGCCCCACCCCATCAACGTCGGGACGACGGGCACCCCGGTGATCTCGGCCAGTGCCACCAACAGGTCGGCGGCGTCGGCATTGACCACGCCGCCGCCGGCCACAATGAGGGGCCGATCCGCTGCGGCCATCATGGCCAGTGCCTTTTCTGCCTGCCGGCGGGTCGCGGCCGGCTTGGGGACGGGCAGCGGCTCGTAACTGTCGATGTCGAAATCGATTTCGCCGAGCTGCACGTCCATCGGCAGGTCGATGAGCACGGGACCGGGCCGGCCCTCACGCATCACCTGGAACGCCTTCTGGAAGGTCCCTGGCACCTGCGCGGCTTCCATCACCGTCACCGACCATTTCGTGACGGGCTTGGCGATGTCGGAGATGTTGATCGCCTGGAAGTCCTCTTTGTGCAGTTTGGCCACCGGCGCCTGGCCCGTGATGCACAGGATCGGGATCGAGTCGGCGGACGCGGAATACAGCCCGGTGATCATGTCGGTACCGGCAGGGCCCGACGTGCCGATGCACACACCGATGTTGCCCGCTTTGGCCCTGGTGTAGCCCTCGGCCATGTGGGAGGCCGCCTCGACGTGCCGGGCGAGAACGTGCTTGATGCCGCCGTGGGCTCGCATGGCGCTGTAGAACGGGTTGATCGCCGCCCCGGGCAGGCCGAAAGCCTGTGTCGCGCCCTCTCTTTCGAGGATCAGCACGGCGGCATCGACCGCCCGCATCTTCGTCATGATTGAGTCCTTCCGCTCAGTCGCTCCACACCGCGCAGCAGTCCGGAGTGGTCGAGCCCGCCGTCGCCGTTGGCGAGGGAGCTTGCCATCAGCTGGGCGACGATCGCGCCCAGCGGTATCACCACGCCCGCCTCACGTGCGGCCGCGGTGACGATGCCGAGATCTTTGTGATGCAAGGCGATCCGAAAACCCGGCGTAAACGAACGATCGAGCATGTTCTGCTTCTTCTGGTCCAGCACCTTGGAGCCCGCCAGGCCACCGCCGAGCACGTCCAGGGCCGCGGCGGTGTCGACGCCGTAGGCCTCGAGAAACACGACCGCCTCGGCCAGTGCCTCGATATTGGCCGCGACGATCAACTGATTGGCCGCCTTGACCGTCTGGCCCGCCCCACTGGGACCGACGTGGACGACGGTCTTGCCCACCACGTCCAGCAAGGGTTTGGCCGCCTCGAAATCCTCGGCTCGGCCGCCGACCATGATCGACAGCGCCGCATTCTTGGCACCCGCCTCACCACCTGACACAGGTGCATCCACCAGACGCAGACCCCTGGCCGCCGCCTGCTCGGCGAGCTGGGTGGTGACATCGGGCCGGATGCTCGAGAAATCGATGACGAGCGTGCCGTCCTTCGCGTTGTCGAACACGCCGTTCTCGCCGGTGAGCACGTCGGACACGTCGGGCGAGTCCGGCACCATCAGGCAGACCACGTCGGCGTCACGAACGGCGTCCGCGACCGAATCCGCAGCCCGGCCGCCCGCGTCGACCAGCGGCGCGGCCTTGTCCGGTGACCGGTTGTATCCGGTGACCTGATGGCCGGCCTTCGCGAGATGGACCGCCATGGGGCTGCCCATGATCCCGAGTCCGATGAAGGCAATGTTGGTCATGCTGTGCTCCTTCTCTTCAATTCCGGGTCTCTCAAATCCAGCCGAAGCTGTCCGCGGAAGCACCCGATGGCTTGTATTCGAGGCCGACCCAACCGTCGTACCCATTGGCCTGGAGGTCCGCGAGTTGACGCAGGAGCGGCAGTGAACCGGTGCCCGGCTCGTTGCGGCCAGGGGCGTCGGCGATCTGCACGTGCGCGACCCGATCGGTGTGCTCGGCGATGACCTTGTCGACATCGTCACCGTTGACCGCGAGGTGATAGAGGTCGGCGAGCAGCCCGATGTTCGCCTCGCCGGCCCGGTCGATGACTGCGAGCGCGTCGGCGGCGGTGAGCAACGGATACGCCGGCGCCCCGCTGACCGGCTCGACCAGGACGGTGCCGCCGATCCGCGCGGCGCCCTTGGCGGCGAGCGCGAGGTTCTCCCGGCCGAGTTCGTCCTGTTCCTGCGGCGCCACGCCGTCGACGCGGTTGCCGTACAGCGCGTTGAAAGCCTTACAACCCAGTCGTTCTCCGATACCGACCGTGACGTCGATGTTGTCACGGAATTCGGCGGCCCGGCCGGGCCACGACACGAGACCGCGGTCGCCGCCCGGCATGTCGCCCGCGAAGAAGTTCAGCCCCACGAGCTGCACGCCGGCGTCGTGAATCGACGCGATGAATGCCTCGACGTCTTTGTCGGCGGGCACGGCCTCGGTGAACGGCCACCAGAACTCGACGCCGTCGAAGCCGGCCTGCTTGGCCGCGGCAGCGCGTTCCAGCAGGGGCAGCTCGGTGAACAGGATCGAGCAGTTGACCTCGTAATCGAGCGAGTGACTCATAACCACCTCTTCCGCACTACGGAAATCTACTTCTGTATTACGAAAATGAAGAGTACGCTTGTGGCGCAGGTCACGTCAAGTGGCCTCATGCCGGTACAAACCGGTGTGTTCACGCCGGCATCTTGACAAGGTGTGTGAGTTGGCTCACCATCATTCATCGAGTAATGGAAATTTACTTTCGCAATACGGAAGTGACGCCCTGGTCACGCGAAGGACACTTCGCGATGCGAAAAGGGATCAACACAGCAAGGAGCAACCATGGGCATCGCACTCGGACCGAACCAGTACGGCAAGGCAGAGAACCGGGTCGTGCGCGTGTATCGCGACACCGATCGGCACGAGATCCGGGATCTGAACGTGTCGACATCTCTGCGGGGTGACTTCACCGCGGCCCACATCACCGGCGACCAGGGCGACGTGCTGCCCACCGACACGCAGAAGAACACCGCATTCGCGTTCGCTAAGGAAAAAGGCGTCTCCTCACCCGAACAGTTCGGCCTCACGCTCGGCGCGCACTTCCTGGACGCCGCGCCCAAGGCGACCGCGTCCAGAATCGCGATCGAGGAGTACTCCTGGGATCGCATCCAGGTCGACGGCTCGGGCCATGACCACGCATTCGTCCGCCGTGGCCCCGAGTTCCGCACCACCGTCGTCACCACCGACGACAGCGCAGGCGAGCGCCGGGCCTGGGTGGTCTCCGGCGTGCAGGACCTGATCATCCTCAAGTCGACCGGATCCGGGTTCAAGGGCTTCCTGAAGGACAAGTACACAACCCTGCAAGAGACCGAGGACCGGATCATGGCCACGTCGCTGACCGCGCGGTGGCGCTACGAGCACACCGAGGTCGACGACTGGAACAAGATGTACGACGACATCAAGCGGACGATGCTCGAGGTGTTCGCCGGCGAATACTCCGAGGCCCTGCAGCAGACGCTGTACCAGATGGGCAAGGCGGTACTGGAGGCTCGCCCCGAGGTGGCCGAGATCAAATTCTCCGCGCCCAACAAGCATCACTTCGTCGTCGACCTGTCGCCGTTCGGCGTGGAGAACAACAACGAGGTCTTCATCGCCGCCGACCGGCCCTACGGGCTGATCGAGGCGTCGGTCGTGCGCGAAGACGGATCCGATCCGGGCGACGCCTGGTTGAACACCCCGGGCTTCTGCTGAGGAATGCCAAACATGAAACTGCTCAAACGGGCCGGGGGAAATCCGGCGTACCGAGGCCGTCCCGAGGATGAGATGTACGGCTTCGGGCGGCTACTTGCCTATGGGACGCAACACATCCTGACGATGTACGGCGGCGTCATCGCGCCGCCCCTCATCGTCGGCGGCGCGGCAGGATTGTCGCCTGGCGACATGGCCCTGCTGGTCACCGCAGGCCTGTTCGTCAGCGGACTGGCGACACTGCTGCAGACCCTCGGGATCGGACCGGTCGGCAGCCGCCTGCCCATCGTCCAGGGCATCTCGTTCGCGAGTGTGTCGACCATGGTCACGATCGCCAGTGAGGACGGCTTGCAGCCCGTCTTCGGGGCGATCATCGTCGCCGGGTTGATCGGCCTGGTCCTGTCGTCCTTCTTCGCGCAACTGGTTCGGCTGTTCCCGGCCGTCGTCACGGGCACGATCATCACCGTCATCGGCCTGTCGCTGATGCCCGTGGCATTCCAGTGGGCGATGGGCAACAACAGGAAGGCCCCCGACTTCGGCTCGATGGAAAACATCGGCTACGCCGGGCTGACGCTGGTCATCATCCTGGTGATCAGCCGGCTCTTCCAGGGCACCCTGTCGCGTCTGTCGATCCTGATCGGCCTCGTCGTCGGAACCGTGATCGCCGCAATCGCGGGCCAGGCCGACTTCTCCAAAGTCGGTGACGCCGACATCCTGGCGCTACCGCCCATCCTGCACTTCGGTGCACCCACTTTTGAAGTGGGCGCGATCATTTCGATGACGATCGTGATCCTCGTGATCATGACCGAGACCACGGCTGACATCCTCGCCATCGGCGAAATCGTCGGCACCAAGGTCGACGCGAAGCGTGTCGCCGCAGGCCTGCGCGCCGACATGGCCGCCACCACCGTCGCTCCCCTGTTCGGCACGTTCCCCGCCAGCGCCTTCGCGCAGAATGTCGGACTCGTCGCCCTCACCGGTATCAAGAGCCGCTTCGCGGTGGCGATGGGTGGCCTGGTCCTGCTGTTGCTCGGGCTGCTGCCCGTGGTGGGCGCCGTTGTCGCGGCAATCCCCTATCCGGTGCTGGGTGGTGCGGGCATCGTGCTGTTCGGGTCAGTGGCCGCGAGCGGTATCCGCACCCTCTCGCGGGTCGACTACCAGGACAACCTCAACATGGTGATCGTCTCGGTGGCGGTCGCGGTGGGCATCATCCCGATCGCGGCTCCCGACTTCTGGAACGCGTTCCCCCAGTGGCTCGGCGTCATCATGCATTCCGGAATCAGTGCCACGGCGATCGTCGCCGTCGTCTTGAACGTCCTCTTCAACGAGATCACACTCGGCAAGAAGCCGGGCGCGTCGGTGATGGCCGCAGCCGAAACCGAACGCGACAAGCTGGGCGACAGCCTCGACGACGAGATGAAAGGTCAGCAGAAGCCACCCGTCATGGTGCGCCGACAAAACGCCGACCACCTGCCGTCTGCCGATCACTGACCGAGCGCCTTCACCAAAACCCTCCTTAGTAGTCGACGGGCGAGTCCAATTGCGGTGACGGCTCGTCGCTCTGGGTGACCTCAACATCTCCGCCTTCAGTCGAAAGGACGGCATCCAATGACCAAATCCAGCAGCCCCACCGCAGAGAAACCTCGCGCCGCCAGGCATCCCGTCGACGAGGTGCTCCCCATCCCCAAGCTGGCGGTGTACGGCTTCCAGCACGTGCTGGCGTTCTACGCCGGTGCGGTGATCGTCCCGATCCTGCTCGCGAACTCGATCGGACTGACCACCGAGCAGCTGATCCACCTCATCAACGCCGACCTGTTCACCTGCGGCATCGCCTCGATCATCCAGTCCATCGGGTTCTGGAAGATCGGCGTGCGACTGCCGCTGCTGCAGGGCGTGACCTTCACCGCGGTCTCCCCGATGATCGCCATCGGGCTGGCCGCCGGCGGCGGCACCGACGGGCTGCTGGTGATCTACGGCGCGGTGATCGTGGCCGGGCTGTTCACGTTCCTGATCGCCCCGTTCTTCTCCAAGCTGATCCGCTTCTTCCCGCCCGTGGTGACCGGCTCGGTGATCACGATCATCGGTATCGCGCTGCTGCCGGTCGCCGCGGCCGACGCGGCAGGTGGGGCGGGGCCGACGCTTGACCCGACCAGCGGGAAGAACATGGCCTACGCGCTGGGCACCCTGGCGTTGATCGTGCTCATCCAGCGCGTGTTCAAGGGCTTCATGGCGACGGTCGCGGTGCTGATCGGACTGGTCGTCGGGACCGTGGTGGCCTACCTCCTGGGCGACGCCCACTTCGACGCGGTGGCCGCTTCCTCATGGTTCGGCGTGACCACGCCGTTCTACTTCGGCTGGCCCAAATTCGCGGCGGCCGCCATCATCTCGATGATCGTCGTCATGCTCATCACGGCGGTCGAGACCACCGGTGACGTGTTCGCCACCGGTGAGATCGTCGAGAAGCGCATCGTGCGTGAGGACATCGCCCGTGCCCTGCGCGCCGATGGTCTGGCCACCACACTCGGCGGGGTCCTGAACTCGTTCCCCTACACCTGCTTCGCCGAGAACGTCGGTCTGGTCCGGCTGACCCGGGTGAAGAGCCGATATGTGGTGGCCACCGCGGGGTTGATCATGATCATCCTGGGTCTGCTACCGAAGGCCGCGGCAATCGTCGCCGGTATACCCCACCCGGTGCTCGGCGGCGCCGCCATCGCGATGTTCGCCACGGTGGCCGTGGTCGGTTTCCAGACGCTGTCCCGAGTCGACTTCCACGACCATCGCAACGTGGTGATCGTCGCCACCAGCGTGGGCCTGGCCATGTACGTGACCGCCCAGCCCGACGTGGCCAAGGCGGTACCGGAATGGGCGCAGATCATCCTGGGCAGCGGCATCACGCTCGGCAGCATCACCGCCATCGTGCTCAACCTGGTGTTCCACCACATCGGCAAGGGTCGCGGCCCCGCCGTCGCCGGCACCCCGGGCGCCGGGTTGGTGCGCCTCGACAACGTGAACAGCATGTCGTTGGAGGAATTCAGGCGCACCTTCGCCGGCCTGTTCCAGGGTCCGGACTGGGTGGTCGAGCGGGCCTACGCCCGACGCCCGTTCTCCGATACGCAGGACCTGCGCCGGTCCTTCCAGGAGGCACTGTTCGCGGCCAGCCCGGAGGAACAGGATCAGCTCATCGCCTCCTATCCCGACCTCGGTGCCGTCTCGGTGGCCACCGGCGAGGAGGGCGAGGACTCGATGTCCGACCAGTCGGTGCTCGGGCTGACACGGCTCGCCGAGCAGGAACACCAGGAGTTGGCGACGCTGACCGAGGCCTACCGCGAACGCTTCGGCTTCACGCTGATCATGGCGGTGCGCGACCAGGCCAACATCGATCAGCTGCTGCGCCACGGCTGGGAGCGGCTGAACAATTCGCCGACCCAGGAACACGCGGCAGCATTGATCGAGATCGCGAAGATCGCCACGTACCGATTCGACCAGCTGGTCGCGGAGGCCAATCCGATCCATTCGGCCCGCACCCGACATCTCGATAACTAGAAAGGCACAACATGACCGGCGGCCGGTTCTCCAACGGCGGGTCTTCCATCGACGAGTTCAACGCGCTACCCGAGGCGGAGGCGACGCGACGGCTGCTCACGTGCCTGAGCGTCCCCCGCTGGGCCGCGGAGGTGGCCGGCCGGCGGCCATATGCGGACTATGACGCGCTGGCCGCGCAGGCCGAGGCGTCCGCGGCGGAACTGTCCGACGACGACCTGACGGCCGCACTACGGGGTCACCCCCGCATCGGGGAGCGCGCCGCGGCCGGGCACGCCGCCGAATTCTCCTCGCGGGAACAGGCGCAGGTCGATCGTGCCGACGCGGACGTCATGACCGCGCTGGCTGACGGCAACCGGGACTACGAGCAGCGGTTCGACCGGGTCTTCCTGATCCGGGCCGCCGGTCGTGGCTCGAGCGAGATCCTGGCCGAACTGCGCCGCCGGCTGGGCAACGACGACAAGACCGAACGGAACGAGACCGTTGCGGCGCTGCGCGAGATCGCGCTGCTGCGACTGAAGGATGTGATGTAGATGGGAACGCTGAGCACGCACGTGCTCGACACCAGTGTGGGTCGAGCCGCGGTCGGCGTCGCGGTGGCGCTCGAACACGATGGACAGCAGATCGGTGACGGCGTCACCGATGCGGACGGCCGCATCGGCTCGATCGGCCCGGACCGGCTCGACGCCGGTGACTACACCCTGCGCTTTGACACCGGCAGCTATTTCGCCGCCGGCGGGCGCGACTGCTTCTACCCGGAAGTGGTCGTGGTCTTCGCGATCGCCGACGCCGACCAGCACTACCATGTGCCGTTGCTGCTCAACCCCTTCGGCTACGGGACCTACCGTGGCACCTGAGCGCATCGTCCTCGAAGGCGCCACCGTCGTGACGATGGACGCCGGTCGCACCGAGCACGCCGTCGGGCACGTCGTGATCGAGAACGGCCGCATCGCGGCCGTCGGCGCCGGACCGGCACCGGCTGAGCCGGCCGGCAAGCGGATCGATCTGGCCGGCTGCCTTGTCACGCCCGGCCTGGTGAACACCCACCACCACCTCTACCAGTGGGTGACCCGCGGGCTGGCCGTCGATGACGGTCTCTTCGGTTGGCTGACAACGCTTTACCCCGTCTGGGGCGGTATCGACGAGGACATCGTCGGCGCCGCCGCAGCGGCGGGCCTGACCTGGCTCGCCCGCACCGGCTGCACCACCTCCACCGACCATCACTACGTGTTCCCGGCCGACGGTGGCGATGTGCTCGGCGCGGAGATCGACGCCGCGCGTCGGGTGGGTGTGCGCTTCATGCCGACGCGCGGATCCATGGACCTGGGCCGCCGTGACGGCGGGCTGCCGCCCGACCACGTCGTCGAGAACATCGACGCGATCCTGGCCGCGAGCGTCGCCGCTGTCGACACACATCACGATCCGGGACCCGATTCCATGCTGCGCATCGGGCTCGCGCCATGCTCGCCGTTCTCCGTGACCGGTGACCTGCTGCGGGAATCCGCTGCCCTGGCCCGCGACAAGGGCGTGCGCCTGCACACCCATCTTGCGGAGACGACCGATGAGGAAGACTTCTGCCGCGAGCGGTTCGGCCGCACCCCGGTCGAATACATGGAGACCCTCGGTTGGCTGGGTGACGACGTGTGGCTGGCTCACGGCATCCACTTCGACGATCCCGCCGTCAAGAAGCTGGCCGACGCCGGCACCGGCGTCGCCCATTGCCCGTCGTCCAACGCCAGGCTGGGCGCGGGTATCGCGCGCACCGCGGACCTGCGCGCAGCCGGGGTGCCGGTCGGCCTCGGCGTCGACGGCGCCGCGAGCAACGAAGCCAGCTCGCTGATCGAAGAAGCCCGGCACGCGCTGCTGTTTGCCCGGGCCCGCGGTGGCCCGCAGGCACTGGCGGTGCGAGACGCACTGGAGTTGGGGACCATTGGCGGCGCCCGGGTGCTCGGCTGGGATGACCAGATCGGTTCTCTGGAGCCGGGCAAGCAGGCCGACATCGCGGTGTGGCGGATCGACGGACTGGGTCACGCCGATGTCGTGGACCCCGTCGCCGCCCTCGTGCTGGGGGCCGCCCCACCACTGGAGCTGCTGATGATCGGTGGCCGAACAGTGGTCGAGCGAGACCATGTGGTCACGGTCGACGAAGAAGAAATCACTCGATCCGCGGTTCGCGCGCACGGCACCCTGCTGGCGCGCGCGAGTACCGTGGCCAGCACGGAAGGAACGACGTCATGACTTCGGCTCCTAGCACCCCCAGCCTCTCGGTCAACGGTGAACAGCGCCCCGTCGTCGATATCGAACCGCACGTCACCGCACTGGAATGGCTACGCGATCAGGGACTGACCGGCGCCAAGGAGGGCTGCGCCGAAGGCGAATGCGGCGCCTGCTCCATCATGGTGTCCAGACCCGACGGCGAGGGCGGCACCCGCTGGACCGCGCTCAACGCGTGCCTGGTGCCGGCGCTCTCACTCGACGGTCAGGAACTGGTGACCGCCGAGGGCCTCGGTGCGCCCGGCGCGCTGCACCCGGTGCAGAAGGAGATGGCGCACCGCGGCGGCTCCCAATGCGGTTATTGCACACCGGGTTTCATCTGCTCGATGGCCGCCGAGTACTACCGGCCTGACCGCACCCCGACCCTGCCGAGCAGCAACGGGCACGCAGTCGACCACGAGCACGGACCGAACGGCTTCGATCTGCACGCGCTGAGCGGCAACCTGTGCCGCTGCACCGGATACCGCCCCATCCGGGATGCCGCCTACGCGCTGGACCTGCCGCCCGCAGATGACCTGTTCGCCCAGCGCTGCGCATCACCCGCGCCGGCCGCGGCCACCACCCAGGTGCGCGTCGGCGACGCCGAATTCGTCCGGCCCGCCGACCTGGCGGCGACGGTTGCGCTGCTCGCCGAACGACCGGATGCCACCGTTGTCGCCGGCTGCACCGACTGGGGCGTCGAGGTCAACATCCGCGGGACCCGCGCGCCGCTCGTGGTGGCCATCGACCGACTGCCCGAGATGCGTACGTTCGACGTCGGCTCCACCGAGATCGAACTCGGTGCGGCGCTCACGCTCTCGGAAGCCGAGCGGATGCTGGCCGGACGGATCCCGCTGCTGGATCAGCTGTGGCCGCAGTTCGCCTCCCGGTTGATCCGGAACGGCGCCACCCTGGGCGGTAACCTCGGCACTGCCTCGCCCATCGGCGATTCACCGCCTGCGCTCCTGGCTTTGGAGGCCAAGCTCGTGCTGGCCGGGCCGGACGGCGACCGCGAGGTTGCGCTGGCTGACTACTTCACCGGCTACCGGCAGAGTGTGCGAAAGAAGGGCGAACTGATCCGGGCCGTGCGGATCCCCATGCCGCTCGCGCCGATGGTCGCATTCCACAAGATCGCCAAGCGGCGGTTCGACGACATCTCCAGTGTGGCAATCGCCTTCGCGTTGGATGTCGTCGACGGTGTGGTCGAGCGGGTCAGCATCGGTCTAGGGGGTGTCGCCGCGACACCGCTTCGGGCCACCGCCACCGAGGCTGCGCTCCGCGGCCGACCATGGACCTCGGACACCGTGCGCGAGGCCGCCGCCGTGCTCGGCGGCGAGGGCACCCCGATCGATGACCACCGGGCCAGCGCGGCCTTCCGTGCGGCCATGCTCGAGCAGTCGTTACTCAAGTTCCATGCCGAATCCGCAGTTCCAGAGGGGGCCACGTCATGAGTGAACTCAGCACCCGTCCGCCACGCTCGGTGGTCGGCGTCGAAATGCCGCACGAGAGTGCCGATCTGCATGTGACCGGTCTTGCCCTGTACACCGATGATCTGGTGAGCCGGTACCCGGGGGCACTGCACGCCTACCCGGTGCAGGCGCCGCATGCGCACGCCCATGTGCGTTCGATGGACACCGCGCCGGCGCTGGCTTCGCCGGGAGTGGTGTACGTGCTCACCGCTGCCGACGTGCCGGGGGTCAACGACGCAGGCGTCAAGCATGACGAACCGCTGTTCCCCAGTGAGGTCATGTATTTCGGGCACCCGGTGTGCTGGGTGCTGGCCGAAACCCTCGAGGCGGCCCGGATCGGGGCCACCAAGGTCGCCGTCGACTACGAGCCGCTGCCATCCTTGATCACCATCAAAGAGGCGATCGCGGCGGAGAGCTATCAGGGCTCCCGGCCAGTACTGCGCCGCGGCGAGCCGGAGGCCGCCTTCGCGAGTTGCGCGCACATCTTTGAAGGCGAGTTCGAGTTCTCCGGGCAGGAGCATTTCTACCTCGAGACCAACGCGGCGCTGTCCAGCATCGATGAGAACGGGCAGATCTTCGTCCAGTCCTCGACGCAGCATCCCACCGAAACCCAGGACATCATCTCGCACGTGCTGGGTAAGGCGAATCATGAAGTCACCGTGCAATGTCTGCGCATGGGTGGCGGATTCGGCGGCAAGGAGATGCAGCCACACGGGTACGCGGCCATCGCAGCTCTCGGCACGGTGATCACCGGCCGCCCGGTACGGGTGCGGTTCAACCGCACCCAGGACATCACGATCACCGGAAAGCGGCACGGTTTCCACGCACTGTGGAAGGTCGGCTTCGCCGAGGACGGCACCATCCAGGCGCTGACCGCGACGCTGACGGCCGACGGCGGCTGGAGCCTGGACCTGTCCGAACCGGTGCAGGGCCGCGCGCTGTGCCACATCGACAATGCCTACTGGATCCCGAACATCGAAGTGCACGGCCGCATCTCGAAGACCAACAAGACGTCGCAGACGGCGTTCCGCGGGTTCGGCGGCCCGCAGGGCATGATCGTGATCGAGGACATCCTCGGCCGGTGCGCGCCCGCACTCGGCATCAGTGCGCGCGAACTGCGCAGGCGTAACTTCTATTCGGCCGGGCAGACCACCCCCTACGGCCAGGATGTCCGCCATCCCGAGCGGATCGAGCGGGCCTGGAGCCAGGTTCTCGACAGCGGCGATGTGGATCGGCGTCTCGTCGAGATCGAGGCGTTCAATGCCACCCACGAGCACACCAAACGCGCGTTGGCGATCACCCCGGTCAAGTTCGGCATCTCGTTCAACCTGACCGCCTTCAACCAGGCCGGCGCGCTGGTGCACGTGTACAAGGACGGCTCGGTGCTGATCAACCACGGTGGCACCGAGATGGGCCAAGGCCTGCACACCAAGATGCTGCAGGTCGCGGCGACGGCGCTCGGGGTACCGCTGTCGGTGGTGCGGCTGGCACCCACCCGAACCGACAAGGTGCCCAACACCTCTGCGACAGCGGCGAGTTCAGGTGCCGATCTCAACGGCGGCGCGGTGAAGAATGCCTGCGAACAGATCAAGGCCCGGCTGGCCGAGGTGGCCGCCGAGGAACTCGGGCATGTGCACCCGGCCGACGTCCGGTTCGTCGACGGCAAGGTGACCGGGCTGGCGGCCACCGACCGCGTGCTGGACTTCGCCGAGCTGGTGAATCTCGCCTACCACCAACGTGTTCAGTTGTGGGCGGCTGGGTTCTACCGCACCGCAGGGTTGCACTGGGACGGCGCTCGGATGCAGGGCTCGCCGTTCAAGTATTTCGCCTACGGGGTGGCGGCCAGCGAGGTCGAGATCGACGGATTCACCGGCGCCTACCAGTTGCGCCGCGTCGACATCGTGCACGACGTCGGCGACAGCCTGTCTCCGCTGGTCGACATCGGCCAGGTGGAGGGCGGGTTCGTGCAGGGTGCCGGCTGGCTGACCCTGGAGGACCTGCGCTGGGACACCGGCGACGGGCCGTCGCGGGGCCGGTTGGCCACCCAGGCGGCCAGCACCTACAAGCTGCCCAGCTTCTCGGAGATGCCCCAGGAGTTCAACGTGACGCTGCTGGAGAAGGCCCACGAGGACGGCGCGGTGTACGGATCGAAGGCGGTCGGTGAGCCGCCGCTGATGTTGGCCTTCAGCGTGCGCGAGGCACTGCGCGAGGCGGTCGCCGCATTCGGCCCCACCGGTCACTGTGTGGACCTCGGCTGCCCATCGACGCCCGAGCAGGTGTTCTGGGCCGTTCAGCGTGCGCGCTCGACGGATGCCCCGATGCGTCCGACGGAAGTGCCTGTTGCCCAGGTTGCCGGCGGGGGTGGCTGATCATGCACTGGACGAGCGCAATAGCGCGGCTGCGCGAGCAGCGAACGGCCGGCGTGCTGGTGACCGTGCTGGCGGTGCGCGGACACGCGCCCCGCGAGGCCGGGGCGAAAATGGTGGTGTCCCTTGATGACTGCTGGGGCAGCATCGGTGGCGGCAATCTGGAGCAGTCGGCGTTGCTGATGGCCCGTGAGCTGCTGGCCAACCGCACCCGCGAGCCGGAGACCAAGACGTGGGGACTCACCGAGCAGGCCCGGGCACAGCACGGCGTCCAGTGCTGCGGCGGTGAGGTGACGGTGCTCTTCGAACCGCTGTGCGCGGTGCCGGCGGTGGCGATCTTCGGGATGGGACACGTTGGCTGCGAGCTGGCCCGGATCCTGGCCCGGCACGATATCGAACTGCACCTGGTCGACTCGCGTGCACAACACGCCGAGCCGGGGCGCCTGGCGGCGCTGACCGCCGACGCCGAGGCCCGCGTGCACACCCATCACGCCGTGGTGCCGGAGCTCGTGCTGGGTGAGCTGCCTGCCGGTTGTCATGTCCTGCTGATGACCCACGACCACGCCGAGGATGTCGCCCTGTGCGACGCCGCCCTGCGCTGCAGACACCTCGGTTCGGTGGGGCTGATCGGGTCCTCGGCGAAATGGCGCCGGTTCGAGAAGCGCCTGACCGAGGAGGGGCACGACAAGGCGGCGCTGGCCCGCATCACCACCCCGATCGGGCTGCCGGACATCACCGGCAAGGAGCCGGCGACCATCGCCGTGAGCGTGGCCGCCGATCTGCTGCTGCGGTTCCAGCGCGAAGGTGGCGTGCTCGCCGGGAACGATGTCGAGGACATCGACGAAGAAACAGCGGAGGCCACCCGATGAAGATCTATCGCGGGACCGTGCTGGACACCCCAGACTCGCCGTTCACCGGCGGGGTGCTGCGCGCCGAATCCGACGCCGGCGTCGCGGTCGACGACGGCGGTGTCATCGCCGATCGCGGCCCCTTTCAACGGATCCGCGCGGCACACCCGGATGCCGAGGTGATCGACCTTGCCGACGGTGTGGTGCTCCCGGGCTTGGTGGACACCCACGTCCACTTCCCCCAGGTGCGGGTCATCGGTGCGCTGGGGATGCCGCTGCTGGACTGGCTGGACCAGAGCGCGCTGCCCGAGGAAGCCCGGATGGCCGACGCCACCTACGCGCGCGACGTGGCCGCCGAGTTCACCGACGGGCTGATCGCCGCGGGCACCACCACCGCGCTGGTGTTCGGGGCGCATTTCGCGTCCGCGGTGGACTGCCTGTTCGAACAGGCGGCGGCCAGCGGACTGCGCGTCAGCTCCGGCCTGGTGGTCAGTGACCGGTTGCTCCGCGACGAGCTGCTGACCACGCCCGAGCAGGCGTACGCCGACGGGCTGGCGCTCGCTGGGCGATGGCACCGCAAGGACCGGCTGCGCTACGCCGTGACGCCGCGGTTCTCGCTCTCGGCGAGTGCCCCGATGCTCGAGTCCTGCGCCGCGCTGCTCCGGGACCTGGAGCGGGACATCGAGACCACGTCCGGGGGCCCGCTGTTCACCTCGCACTGCAACGAGAACACCGCGGAGGTCGACAAGGTCCGCGGACTCTTCACCGAGTGCAGTTCCTACGTCGACACCTACGGCCGCTACGGGTTACTCGGCCGTCGCAGCGTTCTCGCGCACAACGTGCATCCGACCGACGCGGAGCTGGATCAGCTCGCGGCGGCCGGCGCCAGCGTGGCGCACTGCCCGTCGTCGAACAGTGCACTGGGCAGCGGGCTGTTCCCGTTGCGCAGGCACATCGAGCACGGTGTGCGGGTGGCGCTGGGCACCGATGTCGGTGCGGGCACCAGCTTCTCACTGGTCCGCGAAGGCCTGCAGTCGTACTTCATGCAGGCCCTGCTCGGGGCCGACGGGCTGCCGCTGACCGCGGCACACATGCTGTATCTGGCGACCGCGGCCGGAGCTGACGCGCTGGAGCTGGCCGATGAGGTCGGCGACCTCTCGGTGGGCAAGCAGTTCGACGCGGTCTGGGTCAGCCCGCAGCCGGGCAGCACCCTCAACGTCGTGCTCGAACACGCCACCAACGCCGACGACGCCCTGGCCAAGGTGTTCGCCCTGGCCGGGACGTCGGATCTGCGCGGAGTGTGGGTCGGCGGCGACCGGTTGCGCTGAACCTTCTCCGCGAGCGTGCACAGGCGTGCACGCTCGCGGGGTGGAAGGGTGGACCCCCAGGACTAGATCTTCTCCTGGTCCGGAAGGGCGACCATCTCCTCGATGGGCCCTTCGACCAGCGGCTTACCGCGAGTCACGATGTAGTAGGCGAGAGCGCCGAGCGCAGCGCCGATGAACCACCCGAAGGGCGCGACGACCTTGAACGTCGGCACCAGCGCGAGCACCAGGGCGATGACAGCTGAGGGCAGGAAGGCCTTGACGGCATTCGGGTTGACGCCATTGCGGTAGTAGTACTTCGACTTCGGTGTCGGTAGGTACAGATCGGGAATGCTGAAGCGGCCCTTGCGATACCAGAAGTAGTCCAGCGCGAGGATGCCGAAGAACGGACCGAGCAGCGCGCCGAGACCACCGAGGAAGTAGGCGATGACATCCGGGCTGTTGTACAGGTTCCACGGCATCGAAACCAGCGCCAGCACCGAGGTGATGATGCCGCCGAGACGGAAGCTGATCCGCTTCGGATTGACGTTGGAGATGTCATAGGCGGCCGACACGAAGTTCGCGACGATGTTGACGCCGATGGTCGCGATGACGAAGACCGCGCTGCCCAACAGCATGATGATGTCGTTGTCGACCTTCTCGAGCAGTTCGGCCGGGTCGAGCACGGCCTCCCCGTAGACCGACACCGAGGCGGCCGACACGATGACCGAGGTCAGCGCGAAGCCGGTCCAGTTGACCGGCAAGCCCCAAGCATTGCCCTTCACGACAGCAGTGCGGGACGGGGAGAAGCGCGCGAAGTCGGAGAAGTTGAGCATCAGTGTGGCGAGCACGCCGACGGTGAGGCCGATGGCGGCGATGGTGTGGTAAAGCTGTTCGCCGGTAGAGAGATTGGCGTCGCCGCCACCTTGGGTCCACGAGATGTTCCAGTTGGCCTGGGACAGCATCCAGACCGCGAGCGCGATCATCACCACCCAGATCGCCGGGCCGGCCCAGCCTTGGAAGTGCCGGACTGCTTCCATGCCCTTGGCCACGATCACCATCTGGATGGCCCACAGGATCAGGAACGCGATCCAGCCGAGCACATCGAGTCCCAGCACCCGGGTTTCCGCCAACCCTTCGAGACCTGGGAAGAAATGCAGCAGAAGCACTTTCAGCGCAATCGAAGCCAGGAACGTCTGGATGCCGTACCACGCGATGGCTACGGCACCGCGGACCAGCGCCGGGATGTTGGCACCCCAGATACCCCATGACATCCGGGATACGACCGGGTAGGGCGCGCCGGTGTCATGCCCCATGAAGCCCGACATACAGCAACCGGCGAAGATGATCAGCGCGCCGCCGAGGATACCCAGCGTCACCTCGATGGGACTCAGACCCATCAGGAACAGGCCGGCAGCGAAAGTGTAGTTGCCCGCATTGTGGGCGTCGTTCATCCACAACGAGAACAAGCTGTAGGTGGACCACTTGCGCTCATGGGGCTCAGCAGGTTTGAGGTCGTGGTTGTACAGGCGCCCGTCCGGATCCTGCGCCGCCAGTGCGACGGGGTCAAATTCTTGGATTGGCATCGTGATTCTCCAGTCGTGAGGGATTCATTTCACCGGCCGGTGCCGGGCGACAGAGGCCAGCCGCTGACGCGCTTGTGGCGCGGAGCGGCGAAAGTCCTTGTCTTACTGGTGGTCAGGCCGAGGCCGACGAGGGCCTCGGCGAGCTTGACGGCAGCGGTCACGCCGTCGACAACGGGTACTCCGGTGGCGGCGGCGACGGCTTCGTCGAGGCCCGCCATACCACCGCAGCCGAGGCAGATGACCTCGGCACCGTCCTGGCTGACGGCGAGCTCGGCCTCGGCGACGATAGCCTTGACGGCGTCCTCCGGGCGCTCCTCGAGTTCGAGGACGGACATGCCGCTGGAGCGCACCGAAGCGCACCGGGCATCGAGGCCCGCCAGCTTGAGCCGGTCCTCGATGAGTGGGACCGTGCGATCGAGCGTCGTGACGACCGAGTACTTGTGGCCGAGCAGGGACGCGACGTGCCCCGCCGCTTCGGTGATGTCGACGACCGGTACGTCGCAGAGTTCCTGCAGGCCTTCGCGGCCGTGCTCACCGAAACCGGCCTGCACCACGGCGTCGTACTGTCCCTCGTAGCGCGTGACGACGTCCATCACGCCGACGGCGGCGAGGTAGCTCTGTCTCTTATACACATCTGACGCTGCCGACGAAGAGGATGGGGGGGGGGGG
>CAMFLL010000017.1 GCA_945957405.1 uncultured Mycolicibacterium sp. | reverse complement strand
AGCAGTCCGACATCGTCACCGGGCACGGGTGTGTATGACGAGTACCGCCGCCGGGCCAGCTCGATGTCGAGCCCGAGGTCGTCGATGATCGCCCGGGGCAACAGGCTGACCAGGTAGGAGTATCGCGACAGCCGGGCCGACAGTCCCGGAAAGGCCGCGGCGCTGATGGCCGCCCCGCCGGCATGGTCGAGGCGCTCCAGGACAACCACCCGACGGCCGGCCTTGGCAAGGTAGGCCGCCGCGGTCAGGCCGTTGTGGCCGCCGCCGATGATGACGACATCACTGGTGGCGGGCGGAGTTGTGTTCATGGGGTACAACCTTTCTCGGCGTTGACTTTGTCAGCATGGTGGGCAGGGGTGCGGTGACGCACCGCCACGGAAGCTGCCGCGGCTGCGACAGCGATGAGGGCGAAAGCGGCGGACAGCGACATCGTGGCGCGGATGCCGACGGTCTCGATCAGCACACCGGCGGCGGCCGAACCCGCCGCCCCGCCGATGTAGGCGCCGGTGTTCAGCCACGTGAACGTCTCGGTGGTCCGGCCGGGGGTGGCGACGACGCCTACGACGGACATCTCGGCGGTGGCGGCGGGCGCCATCAACAGCCCACCGACGAACAGCAGGATCCCCAGCACCACCGGTGCACCGGCCAGACCCAGCACCGCGAATCCGAGGGCGTTGCCGAGCACCAGCACCAGCAGCTGTGTCTGTGCCGAGGCCCCGATCTTCAAGCGCAAGTACACCACTCCGCCGATGACGCTGGCCGACGACCACACGGCCAGCAGCACGGCACTGAGCACCTCGCCGCGGGGAAAGCCCGACGCGAAGGCCGGGATGCAGACCTCGAGCACGCCGAACGCGACGCCCATGCCGGTGCTGACGGCGAGGACCGCAGCCGAGCCAACCGTCCACATCGAGGCCGCACCCGCCCGCGCAGACGACGATGCCGCCCCCAGGCTCCGCAGTCCGGGCGTGAAGGCGAGCAGGATCGAGCCGATCGCCACACAACCGGCGCCGACGACGAGGCCGAGGCCCGGCCCCGACACCAGCACGGCGAGCATCGCCAGCAGAGGCCCGACGATGTAGATGGTCTCGGTGAGCATCGCCTCGGTACCGTAGGCCACCCGGTGCAGATGACCGGGCAGCATCCGACCCCAGCTTGCCCGGGTGATCGCACCGATGGGCGGGTAGGTGGCCCCGGTGAGCGCCGCGAGCGCGACGCACAGCGGCACCGACCACCGCTGGGTGACCGCGGCGACGAACAGACCCGTCGTCACGGGTTGGAGCACGCCCACCATGACCAGGACCTGCCCGGTGTAGCCGCGGTCGGCGAGTTTGCCGAAAAGTGGTGACACCCCGGCGTATCCGATCGAGTTCGCGGCCACGGCCAGGCCCGCCAGGACGAACGAGCCCGCCGATCGGTTGACCAGCAGCACGATCAGGACACTGGTCATACCGTTCGGCAGCCGGGCCAGCACCGAGGACGCCATCACCAACGGAACGCCCTGGAACTGAAGCAGCCGTCGATATCCGGCATCATGCTCGGTATCGACGGCGTCGATGCGTGGGTCAGCCATCGTCGGTGCTGTATTCGTGTCCGTGCCGGTGGCCGGGATGACCGGCCAGCACCGACCCGAACAGCTTCTGGGTGTACGGATGCTGCGGGTCCTGGCTGACGGCGTCCGATGTGCCTTCCTCGACGATGCGGCCGTTCTCGAGGACGGCGATGCGATCGGCGAAACGGGTCGCGATGTCGAGGTCGTGGGTGATGAACATCATGCCGAGCGCGCGGTCGTGCTGCACGCGCAACAGCAGGTCGAGCACCTGGGTCTTGATGACGGCGTCGAGGGCGGCGGTCGCCTCGTCGCACACCACGATCCGGGGCTCGGAGATCAGTGCCCGGGCGATGCACAATCGTTGACGCTGGCCGCCGGACATCCGGACCGCCCGCATGTCCAGGGACAGGCCGGGTAGTCCGACGTCGGCAAGAATCTCCTGGATCTGTTGATCGGTCGCCCGCCCACGCACCGGCTCGCCGACGATGCGGCGCACTGTGAACCGCGGGTCGATCGAGTCGTAAGGATCTTGGAAGATCATGCTCACGCCCGCGCGCGGTCCCGGTTTCACCGTGTGCCCGTCGACGGTGATCTCACCGCGGTCGGGCTTCTCCAGGCCGACCAGGATGCGCCCGAACGTCGATTTGCCGGAGCCGGATTCACCCACCAGGGCCAGTGTCTCCCCGGTGCGGATCGTCAGCGATACACCGTCGAGCACGCGATGCCCCGCAAAGGATTTCGAGATTCCGGTGAGCACAGTCTCGCCGAGCCGTGCACGGGTGTCGGTGTTCATCGGGCCACCTTGAGCTCACGCGACAGGATGGACTGCAGCCGCTCGGCTTTCGACGTCACTGCCTGACCGTCGCGGAAGTTCGCCAGCAGACTGGCGGTGTAGTCGTGCTTCGGCTGGTCGAAGACCAGTGCCGCATGCCCGTGCTCGACGATGCGGCCGTGGCGCATGACGGCCACCTCATCGGCGATCTCGGCGACGACAGCGAGATCATGGGTGATCCACAGCACCGTCAGTCCGTTCTCGGCCTGCAGCCGGACCACGAGGTCCAGGATCTCCTTCTGGACAGTGACATCGAGCGCGGTGGTAGGTTCGTCGGCAACCAGCAGTGCGGGTCGCAACGCGAGTGCGATGGCGATCATCACGCGCTGCTGCATACCGCCCGAGAGTTGATGGGGATACTGCCGGTAGGTCCGCACCGGATCCCGCATACCGACCTGCTCCAGCCCATCGAGCGCTCGTTGCCGGGCGGCGTTGCCGGAGAGCCGATCTCGCACCCGGTAGGCCTCGGCAATCTGAGCGCCGACCCTCATCAACGGGTTGAGAGCAATGGACGCGTCCTGCGCGAGATAGGCGACGATGTGGGAGCGGGCCCTGCGCAGCGCGGGTCCACGCAGCCCGAGCAGCTCGGTGTCGCCGACGTGCACGGTGCCGGCCGTGGTGGCCCGCCCTGGCTCGAGCAGTCGACAACAGGTCAGCGCCAGAGTCGATTTGCCGGAGCCGGATTCACCGACGAGTGCCAGCGTTCGTGACGCGGGAATGGTCACGTTGATGTCGTGCAGCACGTCGGTCGTCCCGAAGGACACCGACACCCCGGCGATACGGACTTCCTCGCCCATGACATCCGGGCCCGCTTCGGTTCTCACAGGGATTTCGCCTCGCTCGTTCATCGGCCGCTCTGCGCTCGGGGATCCACGATGCCACGCGCGGCGTCGGTGACGATGCCCATCACCACAACTGCCACGGCACCGATGATGACGATCCCGGTCAACAGCGGGCGGTCGACATCATCGAAGGCGGTGACCTGCAACTGCCCCAGTCCGGGCCACGCGAAGATCTGTTCGACGAAGACCACACCGGACAGGAAAAGGGCAATGTCCATACCGGCGAGGGTGATGATCGGGCTCAGGGTGTTGCGGACGACGTGGGATCGCAGGATTGCCGGTCTGGTCAGACCCTTCGACACTGCGGTCCGTACATGGGCCGAACCCAACGTCGTGGAGATCCCGTCGCGAACCACCGTGGCGTAGTACGGAGCGCCCAGCAGTCCCAGGGTGAGCGCGGGCAGCACCAGGGCCGCCCATCCCGTTCCGCCGGACACCGGGGCGATGTGCAGGATGTAACCGAAGAGCAGCAGCAACAGGTAGCCCAGGGCAAAGGTCGGCATCGAGAGCAGTCCGACGTTGATGGTGGTCAGCAACGTACTTCGCTTGCCACGCAGCGCTTCCCAACTGCCCCACAGGCCACCGAGCACGATCTGCACCACGAATGCTCCGGCGGCCAGCCAGATGGTGGCGGGCAGGCGTTCGAGCACCATGTCGAGCACCGGGCGGTCGAACGAATACGAATAGCCGAGGTTGCCGGTGCACACGTCGGCGAGGTAGTGCAGCAGTTGGGCGAACAGTGGACGGTCCAACCCCAGTTGTGACCGGATCTCGTCGAGCACCTCGGGCGTGGCGCGGGGCCCGGCGATGGAGCGCGCCGGATCCCCGGGCACGACGTATTGCAGGATGAACGTCAGTATGACGACGCCGAAGATCGTGGTGACGCCGAGCAGCAGTCGTCGTACTACGCGGAAAGCCATGACACCCGCTCCTTTTCAGTACCGCGACGACCCAGCCCCTCACCGATCAACACGAAGGCCAGCACGGCGACGACGGTGAAGACCAGCGGCACGAGCAACGTGTGCGGCGCGTAGATCATGCTGGCGGAGCTGTCGGCCAGCATGGTGCCGAGTTCCGCAGTCGGCAGTGCGATACCTGCCCCCAGGTAGGACAGGCCCGCGCCGACGATGATGACGGCGGCGCCGTTGAGTGCGCCGAGGTTGAGCAGCAGGCCGGCCATGTGCGGCAGGATGTGCTGGAAGATAATGACAGGGCTGGGTATTCGCGCCAACCTCGCCGCATCGACGTAACCACGGGAGCGCAGCCGGGCGGTCTCCCCGTGGACCAGTCGCGCGGTCCATGCCCAGTAGAGCGCGGTGACCACCACGATGATGCCGGATGCGCCGCTGCCGATCACGCTGGCGATGGCCAGACCCGACAGCACCGTGGGCACCGACAGGAAGATGTCGACGATGCGCATCAATACCTGCTCAGGCCAGCCACGGTAGTAGCCGGCGATGAGGCCGACAATCGTGCCCAGCGCCAATGACGTGAAGTTCGCGATGATCGCGATGAACAGCGTGGTCCGCAGGCCGTACACCGAACGGACCAGCATGTCGCGGCCGAGCGAATCGGTACCCAGCAGATGTCCCGGGCTACCGACGGGCAGCGGAAGGCCCGCTTCCGTCAGACCATTGGCGTACATGTGAGTCGGCGACCCGAACACCGGCGCGGCCACGGACAATGCGATCAGGACGCCGAGCAGGACCAGACCCGCGATCAGGGTGGCACCGCCGGTTGAGCGCCACACACCGCGCAAGCCGGCACGGCTGAGCGGGGCCACATCGAAGGTCTTGTTCTTCCGTTCGCCGACGGGGTCGGTTGCCGGCGAGGTCACGGTCGTGCTGATCAATCCTGTCCCTTTCCGATCCACAACCGGTCGTAGTAGGTGCCGACCTCGCCGCGGTACTGGTAATTGCGCAGCCGCAGAGAGCGACCCGCAATGAAGTTGAGATTGCCGACGAAGATCCCGGCGGCATCGTCCTTGAGGACCTGCTCGATCTGCGCGACCAGCCCGTTGCTCTCCTGTTCAGTGCGCGCCTCCTTGGCGGCCGCGGTCAGATCATCGACCTTCGGATTGCTGTAGCCGGTGTAGTTCATCGACGCACCGGTAACGAAATTCGATGCGACCATGTCGATTCCGGTGGGCTGACCCAGGAAGTACCGGGTGCCGTACAGGTCGCCCTGCTGGTTGACAGTCGCCGTGTCGAACGCCGCCTTGCCCATCGACCTGATCGAGATCTCGACACCGACATCGGCCCACTGTTGTTGCAGTATCTGCGCGAAGTTCGGCCAGGGCGCGTCCTCGCCCTGGAGGAACTCGAGCCGGATGGGCGACGAGAACCCTGCGTCCTTCAACATCCGGCGCGCCCGGTCGGGGTCGTAGTCCACCTGCGTCGCGGTGCGGGTGTAGTTCGGCAGCGCCTTCGGAAAGGCAAGTGACCAAGGCTCGTTGGTGTTGAACGCAATCCGCGAGAGCTGGCGCCGATCCGTCGCCAGATCCAGCGCCTTGCGGACGTCCCGATTGCTCAGCGGACCGTTGACGACGTTCATCGCCACCCACTGCACGCCAAGGACGGAGATCGGCTGCATGTACCGCTCGCCGTCGGAGCCCTGCGACCGCAGCAGCGCCGACTGGTTGGCCGTCAGGCCGTCCCCGGCGATATCCGCGACGCCGCCCTGGATTTGGAGTACCTGCAACTCGGGCACGATCCCCCAGCGGTAGGTGACCCGGTCGAGCAGCGGTGTGCCCTTCCAGAAATAGTCCGGGTTGCGGTCGAACTGGATCTGCCGGTTGCGGTCATCCCATGAGGTCACCCGGAAGGGGCCGGTGCCGACCGGACGCCGCGCGAACTCCGTTTCACCGATGTCCTCGATGACCTCGCGAGGGACGGCCGCGGAGTAGGGCTGGCACAGCAGGCCGACGAAGGTGATGTCCGGGGCCGTCAGGGTGATCCGGATCGTGTGGCTGTCGACGGCCTGCAACCCGGACACCGAATCGGCCTTGCCGTCGTAGTAGTCCTGGGCGCCGACGATGCCGAGCAGGTAGCTCGAGGCCCATGAGGCCAGGTCGGCGCGGAGCACCCGCGTCCACGCGTAGATGTAGTCGTCGGCGACCACCGCCCGGCCATTGTGGAACCGCACGTCTGGACGTAGCCGCACCGTCACCACGGTGCCGTCCGGCGACACCTCGGGCATGGCCACCGCCGCGCTGGGGGCGGGTTGCCCGTACTGGCCACCGAACTGCAGCAGCGTGGTGAAGACCATCTCAAGCGCTTCCCACGACGGCGAATCCCATCCGATGGCGGGGTCCAGCGATTGCGGCTGCGCCGTCCAGACCGTGGTGACGCCGCCGCCACTGCGTGCACCGGCGATGGTGCCGGGACCCGGCGCCGCGACCGGTGCGGGCGCCAAGGGCGCCGGCGCCGGCCCCGCCGCCGCGGGGCGGGCGGACATCAGACCCACAGCGGAGGCCGCCCCCGCGGCCATCGCCAGTTTGAGCACGCTACGGCGGCTCGCTTGCGGGCCATCCATGTGAGTTCTCCTGCGATACGGCGGTGAATGCTGGCTGACTCACTCTGACTGAGAGGCCAGTCAGTTTCAAGAGGAAACGGCAAATTCGCCGAAAATTTCGAGCTCTGATGTCGATTTCTAAGCCACCAACAGGCATTACACCGACGCCGACACGTCTGGGCGGACGGTCCTCAGTCTACCCAGAACTACGAAAAAACTGAGCAATCACTCAGTTTGAGGCGATCAGCGGGCCACACTGATGGTGGCGCTGCCCAATACCTCGTCACCGTTCACATCCGGTCGGTACAAGACCATGGTCTGCCCCGGTGCGACCCCGCGCAGCGGCGGATGCAGCCTCATCCGGATCTGCCCGTCCACCGCCTCGGCGACGCCGTCGGTGATGCCGCCATGAGCACGGACCTGCACCTGGCACTCCACCGGACCGGTCAGCGGCGCGCCCGACGTGAAGACCGGCCGCTCCCCCGTCAGTTCGGTGACCTCGAGATCGGCCGCCGAGCCGACGTGCACTGTGCCGGTGTCGGCATCGATGGACGTGACGTAGCGCGGCTGACCGTCCGGACCGGGGCCGGCGATGCCGAGACCCTTGCGCTGGCCGATCGTGAAACCGTGCACGCCGTCGTGTTCGGCGAGCACCGTTCCCGCCGAATCGACCACGGCGCCCGGGCGCACGCCGATCCGCGCGCCGAGAAAAGCCTGCGTGTTCCCGGAGGGTATGAAGCAGATGTCATGACTGTCGGGTTTCTCAGCCACCGACAGGCCGCGTCGGGCCGCCTCGGCGCGGATCTGCGGTTTGGCCGTGTCACCGACCGGAAAGGCAGCGTGGCGCAACTGTTCTGCCGTCAACACCGACAGCACGTAGGACTGGTCCTTGTCGGCGTCGACGGCGCGCCGCAGGCGACCTTCCGACAGCCGCGCATAGTGTCCGGTCGCCACCGCGTCGAAGCCCAGCGCCAGCGCGCGGGCGGACAGCGCCGAGAACTTGATCCGCTCGTTGCACCGGACGCACGGGTTCGGCGTCTCACCGCGAGCGTACGAATCAACGAAGTCGTCGATGACGTCCTCTTTGAAGCGTTCCGCGAAATCCCAGACATAGAACGGTATTCCGAGCACGTCCGCGACCCGGCGGGCATCGGAGGCGTCCTCTTTCGAGCAGCATCCGCGCGATCCGGTGCGCAGCGTGCCCGGGGCGGTCGACAGCGCCAGATGCACGCCGACGACGTCATGGCCGGCATCGACCATCCGTGCGGCGGCAACCGACGAATCCACGCCACCGCTCATCGCGGCCAGAACGCGCATCAGCGCACCAACCCCGCGCTGGCCAGGGCCGCCTGCCGGGCGCGATCGACGGCCGCGGGCAACACCGCCAGCGCGGCATCGACGTCCGACTCGACGCTGGTGTGCCCGAACGACAGCCGGATCGAACCGCGGGCACTGGCGGCGTCGGCACCCATCGCCAGCAGTACATGGGACGGCTGGGCCACGCCCGCCGTACACGCCGAGCCGGTGGAGCATTCGATTCCGTTGGCATCCAACAGCATCAGCAGCGAGTCGCCCTCACACCCGCGGAAGGTGAAGTGCGCGTTGCCAGGCAGCCGCAGCTCCTGGGAACCATTGACCACCACGTCGTCGATCTCGGCGAGCACACCGTCGATGAGCCGATCACGAAGGGTGCGCAGGCGCGCACTGTTGGCGGCGATACCGTCGACGGCGATCTGCACCGCGGCCGCCATGGCGACCGCACCGGGCACATCCGGCGTGCCGGACCGCACATCGCGCTCCTGCCCGCCACCGTGTGACAGCGGCACGCACGCGGTGTCACGGCGCAACAGCAGTGCGCCGACGCCGATCGGCCCGCCGAATTTGTGGGCCGTCACGCTCAGCGCCGAGCAACCGCTGCCGGCGAAGTCCACCGCGACCTGCCCGACGGCCTGTACGGCGTCACTGTGCATGGGGACGTCGAATTCCGCGGCCACCGCCGCGAGTTCGCTGACCGGCATGATGGTGCCGACCTCGTTGTTGGCCCACATGGCCGACACCAGGGCCACGTCATCGTGTTCTTCGAGCGCCGCGCGCAAGGACGCGGGCGTGACCGACCCGTCGGCCTCGGTCGGCAGGAACGTGACCGCAGCGCCTTCGTGCTCGGCGAGCCAACTCACGGAGTCCAGCACGGCGTGGTGTTCGACGGCGGTGGTGATGATCCGGCGCCGTGCCGGGTCGGCATCGTGGCGCGCCCAGTAGATGCCCTTGACCGCGAGGTTGTCGCTCTCGGTTCCGCCACCGGTGAAGATGACCTCCGACGGCCGTGCACCCAGGACCGCCGCGATGGTCTCGCGGGACTCCTCCATGCGACGCCGCGCGGCGCGGCCCGACGTGTGCAGCGAGGAGGCGTTACCGACCGACGCCAGGGCAGACGTCATCGCCTCGATGGCAGCAGGATGCATCGGGGTGGTGGCAGCGTGGTCGAGATACACCGGGTCGGCAGGGCTCATGACCCGTCCAGGGTACCCGCCGGGCGCGGTGTTCCCGACCCGCTGGGCAATCGCTCGTCGACTCGCTAGGCAACCAATCGCTCGCTCCTCGCGGTCTCGTCCCTCGACCGCTCGTCGACTCGCTAGGCAGCCAGCGCGTGCCCATGCACCGATACCGCGCGCATACCGCCGCGTACTGCGGTTTCGCAGCGGGCCGCCAGGTCCCGACGGTCATCGCCCGGCAGTTGCAGGGATTCGACCCGCACATGCGCAATCGTGCGGCGCGCGCTGACCATCCGGCAGATCGAGGCGAACAGGGTGTCGTCGCCGATGTAGGCCGGCACCGTCGATGCGCTGCCGTCGCGGTGGTGGTAGGTCAGGCGCAGCGGCTGCACCGGGCGCTGCGCGTCGACAGCGGCCTGGAACATCGCAGGCCGGAACGGTCCGTAGCCCAGCCCGCACCACGTGGTGCCCTCGGGGAACGCCACCACGGTCCGGCCGGCACGCAGGCGGTCGGCGACCGCGGCCACCACCTCGGGCAGGCGCCGCAGGCTCTCCCGTTCGATGGGGATGACCTTCATCAACCGCGCCAGCACGCCGAACGCCGGCCAGCTGATCAGTTCGGCCTTGGCGACGAATGACCCCGGCAGCACCGCGCCGATGGTGAAGATGTCGAGCCAGGACACGTGCCCGCTGACCACCAGGACACCGCGCAGGTTACGAATCGGTCCGCCGGACACCGTGATTCGCACACCCAGGCCGCGCAGCACCAGTCGGCAGTAGCCCCGCTGGATGTGTGAGCGACCAGGCATGGGAATCGCGAGCAGCGGCAGGGCCGGCAGCAGCATAAGCACACCGACAGCGCGCAGCGTGGTGCGGAACAACACCGGGACCCGCCGTCCCCGCTCCCCCGCCCCGGCGCGCATGCATGCGTCGTCACACGAGGCGCGCGGCAGCCACGCATTCTCGGCGCTCACAGCGTCACCGCCTCGGACGCGGCCGATACCGACCGCAGCCGGGTCAGGTAGCGGGTATCGGCGCGGCGCTTGTCCAGCAGCGCGGGAAAGTCGCCGACGCCGAAGTCGGGATCATGCGCCGGTTCGCCGCAGACCTGGGCGCCCAGTCGCAGGTAACCGCGCATCAGGGCGGGGATCGTCGGTCGCACCGGCGGCTCGATGTCGTCGAGGGTCCGGCCGTCGAGGATCACCGGCCGGTAGGGCACGACGGTGAACTCGGCGGGCGCGGCATGGCGGCGGGACACGAAGTCGCGCACGCCCCGGATCTGGCTACCCGGATCACCTTCGCCGGCCACGGGTACCGACACACACCCCGTGACGTAGTCGTACCCGCAACGGTCCAGGTACGCCAGGATGCCTGCCCACATCAGCAGCACCACGGCACCGTTGCGGTGGTCGGTGCGCACCACGGCGCGACCCATCTCCACCAGCGACGGGCGCAGCGCATCGAGGCCCCGCACGTCGAATTCCGTGGCCGTGTACAGGCCGCCCGCGGCGATGGCGCCCGGCGGCGGCAGCATCCGGTAGCAGCCGACGAGTTCACCGCTGTTCTCCTCGCGCACCAGCAGGTGATCGCAGTATTCGTCGAAACGGTCGGCGTCGCGACCGTTGGCGGCGCCGGCCAGCGTGAAACCCGGCTCAGAGGTGAACACGTCGTGACGAAGCCGTTGGGCCGCGTCGATGAGGTCGGAGTCAGTGGACAGCAGCAGTGAGTACCGGGGGGTGCCCGCAGAGTCGGCTGGTTGATCAGGCGCTATGAGTACTGATGCGGTGCTCATAGCCAGCACGGTCGCGCAGTCACTGGGCGCGACGGCAATCATCGCGTGACGTGTTCGTGAGCGCTGGGTGACGAATTGTGTGCGGTCAGCTACCGGTGCACCACGTCGAGCCCGGCCACGGTCAGTTGGCTGCCAGCCAATCCTCGAACCGGGTGGGGGCGATGACGGCGTCCGCGCCGGTCACCAGGCTGTCCTGATCGACCGGTGTGCCGAAGTAGGTGGCCTGTGGATCGACCACCACCGACGTGTCGGCACCCTGGTTGGCCAGCACGACGCGGGCCATGTCGGCGAACGAGATCTTGTCCGGGCCCCCGAAGTTGATGACGCCGTCGACCGGCTCCGCGACGGCGGCGCGGGCCACCTCCGCCGACACGTCGGCGGCCGCAACCGGTTGGATGCGTCCGTCGGGGGCGTGCACCTGCCCGTCGACGATCAGTGATGCGGTGATGGCGGCGGTGAATTCGTGGAACTGGGTGGCCCGCACGATGGTGTACGGCAGGCCCGATGCCGTGATGGTGTTCTCCTGCGCCACCTTGGCGCGCATGTAGCCGCTCTCGGGCAGATCGTCGGCGCCGACGATCGACAGCGCCACGTAGTGGCCGACGCCGGCTGCCGTGGCCGCCGCGACCAGGTTCTTCGATGACGCGGTGAAGAAATCCAGCACCGGGCCGTCCTCGAAGGACGGCGAGTTGGTGACGTCGACCAGCACCTGAGCATTCGACAGCGCGTCGGCGAGCCCGTCGCCGGTGATGACGTCAGCTCCGGTGCTGCGCGAGGCCGCGACGACATCGTGCCCCTGGCCGGTCAGCAGCTCGACCACCTTGCCGCCGATCATTCCGCTGGCGCCCATGACCGTGATCTTCATTGTGTGAACACCTTCCGTGTGTTGTCTCGACGCCAACGGTGCCACGCCCGCAGGGCGCGCCACACCCTTGAGAATCCGTGGTCTGCATGCAAGAACCCCGGCACACCAGGGTGCGCCGGGGTTCTCGGGAAGCGGGTGTCAGCCCTTGCGAGCCTTGACCGCCTCGGTCAGCTGCGGGGTGACGTTGAACAGGTCACCGACGATGCCGTAGTCCGAGATCTCGAAGATCGGAGCCTCTTCGTCCTTGTTGACCGCGATGATGGTCTTGCTGGTCTGCATACCGGCCCGGTGCTGGATGGCACCGGAGATGCCCAGGGCGATGTAGAGCTGCGGCGACACGGTCTTGCCGGTCTGGCCCACCTGGAACTGACCCGGGTAGTAGCCGGAGTCGACCGCGGCACGCGAGGCACCCACGGCGCCGCCGAGGGCGTCGGCGAGGTCCTCAACCACCGAGAACTTCTCGGCCGACCCGACACCGCGGCCACCCGAGACGACGACCGAGGCCTCGGTCAGCTCCGGACGGTCACCGGCGACGGCAGGCTCGCGAGCCGTGATCTTGGTGGCGTTCTCAGCGACGGCGGGCACCTCGACGGTGACCTGCTCGCCGGCACCGGCGGCCGGCTCGGCCTCGACCGAACCCGGACGCAGCGTGATCACCGGGGTGTCGCCGTTGGCCTGCGCCTCGACGGTGAAGGCACCACCGAAGATGCTGTGGATGCCCACCGGGCCTTCGCGGACCTCGATGACGTCGACCAGCAGGCCCGAACCGATGCGGGCGGCCAGCCGGCCGGCGATCTCCTTGCCGTCGGCGTTGGCGGCGATCAGCACACCGGCCGGGGTGTTCTGCTCGGCCAGTGCGGCCAGCACGTCCACGAACGGCGTGACCAGGAACTTTTCGACGTCCTCGGATTCCGCGACGTAGATCTTGGCCGCACCGGCGGCCTTGAGCTCATCGGCCAGGCCCGCGGCGGTGCCGGGGGCGGCCACCACGACCGCGGAGGGCTCGCCCAGCGCGCGGGCGGCGGTGATGAGTTCGGCGGTGACCTTCTTCAGGGCACCTTCTGCGTGCTCGACGAGCACAAGTACTTCAGCCATGAATATTCAGCCTTTGTCTGGTGGTTGGAAGAAGGGGTCTTAGATCAGCTTCTGGCCGACCAGGTACTCGGCGATCTTCGAACCGCCCTCACCCTCGTCGGTGATCTTCTCGCCAGAGGACTTCGGCGGCTTCGGCGTCGACGACAGCACGGTCGACCCGGCGTTGGCCACACCCACCTCGTCACCCTCCACGCCGATCTCGGCCAGCGTCAGGGTGGTCACTTCCTTCTTCTTGGCGGCCATGATGCCCTTGAAGGACGGGAAGCGCGGCTCGTTGATCTTCTCGTTGACGCTCACGATGGCAGGCAGTGTGGCCTCGAGGGTGAACACACCGTCGTCGGTCTCACGCTCGCCGGTGACCTTGTCGCCGTCCACGGTCAGCTTGCGCACGTGGGTCAGCTGCGGCAGGCCCAGGTACTCGGCGATGATGGCGGGCACCGCACCGCCGACACCGTCGGTGGCCTCGTTGCCCGCGATGACCAGCTCGACGCCCTCGACGGCACCCAGGGCGCGGGCCAGCGCCCACGCGGTCTGGATCACGTCAGAACCGTGCAGCCCCTCGTCCTTGAGGTGCACAGCCTTGTCGGCACCCATGGACAGCGCTTTACGGATGGCTTCGGTGGCGCGCTCGGGACCGGCGGTCAGGACCGTGACGGTCGAGTCGCCGCCTTCCTTCTCCTTGATGAGCAGTGCCTCTTCCACGGCACGCTCGTTGATCTCGTCCAGCACGGCGTCGGCGGCTTCACGGTCCAGCGTGAAATCACCGTCGGTGAGCTTGCGCTCCGACCACGTGTCTGGGACCTGTTTGATCAGGACCACGATGTTCGTCATGAGTCTGGTTCGTCCTCCTCGACGTGACCTGCAGCCGGGATCAGCCGCAGGATTTTGGCCAGTTTTCGCACCACCCGCAATGTTACTAGCCGGTAACTTATGGTGGTCCGTTCGTACACCATAACGGGTCGGCCTGCAGGTTCTGCCCGCCCGGGGCACTCATAGGTTCTGCTACGCCAACTCACGGGTTAGCCTGCCTTCCAATGAGCGCATTCTTCAGCGATGGGCATGCCACGGCCGGGGGCCGGTCAGAGGCGCCGGGGACACCTGAATCGTCGTTGCCACTGACCGGTGAACGCACCGTTCCGGGCCTCGACATCGAGAACTACTGGTTCCGCCGCCATGAGGTGGTCTACCAGCGCCTTGCGCACCGTTGTAGCGGTCGCGACGTGCTCGAAGCCGGCTTCGGTGAGGGGTATGGCGCCAATCTGCTGGCCGATGTCGCCAGCAGCGTGATCGGGGTGGACTACGACGAGTCCGCGGTCACGCACGTCCGCGCCCGCTACCCCAGGGTGGATGCCCGGCACGGCAACCTGGCGTCGCTGCCGCTGCCCGACGCTTCGGTCGACATCGTCGTGAACTTTCAGGTCATCGAGCACCTGTGGGATCAGTCACAGTTCGTGGGCGAATGCCTACGCGTGTTGCGCCCGGGCGGCCTGCTGCTGATGTCCACGCCCAACCGGATCACGTTCACCCCTGGCAGTGACACCCCGATCAACCCGTTCCACACCCGGGAACTCAACGCCGCCGAACTGACCGAACTCCTGGTCGACGGCGGGTTCGGCGTCGAGTCCATGACCGGCGTCTTTCACGGCCCGCGGTTGCAGGAGCTCGACGCCAGGCACGGTGGCTCGATCATCGACGCCCAGATCGCCAGGGCGCTGGCCGACGCGCCGTGGTCGGATGCCCTGCTCGCCGATGTCGCGGGCGTGCGCACCGACGACTTCGATCTGCTGACCGACGCGCAGCGGGACATCGACGACAGCCTCGACCTGGTCGCGATCGCGGTCCGGCCGTGACCGAGAACGCCCCCGTGCCGGGGCTTTTCAGCCTGGTGCTGCACACGCACCTGCCGTGGCTGGCGCACCACGGCAGGTGGCCGGTCGGTGAGGAATGGCTCTACCAGTCATGGTCGGCGGCCTATCTGCCGATCATCCGGGTGCTGCGCACCCTGGCCGCCGAGGACCGGCGCGGGCTGATCACGCTCGGTATGACGCCGGTGGTCACCGCCCAGCTCGACGACCCCTACTGCCTCGACGGCATGCACCACTGGCTCGCGAACTGGCGGCTGCGCGCCCTCGAGGCCACCACACTGACTTCGGAACCGTTGCGCGCGTTCGGTTTCCGTGAGCTCGACGAAGCGTCGAGAGCGGTCCAGGATTTTGAGACGCTGTGGCGCCACGGGGCCAGCCCCCTGCTGCGGGGGCTGATCGACGCGGGCACCGTCGAACTGCTGGGCGGCCCGCTCGCCCATCCGTTCCAGCCGCTGTTGCATCCCCGGCTGCGGGAATTCGCGCTGCGCGAAGGGCTGGCCGACGCCGCCGCACGATTCGGCCACACGCCGGTGGGGATCTGGGCGCCCGAATGTGCCTACGCCCCCGGCATGGAAGCGGGTTATGCGGCCGCAGGCGTCGGGCACTTCATGGTCGACGGCCCCTCGCTGCACGGCGACACCGCACTGGGCCGGCCGGTGGGGACCGGCCCCGCCGATGGAAAGGTCGTCGCGTTCGGTCGCGATCTGCAGGTGAGCTACCGCGTGTGGTCACCGAAATCGGGATACCCGGGCCATGCCGCCTATCGCGACTTCCACACCTACGACCACACCACCGGACTCAAGCCGGCGCGGGTCACCGGGCGCAATGTGCCGTCGCAGGACAAGGCGCCGTACGACCCGCTACGCGCCGACGCCGCGGTGGACACGCACGTCGCCGACTTCGTCGAGGTGATCCGACGGCGTCTGGTCAGCGAGAGCGCCCGCATCGGCAGGCCCGCGCACGTGGTGGCCGCGTTCGACACCGAACTGTTCGGACACTGGTGGTACGAGGGTCCGGTGTGGCTGGAACGGGTGCTGCGCGCACTGCCCGAAGCCGGTATCCAGGTCGGCACGCTCAGCGACGCCGTGGCCCGCGGCTTCGTCGGCACCGCCGTCGAATTGCCGCCCAGCTCTTGGGGTTCCGGCAAGGACTGGCAGGTCTGGTCCGGCGAGAAGGTGGCCGACCTGGTGCAGTTGAACACCGAGGTGGTCGACACCGCACTGGCCACCGTCGACAAGGCATTCGAACAGGGCGCCCATGTGGGGGCCGCTCCGCCGCGGGACTTTGTCGCCGATCAGATCCTGCGCGAGACACTGTTGACGGTGTCCTCCGACTGGCCGTTCATGGTCAGTAAGGATTCCGCGGCCGACTACGCGCGCTACCGGGCCCACCTGCACGCGCACGCCACGCGCGAGATCGCCGGCACGCTGGCCGCCGGGCGGCGCGAGGCAGCGGTCCGGCTGGCCGAGGGCTGGAACCGCGCCGACGGCCTGTTCGGCGCGCTGGACGCGCGAAGGCTCCCGGGAAGACTGCCACAGCCATGAAGATCCTGATGGTGTCGTGGGAGTACCCCCCGGTGGTGATCGGCGGCCTGGGCAGGCATGTCCATCACCTGGCCACCGACCTGGCTGCTGCCGGTCACGAGATCGTGGTGCTGTCGCGTCGCCCCACCGACACCGACCCGAGCACCCATCCCACCACCGATGAGTGCGCCGAGGGTGTCCGGATCGTGGCCGCGGCACACGATCCCCACGAATTCACCTTCGGCGCCGACATGATGGCGTGGACGCTGGCCATGGGCCATTCGATGGTGCGCGCCGGTCTGCGGCTGGACGGCTGGCGGCCCGATGTGGTGCACGCGCACGACTGGCTGGTGGCCCATCCCGCGATCGCACTGGCCGAATACTTCGACGTACCGCTGGTTTCCACCATCCACGCCACCGAGGCGGGCCGCCACTCCGGGTGGGTGGCGGGGCAGATCAGCCGACAGGTGCACGCGGTGGAGTCGTGGTTGGTGCGCGAATCCGATTCGCTGATCACGTGTTCGACGTCGATGCGGGACGAGATCACCGCACTGTTCGGCCCCGACCTGTCCGACGTCACGATCATCCCGAACGGTATCGACACCGACGGTTGGCCGTTCGCGATGCGACGTACACACCCGGGGCCTGCCGAACTGCTGTATCTGGGCCGGCTCGAGTACGAGAAGGGGGTGCACGACGCCATCGCGGCACTGCCGAGGATCCGTCGCACCCATCCCGGTACCACGCTGACCATCGCCGGCGACGGAACGCAACGCGAGTGGCTGATCGAACAGGCCCGAAAGCACAAGGTGCTCAAGGCAACCGAATTCGTCGGTCGCGTCGACCATGCCGGCCTGGTCGCACTGCTACACCGCGCCGACGCCGCGGTGCTCCCGTCGCATTACGAGCCGTTCGGCATCGTGGCCCTGGAAGCCGCGGCCACCGGCACGCCCCTGGTGACCTCCGATGTCGGTGGCCTCGGCGAGGCCGTGATCAGCGGGCAGACCGGGATGTCCTGCCCACCGCGTGATGTGGCGGCGCTGGCCGCCGCGGTGCGCGCCGTGCTCGACGATCCGGCCGCCGCACAACAGCGGGCACTGGCGGCCAGGGAGCGCCTGACGGCCGAGTTCTCCTGGCCGACCGTGGCCGCCGACACCGCCGGGGTGTATCTGGCCGCCAAACGCGCCGAACGACAACCGCACGCCAGGCAGCCGATCGTGGAACGGCCGCTGCCCGAGTACGGCTGAGAGCACTGCGGGCGCTATTCAGGGTCGGCCAGCGGTGACACCGACCAGTTCGACAGTTCGGTGGGGCCCAGAATCCGGTGCCGGGTCTGACCGGATGTGTAGAACGTGAACTTGGTTGCGCGATAGCACTGTTCGAAGCAGTCGAAGGCGTATCCCGCGCTGTCGAAGCTGACTCCCCGGATCCGCACTACGGGATGGCCCTGCCCCAGTGCCAGCTGCTCGGCCTCCCAGCCGTTCGGGGTGTCCACCTCGAAGGCCTGCTCGGTGTACTCGTCGGTGAGGCCGTAGCGCCGTTCGAGGAAGCGGTACAGGGACTCGCCCTTGGCCAGCGCGTCGCGGTCGATGGCGGGCACGCGGCTCAGCGGCAGCACGGCGCGTTCGAGGATACGGTCGGCGTTGCCGTCCGTGCCCTCGATGCTGCGCCGGCGCCAGATGTCCCAGACGGGCTGGCCCGCGTCGACGCCCAGTGCGCTGGCGATGGTGGAACTCGGCAGTCCCACCGAGACCGTGATGAGCGCGGTGGTGACCGTCGTCGGCCTGCCCACGCTGTCGATGAGCGTCTGCAGCAGTTCACCGGGACGCGTGGGATCGCTGGCGATGCGTGGTTCGGCGACGAAGGTGCCCAGTCCCTGATGCCTGCGGATCCGGCCGTCCCGTTCCAGTTCGTCAAGCGCGCGGCGCACCGAGATGGTGCTGACATCGGCGATCTCGGCGAGTTCGGTGGTCGACGGGAGACGGTCGCCGGGCTGCAGGCCCTGCTCGGCGACAATGCTGAGCACCAGCTCCTGCACCTGCTGATATCGCAACTTGCGGTCATTCGAGGCCGCCGCGCTGCCCTTGGCTTCTGCCATCACGCCCTCCCGGTCGCAGTGCCGACGAACCTCGTGCCCCCGAACTGAGCATACTAACTATGCAGCTCGGTCCTATAACTCCTGACCTGCACAGGTTACGAAATTTTCCCGAAACGCGTTCGATATGACGCGAAAACACGTCACACTCACAATACTGTGTATACACAGTGGCCGGGGAAGGAGATATCAATGGTGGAAATGGATCGGCGGACGTTCTTCCGGACGTCTGCGGTGGTCACCCTTGCGCTCGGCGGTGCGGCAGCGCTGGCCGCCTGCGCGCCCGAGACCGCCACGAGCACAGTGCTGCGGGTCGGGTCCACCACCGACATCGACTCGCTGAACCCGTTCACGGCGTTCTCCACGCAGTCCTACGACGTGCTGCAGCTGATCTACGACAAGCTGATGGACTACGACGCCGACCTCAACATCCAGCCATCGCTGGCCACCAAAGTCGATGTCAGTGACGGTAAGACGTTCACCTACACGCTGCGCGACGGCGTCAAATGGCAGGACGGCACCGATTTCACCGCCGACGACGTCGTCTTCACCTTCCTGATGGTCCGCGACAACGACTACGGCACCTACGGCGCCTACTTCAAGGAACTCACCGACGTCACCAAGGTCGGCGACAACCAGGTCCGGCTCACCTACTCCCAGCCGCAGACGCTCGATCCGGCGGTCATCATGCCGATCGCGCCGAAACACCTGTGGGAGCCCATCTCCAAGGACGACCTGCCCAACTTCGCCAACGACAAACCGGTCGGCACCGGACCGTTCAAGTACGACTCCTGGAACAAGGGCAGCGTGGCCACCGTCGTCCGCAACGACGACTGGTGGGGCACCAAACCCGCCGCCCAGAAGGTCACCTGGACCAAGTTCGGCAGTGACGACATCGTCACGCAGGCACTCAAGACCGGTGACGTCGACATCGTCGCGGAGATCCCGCCGACCATCTACGGCGGCCTCAAGGACGCTGCCGACGTCAAACCCGAAGAACTCGAATCGTTCTCGTTCCACATGATCGGGTTCAACTGTTCGACCGAGGCGAACTCCAAGGGGAACAAGCTGCTGCTGGACCAGACCGTCCGCCAGGCACTGTCGTGTGCGGTCAGCCGCCAGCAGCTCGTCGAACTGGCGCTGGCCGGATACGGTCAACCCGGCGCAGACCTGCTGCCGCCGGCATTCGGCGACTTTCATTTCGCCCCGGGCCCCGACGCGGTCCTCGACAACAACCCCGCCAAGGCCAACACGCTGCTGGATCAGGCCGGGTACACCGCACGCAATCCTGACGGCACCAGACTGTCCAAAGACGGTGCGCCCCTTGATTTCCGGATCCTGGTGATCGCAGACACCGCGGTCGACGTCAAGGCCGCGCAACTGTTCGTCACCGCCGCCAAGGCCGTCGGGGTCAACCTGAAACTGTCGACCACCGACGCCGACAGCATGGGCGCCACGGTGTTCAACGCCGACGGGCCCGACTTCGACATCATGGTCTGGGGCTGGGACTCGGCCCTGTATGACCCGTCGTATCTGCTGGGCATCGCGACCACCGACCAGATCGGCGGCAACAACGACACCTACTGGACCGATCCCCGCTACGACGAGCTCTACAACCAGCAGTCCACCACCACCGACAAGGCGGCGCGCGTCAAGCTGGTGCAGGAGATGCAGGCCCTGCACTACGCGGCGTGCCCGTACATCGTGATGTGGTACCAGAAGAAGCTGACGGCCACGCGCTCGAACACCTGGACGGACTGGAAGCCGATCACCGGGGGCATGATCCTCAACTTCCCGCGCGTCAACTACCTCGACGTCAAACCGGCCTGAGGTTCTGGCCGCACATCCATGCTGCGTTACCTCGGACAGAAACTCATCTACCTTGTGCTGACGCTGATCGCCGTACTCGCCACCAACTTCGTGATCTTCCATCTGATGCCGGGAGATCCGGTCACCCACATCGCCCGCGGCCAACACCTCGACGCGGCCGCGGTCGAACGGTTGCGCGCGTACTACGGATTCGACCGGTCACTGACGCACCAGTTCATCACCTATGTCGGCAATCTGGCGCACGGCGACCTCGGTTACTCCTACACGTATTCGGCGCCGGTCGGACCCATTGTGCTCAAAGCGCTCGGCAACACCATGATCCTGGTCACCGTGTCGACGGTGCTGGTGGTGGTCCTGGGCATCCTGATCGGGGTCTATGCGGCATCACGCCGCGGTACGCGCACCGACGGCGGCCTGGTCATCGGATCGCTGGTGTTCTGGAGTCTGCCGACGTTCTGGGTGGGCATGCTGATGATCTTCGTGTTCGCGGTGGTGCTCGGCTGGCTGCCGATCGCAGGTATGTACACCGCAGATGCCCTGTATCCCACGATCTTCAGCGAAATCTCCGACCTGGCCCGGCACCTGGTGTTACCAACGCTGGCGATGGTGCTCGTCGACATCGCGCAGTTCGTGCTGATCACCCGGAGCTCACTGCTGGCCACCCTGTCGGAGGACTACATGACCACCGCGCGCGCCAAGGGGCTCAGTCCCCGTCGCGTGCTCTGGCGGCACGGCGTGCGCAACGCCCTGCTCCCGGTGGTCACCGCCACGACGTTGTACGCCAGCGCACTGGTGGGCGGCACCATCCAGGTGGAGACGGTGTTCTCCTGGCCGGGGATGGGTCAGCTGATCTACCTGTCGGTGGTGCGGCGCGACTACCCCGTCATGGAGGCCTGTTTCCTGATCTTCGCGGTGGTGGTGGTGCTGGCCAACTTCGCGAGCGACGTGATCTACCGTCGGCTCGATCCCCGGGTGCGGTTGACATGAGCACCTTCGAACCACTCCCCGATCCGGCGCAGCCCGCGCTGCCGGTCACCACCGGTTGGCGCGCGGCGGCGCGCGAACTCTGGCACGACCGCATGGGCCGCGTCGGCCTCCTGATGGCTGCCGCGGTGGTGGTCATCGCGGTGGCGGGTCCGCTGCTGGCGCCGTTCGACCGGGGGGCGGTGGCCGACTCGCGGGCCGGGATCCTGCAGGGCCCCACCACCGCCCACTGGCTGGGCACCGATGAGCTGGGCCGCGACATCTTCCGGCAGGTGCTCGCCGGTACCTCGGTGTCACTGCAGATCGGGCTGGCCGCCACACTTTTCACCGTTCTGATCGGCACCATCGTCGGTGTGCTGGCCGGCTGGTTCACCGGCGTCGTCGATGCCGTGCTGATGCGCATCACCGATTTCTTCCTGGTGCTGCCCAGCCTTCCGTTGATGATCGCGCTCGGGGCGATCGTGGGCCAGAGCCTGCCGATGATCGTCTTCGTCATCGCGATCACCAGCTGGCCCAGCACCGCGCGCATCGTCCGGTCCCAGGCGCTGGCCCTGCGGGAACGCGAGGTGGTGGCGCGCGCCCGTACGGTCGGCCTGACCTCACCTGCCATCCTGTGGCAGCTGATCCTGCCCGGCGTCCTGGCACTGGTGATCGCCAATGCGGTTCTGGTGATCGCGGGCTCCATCCTCGCCGAGGCCACCCTGTCGTTCCTCGGACTCGGTGATCCGTCCCGCACCTCGTGGGGCCAGATCCTGCACAACGCCTTCGTCTCCGGCGCGGTGGGCAATGGGTACTGGTGGTATTTCCTGCCACCCGGTATCGGGATCGTGGTGGTGGTGCTGGCCTTCTCGATGGTGGGCCAGAGCCTGGAACGCATCCTCAACCCCAAACTGGCGGCGGTGCAATGACACTGCTTCAGATCCGCGACCTGAGCGTCACCTACCACGCCGGTGCCGACACCGTGCGCGCCGTCGACGGCGTCGACCTGGACGTCGATCCAGGTGAAGTGGTGGGCCTGGCGGGCGAATCGGGCTGCGGTAAGAGCACATTGGCGCTCGCTGTGGCGCGCCTGCTGCCCCGTGGCACCGAGGTCGGCGCGGCATCGCTGCGCTTCGGCGACGTCGACCTGCTGACCGCCGACGAGGACCACCTGCAGAAGCTGCGCTGGCGCCGGTTGTCGATCGTGTTCCAGGGAGCCATGAACGGCTTCAACCCCGTGATGACGATGGGGGCTCAGATCGCCGAGGCCATCCACGCCCACCATCCGGACCGTTCCCGGCGCGCCGTCCGGGACCGGGTGCGCGAACTGCTCGCGTCGGTGGGGATCGCACCGGGGCGGGCCGCCGACTATCCCCACCAGTTCTCCGGTGGCATGAAACAGCGCGCGATGATCGCCATGGCGCTGGCCTGCGATCCCGACATGGTGATCGCCGATGAACCCACCACCGCCCTGGATGTGATGACCCAGGCCCAGATCCTCGAACTGATCCGGCGCCTGGCCGACGATCTGGGGTTGGCGATGTTGATCATCTCGCACGACCTGACGGTGCTCGGCGAGCTGTGCGACCGCGCCGCGGTGATGTATGCCGGCCGCATCGTGGAATCCGGCCCGGCCTCTGCGGTGCTGTCCGGAACCGCCGCGCATCCCTACACCCGCAGGCTGCTGGACTGCTTCCCCAGGCCCGAGGCCGGCCACGCCGCGATCAGCGGGATACCGGGCAGCCCACCGGATCTCGCGCACCCGCCGGGTGGTTGCCGGTTCCACGAGCGATGCGTGCTGGCCGAGGCGCAGTGCCACACCGACGACCCGGTGCTGCGTCCCGTGCAGGAGTCGTCGCCCCACTCCCTGTCCCGTACCGCGTCCCACACCGCCGCCTGCCACCTGCTCGGCGAACGCGTGGAGCTGGCGACATGACCGCGCCGACCATCGCCGAGGTGCGCGACCTGCAGGTGCACTTCCCGGTGCGGCATGGTCGCACCCGGCTCATCGCACGCGCCGTCGACGGCGTCGATCTCACCATCCGGGAGCGCGAGATCCTGGCGCTGGTCGGCGAATCGGGATGTGGCAAGACGACGATCGCCCGCACCATCATGCGGTTGCAGGATGTCACGTCGGGGTCGGTGTCCATCGAGGGCGTCGACGTCACCGGATTCACCGGCCGCAGGCTGCGCCGACTCCGACGCGAGTTCCAGATGATCTTCCAGGACCCCTTCGAGAGCCTGCCCGTCAACGCGACCGCGCTCGACGTCGTCATGGCGGGCCTGAAGATCCACCGTGACGACCTCGACCGTACGGCGCAGCGGGCCGCAGCGGTCACGGCACTGGAGTCGTGCGGGCTGCGGCCCGCGGCCTCGGTGGCCGGCCGCCGGATGTTCCAACTCTCCGGCGGTCAACGTCAACGGGTCGCGATCGCGGCGGCGCTGGCCATCGAGCCTCGGCTGCTGGTGGCCGACGAACCGGTGTCCATGCTCGACGTGTCACTGCGCGCCGGTGTGCTGCGTGTGCTGCTCGACCTACGCGAACGACTCGGCATCGCAACGCTGTTCATCACCCACGACCTGGCGCTGGCCGGGGTGTTCGCCGACCGGGTGGCCGTGCTCTACCTCGGCCGGGTGGTGGAACAGGGCGCCGCCGCCGACGTCATCGGCAACCCCCTGCACCCGTACACCCGCGCGCTGGTCGATGTGATGCCGAGGCTCGGTGGCACGCGCACCGGCCCGCGGCCACTGCTGACGGGTGAGCCGCCCAACCCGACGGCCGTCATCACCGGGTGCCGCTTCGCACCCCGCTGCCCGCTGCACCGTGCGCTCGGTCAACCCGACCGGTGCCGTACCGAAGATCCCCGACTGCGGTCGACCACCGCAGATCACGCCGTGGCATGCCATTTCGCGGCAGACCAGGCAACCGAAACCGAACAGGAGAGCACCCCATGACGATCAGCCGAGAAGAGACCGTCGCACTGCTGCAGGACATGGTCCGCATCGACTCGGTGACGCCGTGGCTCATCAAGGGCGGCGCCGGCGAGGGTGAGGTGGCCAGATACATGCAGCGGTGGCTGACCGCCGCCGGCCTCGACGTCACCCTGGAGGAGGTCGAACCGGGCCGGCCGAATGTGCTTGCCTGGCTGCGCGGCTCGACACCAGGGCCGACCATCTGCCTGACCGCCCACAGCGACACCGTCGGGTACGCCAACTGGGTCGAGCGCGCGCTGCAGCCCGTCATCGACGGCGACCGCATGGTCGGCCTCGGCGTGGCCGACGACAAGGGCGGCTGCGCGGCCGCCATGCTGGCCGCCGCCGACCTCGTCCGGTCCGGTGCGCAGTTGGCCGGCAACGTGCTGGTGGTGCTCGCCATCGACGAGGAGGGCATCAGCATCGGTACCGAGCATCTGGTGGCCAACCACGCTCACGAGATCGACCTCGCCATCGAGCTGGAACCCGAAGGGTCGCATCTGATTTTCAGTGAGCACCAGGGTTTCGGCTGGATCGACATCGTGGTGCACGGTGTGCCTGCTCACGGTTCGGCGCCGGAGAAGGGCGTCGACGCGATCGTGCACATGGCCGAGGTGATCACCCGCCTGCACAAGATCGACAAGACCGTCTGGACACCAAACCCCGATCCGAAGAACGGCCGCACGGTGTTCCACACCGGCACCATCCACGGCGGCACCGACTACGCCACCTACCCCAACGAGGTGGTGCTCGGTATCGAGATCGGCACACAACCCGGCGAGACCCTGGCCGACCGGGTCGCCGAGATCGAGGCGATTTTCGACGAGATCAAGAAAGACGAGCCGCGGTTCTCCGGTGAGGTGCGGGTGCGGCTGGATCGCGATCCGTTCACCGGGGAAGGTAACGAGGCGCTGCTGACCGCGCTGGCCGATGCCACCGAAGCGGTCAACGGCACCAGGGCCACCATCACGGGTCTCAACGCGTGGACCGACGCCGCGCTGCTGCAGAGCGCCGGGATCCCGACGGTGCTGTTCGGCCCCGAGGGGGGTAACTACCACGCCGCCGACGAGTGGGTGTCCATCCCCGATGTGGTCGCGTCCGCCGAGATCCTGCGCCGCACCGTCGAGACCCTGATCGGGGCGACCGTGCCGTCGCGGTAGCCCGCCGGCCCGTCCCCGACTCCCAACACACTGGCCCGAGAGGAATTCGATGTCCTTCGCCGAGGCGTTCGCCGATCGCACGCCCACCACCCGCGCGCTGTTCGAACGCGCCAAACGAACCGTTCCGGGTGGCGCGGGTTCGACCGCGCGCCTGCCCCGCAACGGGTGGAAGCCCTATCCCCTGTTCATGCGAGACGGCACCGGTTCGCGCCTGACCGATGTGGACGGCAACACCTACATCGACTACCTGCTGGGGCTCGGGCCGATGATTCTCGGGCATCGGCACCCGGCGGTCACCGAGGCGGTCACACGGGCGGTCACCGATCTGGGCACCTGCTTCGGGCTGCCGTACGACCTGGAGGTCGAAGCCGCCGAGAAGGTGGTCGCCGCGGTTCCGGGCATCGAGCAGGTGCGGTTCACCAATTCGGGGTCCGAGGCCGTCGGCACCGCGGTGCGGCTGGCGCGCGCCACCACCGGCCGCCGGCTGATCGTGCGGTTCGAGGGGCACTACCACGGCTGGCAGGACACCGTGTACTGGTCCAACCACGTCGACCTGGCGCTGGCCGGCCCAGCCGATCATCCGCGCCCGGTGGCGATGGGGCCCGGTGTCCCGGCCGAATTGGAGGGCACGCTGGAGGTGCTCACCTGGAACGACCCGGAAAGCTTTGTCCGGCTGATGGATTCCCGCGGCGAGGAGGTGGCCGCGGTGCTGACCGAGCCCGCGGTGTTCAACACCGGTTGCATCCTGCCCGAACCCGGGTACCTCGAGCTGCTGCGCAGCGAGACCCGTAAACACGGCGCCCTGCTGATCTTCGACGAGGTGATCACCGGTTTCAGATTCGCCCGCGGCGGCGCGCAGGAATGGTTCGGTGTGCTGCCCGACCTGACCACCCTGGCCAAGGGGCTCGGCGGCGGCTTCCCGGTGGCGGCGGTGGGCGGCACCGTCGACGCCATGCGCCTGGTCGCCGACGGCGTGTACTCGCATTCGGGAACCTACAACGCCAACACCGTCCAGTGTGCCGCCGTCGCCGCCACCATGGACGTGCTGGCCGAACCCGGCCTGTACGAACGGCAACGGGCACTGGGCTTCCGGCTCGCCGACGGGCTGGCCACCCTGGCCGCCGAACGCGGTCTCGACGCCTACGTCGAGGGTCTCGGCACGGTGTTCCAGCTGTGGTTCGCCGACGGCCCCATCCGCAACTGGCGCGACGCCGTCGCGCACGCCAACGAGGACCTGTTCACCCGCTGGTACGAGGAGATGGTCATCCGCGGTGTGCTGTTCCACCCGCTGCAGTTCGAGAATCTCTTCGTGTCCCTGGTCCACGACGACCACGACATCGACGAAACCCTGAACGCCGCGGCGGACGCCCTGTCGGTTGTCGCCCGGACCCGAACGGTGGCCCACCAGCCGTGACCGCAGACCCACCGGTGTATCTCGGCATCGACCTCGGCACCTCGGCGTTGAAGGTCGTGGCGCTGGACGCCGACGGTCGCACCCGGGCGAGCGCACGCCACAGCTATCCCACCGATAGCCCCGAACCCGGTGCCGCCGAACAGGATCCGACCCACTGGTGGGCGGCCCTGCGGCAGGCGCTCGACCAGCTCGCGGCGGACGTCCCGCCGGCGTCGTGGACGGCGGTCGGCCTGTCGGGGATGCTGCCGACCCTGGTGGAACTCGACGCGCGGGGACAACCCGTCGGGCCCGCCATCACCTGGCAGGACGCCCGCGCCGAACCGGAGGCCGACGCGCTGCGCGACGCCGTCGGGGATGACGCGCTGTACCGCATCACCGGACAACGCGTCGACGGCAGGTATCTGGCGCCCATGCACAACCGGTTGCGCGCGCTGGGCCGCGCCGGTTCGACGGCGGTGGGAGCCAAGGACGCCCTACACGCCCACCTGACGGGCCGGCTGATCACCGACCCGAGCACCGCCGCAGGAAGCGGCGTGTTCGATCTCGAAACCGGTTGTTGGAATACCGATTTGATCCGCGCCGCCGGCATGGGTGCGATGCCGGCGATCGCGCCGCCGGATACCGCCACGCCGATCGCACCGGCGTGGCTCGCCCGCTGGGGCCGAGCAGACGATCTACCGGTGGTGCTGGGCGCCGCCGACTCGGTCCTCGGGGCGCTCGGGTTGGGCGCGATCACACATGGTGACGCCGCGGTGATCGCGGGCACCAGCGCCATCGTGCTGGGCGTGTCGGACACGCCCGCCCGGGATGTCCACCGCCGCTTCCTGGTCACCCCGCTGGCAGGCCCCGGCTGGGGCCTCGAAATGGACCTGCTGGCAATGGGTTCGGCGATCGACGGCATCGCAACCCTGCTCGGGCTGACCGGGCCCGCCGAACTGCTCGAGCTGGCGGCCACGGTGCAGGCTCCCGACGCACCGGTGTTCCTGCCCTACCTCAACCCCGGCGAACAGGGTGCTCTGTGGGACCCCATGCTGACCGGGACGCTGCACGGGCTGACCCTGGGCATGGGACCAGCACATGTCGGCCGGGCACTGTTGACCGGTATCGTGACCGAACTGCGCCGCTGCGTGGAGATTCTCGCGGCGTCGACGGGCAGGCGCGGTCCGCTGCTGCTGGGCGGTGGCGCTTCGACGAGTCCGCTGATGTGGCAGGACCTCGCCGATGCGACCGGGCGCGAGGTGGTGGTCGACGTCGGCACCACCGATCACTCGGCGATCGGCGCGGCACTGCTGGCCGCCTCGTCGCAGGGTTGCCACATCACCCGCGTCGCGGATACGCGCCGCGTCGCACCCCGGCCCCAATGGGCCGGCTTCTGGGCGGACGCAGCCGAACGGCATGACACGTTGCGGCGCAACGTGTCCCGAGGGGAGTCAGGATGACGAACGAAACAGGTGCCCCGCGCCTGCGGGTGGTGGACCAGACGAGCTTCGGGGACGTCGCCGCCGATGCCGTGCTCGCCGCGCTGCCGGGCGAACTGCCCCGCATCGGGGTGGCCACCGGCGCGACACCGCTCCGCCTCTACCGTGAGCTGGCCCGCCGGTCGCAGCGCGGCGAAATCGACCTGCGGACCGCCGTTCTGGTGGCCCTCGACGAGTACGTCGGTCTGGGCTCCGGCGATCCGCGCAGCTACGCCACCTACGTCAAGGACGTGATCGCCGAACCGCTCGGCGTCGACGGCGATGACGTCGTGGTGCCCGACGGCCTCGCCGACGACCCGGAGCGTGAGGCCGCCGCACTCGACGATGCCATCACCGCGCTCGGCGGTATCGACGTCCAGATCGCCGGCATCGGCGCCAACGGGCATCTCGGCTTCAACGAGCCCGGTTCGCCGCTGGATTCGCCGGCCCGCACCGTCGACCTGTCGATGCAGACCCGGCGCGACAACGCCCGCTTCTTCGACGGGAAACTGACCGATGTGCCGGCCCGTGCCATCACCCAGGGTCTCGGCACGATCGGCCGGGCCAGGGCGATAGTGCTGCTGGCGATGGGGGCCCACAAGGCACCCGCGCTACAGGCCGCGTTCGCGGGACCCGTCACCCCAGAGGTGCCCGCCTCGGTGCTGCAGTTGCATCCTCGGGTGACGGTGGTGGCGGACCGGGCGGCGGCGGCGCGGCTCTGACAATGCTTCGATGAGCATCGAAGCATTTCGGCCATAACGTGCGGTCATGGCTTCTCCCCGATCGACAACGCTCACGCTGATCGCCGCCTACCTGGGCCTTTTCGCCGGGCTGATCGACAGTAACGCGGTCAACCTGGCGCTACCGGCCATCCGCGACGGCCTGGGCGGCGGGACTTCCGCGGCCCAGTGGACGGCCGACGCCTACAACGTGACATTCGCCGCCATGCTGCTGACCGCCGGTTCGGCCGGCGACCGGTTCGGCAGGCGACGCGTGCTGCGCATAGGCCTGACCGTCTTCGTCGCGGCGTCGTTCGTGTGCGCCGCGGCACCGACACTGCCGGTCCTGCTCGTCGGGCGTGCCGTGCAAGGCATCGGCGCGGCGCTGATGCTTCCGCAGGGCCTGGCCATCGCCTCGGCGGCGTTCCCAGACGCCGCGGGACGTGCACGGGCGACGGCGGCCTGGGCGATGGCTGCGGCCTCGAGTGCGGCACTCGGCCCGGTGATCGGCGGCATCCTCACCGACACCACCGGCTGGCGGTTCATCTTCTGGCTCAACGTGCCCGTCGGCGCGGCGGCCATCGCGATGTCCTACCGGTATCTGCCCGAATCCCGCGACCCGCAGCCCGGCCGCATCGACATCCCCGGGCAGCTGCTGGCCATCGCGAGCCTGGGCACGCTGACCGTCGTGCTGGTCGAAGGCCACACGATGAGCGCGGTCGTCACCACGGCGCTGGCGGCGTCGGTCCTGGGGTTCGGTGCCCTGTTCACCTGGTGGCAGCGGCGGGTACCGAACCCGGTGCTGCCTGGCAGCCTGTTGGGCAATCGGCAGCTGGTGCTCGCATTGGGTGCCACGTTCGCGATGACATTCGGCACCTATGGGCTGCTGCTGGTCAACAGCCTGGCCTTCCAACAGCAACGCGGGTACAGCGCGCTGGCAACGGCCGTCGCCTTCCTTCCCCTGCCGGTGACGTATCTGGTGCTGATACCGCTGGTCAAGGCCTTGGCCGAACACACTGGGCCCCGCATTCCGATGGCGGCCGGACTGCTGGCCATGGGTGCGGGGATGGCGCTGTACGGCATGGTCGGCCCGCAGGCCGGCCTCTGGGTGCTCGAGGCCGCGTTCGTCCTGACCGGTGCCGGGCTGGCGCTCAACACCGGCCCGGCCGTCGGACACGCGATGACTGCAGTGCCGGTTGCGCGCGCCGGGCTGGCCTCGGGTGTGGTGAATTTGGCACGGTTGGTGGGTATCACGGTCGGTATCGCGGTGCTCGGGACGCTGCTGGCGGTCTACGGCGTGCGGACGGCCGTGCTCACCGGCGCGGCGGTGGAAAGCATCGCGGCGGCAGCCATCTTCGCCGGAGTGCACGGACGGCAGCGGGCCGACCGAGCGGCCACCAGGGAGGTGTGTCATGCGTGACCTCGCCGATCGGCAACTACCCGAGGGCGGTGACGCCGATCTCGCGGCGCTGGGCTCGCTGTTCGCCGATCCGGCGCGGTGCAAGGTGCTGCTGGCACTCGATGACGGCCGCGCGCTGCCGGCCAGCGTCCTGGCCGACGAGGCGGGGGTGACCAGGTCGACCGCGAGCAGCCACCTGGGCAAGCTGACGGACGCCGGACTGCTGCGGGTCGAGACACATGGCCGGCACCGCTACTACCGACTGGCCGGGCCGCAGGTTGCCGAACTACTCGAACACCTGGTGCGGCTGGCTCCGCCGCGCCCGGTGACATCGCTGCGGGAGGGCACCCGCGCGGCGCGGCTGCGCTCGGCCCGCACCTGCTACGACCATTTCGCGGGGCGCCTCGGCGTCGCCGTCATGGGCAGCCTGCTCGACCATGGCGTGCTCATCGGTGGCGACGGCCACTACGACCCGGACCGCGACAGCCATGATGCGCTCAGTAACCCCGGCCATGACGTGCACTACGAACTGGCACCGACGGCGGCGGACTTCCTCGACGATGCCGGTATCGAAATACCTTCGGGCCGTAGGCCATTGATCCGCTACTGCGTCGACTGGACCGAACAGCGCCACCACCTGGCCGGAGCGCTGGGACGGGCCATCCAGGAGAGATTCGTGGCGGCCGGATGGGTGACTCGCGTGCCCCGCAATCGCGCCGTGACCGTCACCGACAAGGGCCGAGTAGCGTTGGCCGATGCCTTCGGGATCGACTGGGAGTGCAGTTAGCGGGCGGCTTTCTTGCGCTCGATATCGGCCAGTGCCGCAGCCAGCTCGGCCCGCTGGGCGGCCGACGACTCCCACGACAGCTTCCGGTTCTTGACCACCTTCGCCGGCGCGCCCACCGCGATCGAGTAGTCGGGGACCTCGCCCTTGACCACGGCGTGCGCGCCGAGCACACAACCCCGGCCGACGCTGGTGTTGCGCAGGACGGTCACCTTGGTGGCGATCCAGGTGTCGGGCCCGATCCGCACGGGGCCCTTGACGATGCCCTGGTCCTTGATCGGCAGGTCGATGTTGTCCATCTTGTGGTCGAAATCGCAGACGTAACACCAGTCGGCCATCAGCACCGAGTCGCCCAGCTCGATGTCCAGATAGGTGTTGATGACGTTGTCGCGGCCGAGCACCACCTTGTCCCCGATCCGCAGGGATCCCTCGTGGCAGCGGATGGTGTTCTTGTCGCCGATGTGTACCCAGCGACCGATCTCCATCTGTGACAGCTCTGGCGTCGCCTGGATCTCGACACCCTTGCCGAGGAACACCATGCCGCGGGTGATGATGTGCGGGTTGGCCAGCTTGAACTTGAGCAAACGGAAGTAACGCACCAGGTACCACGGCGTATACGCGCGATTGGCAAGTACCCACTTCAACGAGGCAACGGTCAGGAAATCGGCCTGGCGCGGATCGCGCAGCCGTGACCCCCGCCAACGCTTGTGCAGCGGCGCACCCCACATCGTCGTCATGGCCGCAAAGCCTACGCGAGCGCCTCGGTGCGACGGGTTACCCTCGTGACACCACGATCAGGAGGGAACGACACTGGTGCTTCGGCGATTCGTCGCGCTGGCCGCCGTTCTGTTGGGGACAACCCTGATCGCCGGCTGCGGCAACACCGACTCCTGGGTGGACGCCGCACCATCGCTCGGCTGGCCCGCCCAGTACGGCGACGCCGCCAACAGCAGCTACACGCCCACCGCGGGCGCCACCGACCTCGAACCGGCCTGGACCAGGTCGGTCAAGGGTGACCTGAACGCCGCGGTGGCGCTCGGTTCCGGCGATTATCTGGCCGCCAACGCGCAGACCGGCGGGGGCTGCTCGCTGATGGTCTGGGAGAACGACAACAACGGCCGCCAGCGCTGGTGCACGCGGCTGGTTCAGGGCGGCGGTTTCGCGGGGGCGATGTTCGACGGCGTCGACAACCTCTATGTCGGCCAGCCCGGGGCCATCGTGTCGTTCCCGCCCACCCAGTGGATCCGGTGGCGCCAGCAGGTCATCGGGATGCCGCAGACGCCGCGACTGCTCGGCGCCGGGCAACTGCTTGTCGTCACACACCTGGGTCAGGTTCTGGTGTTCGACGCCCACCGCGGCACCGTGGTGGGCAACCCGGTCGATCTGGTCGAGAACGTCGATCCGACCGACGCCCAGCGCGGCCTGCCCGACTGCGCGCAGTCCCGGCCCCGCTGCCCGGTGCCGTCGGCACCGGCGTTCTCGCCGGCGTCGAAGATCGTGGTCATCGGGTTGTGGCAGCCGGGGGCGCCGAAGTCCACCCTGATCGGCCTGGGCTACCGGCCCGGCCAGACGCCGTTGCTGACCCGCGAATGGACCAGCGATGCCGTCGCCGGCGGCGTGCTGGCCAGCCCGGTCCTCTCCGCGGACGGCAACACCGTCTACGTCAACGGCCGCAACGGTGCGCTCTGGGCACTCGACGCCTCTGACGGCAAGGTGAAATGGTCACTGCCGCTGGAGTTCCAGCCGCAGACGCCGCCGACGGTCGCACCTGACGGCACCATCGTCGCCGGCGGCGGGCCCGGCGCCGTGCTCACGGGTGTCAAGGACTCCGGCGACCACGGCGAGATCGTCTGGAAGCGTGGCGATGTCGCGACGCTGACCACGGCGAGCCAGGCCGGCCCGGACATCGCCTACACCGTTGCCAAAGACGATGACGGCCTTGCCCTGTTGGCGTTCAACCCGCATGACGGCAAGACCGCCAACAGCTACCCGCTGCCGGACGCCACCGGCTTCCCGGTCGGGGTGTCGATCGGCCGGGACCGCCGCGTGGTGACCGCCACCAGTGACGGTCAGGTGTACAGCTTCACCCCGAAGTAGCCGTCGATCAGGGCAAGGCGTTGATCTACCTCCAGGCTCACGGGTTGAACGTGCATCCCGGCGTGCCCGCCGTCACGCACGTCACAGTCACTCCAGAGTCAGTGGGGATGTTCCCGGCCAGGTGGTCACCGCTGACCGTGAGTGTGTTGCCACTGCCGAGCGCAATGAATCCGCCGCTGGAATCGCCCGTGACGGTCACCTTGTTGCCGGACCCGCCGACCTCGGCCAGGCTGTTGTCGCCGGTGACCTTGACGTTGTTGCCGTTCGAGGCAGTCAGACTGTCACCCAGCGTGAATGCCGTGGTGCCGTTGCCCCGGACGATGACGGTGTTTGCGCTGCAGACCGCGCCGGCGGCCACACACCCGGTCTGCGAGCTGCTGCCGTTGCCCTGTGTCGATGCGGTGTTGTCGTTGCCGAAACTGGCCCGCGCCTTGCTCTGATTGCCCATGACGGTCGCACGGTTACCGTTTCCGTTCGTCGCGGAGGCCTCGTTACCGTTGCCGAAGATCACGGCGGTGTTGCTGTTGCCGAAACCGGCATCGGCGACGCTCTGCCGGCCGACCACGACGGCGCGGTTGTTCACGCCGTCGGTGGCGTTGGCGACGCTGTCGCGGCCCACCGCGACGGCGATCGACCCGGCACCCGACGAGTTCGCCGTGGCCGACCCGCTGTGCACGACGGTCTTACCGTTGGCCGACACACTGATGTTCGGCTTGAGATTGTCCACCGGCGCCGCCTGTGCGGGAGCTGCTCCCATGAGCGCCACTCCGACACCGGAGAACAAGGCCAGCGTTCCCACCCGGCCGACGATTTTCTTGCTACCCATCAGACTGTTCCTTTCCCCGGCCACCGCGCACACCCGCGACAGCACCCCAACGTGGGGACAATGGCACAAGCCAAGCCCGAGGAACCGGGGTTCAGTCGAAAATTAACCCGCTCGACAGCCGGGCTACGCGATCATCGCATCGACCGGTCCGCGTGGCACCGTCACCGCAACGGCACCAGCCGGTTCCGGAAGAACTTCGCCGCGCCCGAAGAAGAAGATCAGCGAATCGTTGGTGATCGCGAAGTTCTGGTAGCTGGCCGGGTCGAGTCCCGCCGCTTGCGACATCAGACCCGGAACGCCGAGTTGCTTGTCGAGTTCGGCCGACACCAACGGGTAGAGCACCGGATAGGGCTCGGATCCCTTGGCCCACAACGTGTCGATGGTGATCGGCTTGCGGAAACCCTGATCCCAGTTGAACGTCTTGTAGAAGTTCTGCGGGTGCGGTCCACCGATCGACTCGTAGGTCTCGAGCACCACGCTCTGGGTGCCACGCGGCGGAACCGCGGAGCTGTATGCCGTGGACTTGATCTCCAACGCGTACGGCGCATTGCGGCCGCCGCCACCCTTTGCCATGGCCAGGTAGCCGTCGCGGGTCTGACGCACATAGTCGATCAGGCCCTTGGCGTCCGGATAGCCGGCCGGGAAACTGATGTCCATGGTGTAGTTCGGGTCGTCGACGGATATCTGACAGGTCTGATCCGGCCCGACGGTGCCGTCGAGATCAGCACACTTCGGTGGCGCCGCCGAGGCAGCGGCGGCCGACGACATCATCAGGACACCGGCGGTCAGCGCCGCGGCGAGCGAGGTCATACGCACCGGAAACACGATACCGACACCCGAATTCGCCATTGCCCGCTAGTTCGTGCAGACCGGCGCCGATCCTTCGAGGCCGAACCGAGCCTTCTCGGCGTCGTTGAGTTCGCGCCGGTGCACGCGGCATCCTTCGGCGATCCAGTCGCCGGGGTCCAGCGACCACAGCACCAGCTCGCCCTCTGCCACCGATGCGGTCACCGCCAGCCCCCGCCCCACCGCGAGGCTGGTGTACGTGGCGTCCCCAGGGCTGGCCGGCCGGGCGGCGACCAGCGGTTTGGTGGTGGACATCAGCTGGCGAGTGGTCAAGTCCCACAACAGGAATCGGCCGTCCTGAGATACCGCGGCCAGTTCGTCGCCGCCGGGCACGAACGCCAGGGCGGTGACCAGGGCCGGCACCCGCATATCCTCACCGATCTGGTGCCCGGTGAGGTCGAAGAGCCGCACCGAGTGCCACAGCCCGACCGCGATCGTCGTCCCGTCCTGCGACACCCCGACGGCATTGGTGACATCCTGATCGGGCAGCGCGATGGTGACGGTGCCACCGCCGGCCATGGGGTGGATCCACACCGCGTTCGCACCACCGATCACCAGATGCGAGCCATCCGGGGTGAACACCAGCCCGGGAGCGAACTGTCCCGCCTCGACATCACCCGTCGGCGTCAGCCGCAGGCCATCGAGTCGCCACAGCCGGACGGGAGCCGCCGCGCCGGCGTCGCCCACGGTCGACAGGCCGCGGGTGGCGACGGTGGCGCCGTCCGAGGAGACCGCGAGCTGATAATCCGACTGGCCCGGGAGGGCCGCATCGGTGACGGTGGCCTCGGCGGCCTCACCGTCCCACGCGGCCACATGACCGTCCAGCGTCATCACGAGCACCCGCCTGCCGTCGGCAGCGAACGCGACGCGGCTCACGGCACCCCGGAACCGGACGGATCGCGCGGCGGGGTCCGGCTGACGGGGATCGGTCAGCGTCAATTCGCTGCTGAGCGTGGTCCCGTCCAAGACGGTGCGCACCACCGCAAGCCGGTCGCCGGCGGGCGAGATCGCCACGGCGTGTGCATGTTCCCAGCCGGGCACCGGTTTGGCGATGGGCCGTCGGGCGCCCGCACTGTAGTCCAGCAGGACCGCACCACCTGAAAGCGTGCCCGCCACACCGTAACCGGTGGCGGCCGGATCCCAGGCGACCGATGTCGCGACCCGTTCGGCGACGCGAACCGGCGGCGGGACCGCCAGCGGGGTCCTGGCCACATGGTCCCAGAAGATCAGGTAGCCGTCCTCGGCGACCGATGCGACAGATCCGGCGGCCGCGGAGTCCCCCGTGGCCACGACGCCGCGGACCATTCCCAAATGAGCGCCCGACTCCTCGCCGAGCACCGCGCCGGTACGGGCGTCCCAGAACTGCATCGACCCGTCACTGCCGCCGCCGACCAGCGTGCCGTCGTCCAGCACCGTCACCGCACTGACATAACGCCCGATCCGGCTGCCGCCGGCCGACTGCACCCAGACCGGCCGGTCGGCCGCGGCGACGTCGAGGCGAACGACCATACCGCTGACCCCGGTGGCGATCAGGCCGTCGTCGCCGGTCCACGCCAGGGCCGGCACCCAGTCCAGGACATCCGGATGGGGCGGTATGGCCTGGATGGTCACTCCCGCTTTCTGCTCACCGGGCTGCCACACCATGACCGTGCCCTCCGTGGTGCCCGCGGCCACTCGCCCGGTGCGCGCGTCGACCGCCAGGGAGCGGATCATCGACGGGCTGGATCGCTTGATGGTCGGGCGCAAGTCCGCGTCCAGGGTGGTGACCGACTTCTCGTCGGCGACCACCACCGTGTCGGCACCAGGTCCGGTCAGTGCCATCGCGACGATGTCGCTGCCGAAAACGCCTTGCGTCCGGCCCAGTTCGGTGCCGTCGGAGAACCGGTAGCTGGCTACCACGCCATCCGTCGTCCCGATCCAGATCCGATCCGTGGCAGCGGAAGTGGCGACCGCCGTCACCGAAGCCGTCGGGTCGATCCGCATCTTGATCTCGGGGCGGTCGGCAACCGCGGTCAGCAGCGCCGACGCGGTCGCCGGCGTGGCATCGGTGCGATAACCGTTCGCCGCCAACAGAAATGCGAGATCGGGCCGCTCGAGCTCGGTCTGGCTCTGCGCGGCGAGCCGTTGGGCGACGGCCTGGACGCGACGCTGCTCGGCGGTGTGCGCGTTGCGGACCGCGAACCCGGCGCCGGTCACCGCCGCCAGCGCCAGCACCGCCAGCATGGCGGCCGCCGACCAGGCGATGCGGACCGTGCGCCGATGCTGACGGACGTCCTCACCCTCGATCTCGTCCTTGCTGCATCCGTGCAGCGGCGCCGCGATCTCGGCGATCGCATTCCGGAACCGCCCGTTGTGCAGGTCGAGCTCGGTCTCCTCATGCGCCCAGCGCAGGTCGAGGTGGCGCGGCTCGTCGGTGAAGACACCGCGCAGCCCGGGCGGAACGGCATCGGAGTCAGGCGTGAAATCACCTGTGCGCGAGTCCCATTCCCAATGCCCGTCGGTGAGCACCGGCAAAATCCGGTCGTGTGGCCGGTTCGCCTTCCAGTGCTCGATCTCCCGGTTCACCCATTCCGAGCGGGCCGCACCGGGCGACGTCAGCAACAGGAACCATTCGGCGTCGTCGAGGGCTTTGACGATGGCGCCCCACAGATGCGGGTCGACCGACAGCCCGGTCTCGTCGCGGAACACCTCCAGTGCCCGCCTGCGATACCACCGCTTGGCCATCCGCTGCAGGGCCCGCTGCAGCGCAGGCGCCAACTTGCCGTCGGCCGCATGCGAATACGAGATGAACGCGTCGTAGCGCACTAGACCGCCAGCGGCGGTATCGCGGCGCGCGGCACGTACACGGTGTGCGCACCGGCCGCGCCCGCCATGAGCTCACCCCGATCGAAGAAGAAGATGACGTCGACCGGTGTGATCGCGAAATTCCGGTAGTGCGAGGGGTCGAGGCCATCGCTGGGCGACACGGGATCCGCAATGCCGAGTTCGGCCGCCAGCGCCTGCTGGACCACGGGGAAAATCGCCTGCAGCGGTTGGGTACCCGGTGCGAACAGGTCATCGAAGGTGAGAGCGCGTTTCTGCGGCAGATCGTAATTGAACGACTGATACCACGTGGTCGGGTGGGCGCCGCCGAGATCCTGGTACACCTCGAACACCACCGACCTGGTGGTGTCGGACGACCACAGCGACGCCTTCATGTCCAGCGCGTAGGGCGTGTTCCCCGCGTCGGGCGTCTGGGCGACGTTGAGGAAACCGTCTCGGGTCTGGTTGAGGAAGTCGTCGATGGCAGGCTGGTCGGGAAAATCCACGGGGAACGACATGTCCAAGGTGTAACTCGCGTTCGCCACATGCACGCGGCACAATCCGCCCTGATCCGGGGCGTCCACGGCACCGCCGAACTGTGCGCACAGATCGGCGGCCAGGGCCGTCGGCATCGCCGGCGGGAAGCTCAACAGCATGCCGGCGGTCAGCACTGCGCCCAGCACCGTACGCATCATGGATGTGCAGCGTAGCGGCGAAATCAGCGCCTAGCGGGACGATCTGCAAATGAACGCCGTCGCGCGGGCGCCGGTGCCGGTCCCGATCCGGGTGAGCACCACCGAGAGGCTGGTGCCACCGCGGGTGCGCATCCGGCGGCGGAGTTCGTCGGGGTCCACCGCGACGCCACGGACCAGAATCTCCAACGGCCCACAGTCCAATGCTGAAAGCGCCTGCCGGAGGGTCTTTTCCCGAAACGCCAGCTCCTCGAGCACTTCGAAGCCGCGCACCCCGGCGGGCAGCGTGTCACCGGTCAGGTAGGCGATGTCGGGATCGAGCTGCCACAGACCGTGGCGGGCGCCGTAGTGGCGGACCAGGCCGGCGCGCACCACCGCACCGTCGGGGTCGACGATCCAGCGACCGGGTCTGCCCGTGGGACAGTGGTCGGGGTCGGCATCGGTGACCTGTTCGCCGCGCTCGAGGATGGTTGCCCGGCGCGTGATTCCGCGATCGGTCAGGGCGGCCGGCCACAGGCAGGCCTCGCGCACCGAACCCGCCCACGACGTCACCTCCACCTCACCGGCGAAGCCCAACTGCGCCAGGGAGTCGAAATCGATTCCCGGAGCGCACTTCACGACGAGTTGCCGGGCACGGTGCGCGGCGAGCAGCGCGTCGAGCGGCGGGCTGTAGTCCCTCGGGTCGAATCGCCTGCGGCCACCGCTGCGCCGCGCCGGATCGGCGATGACGACGGTGTCGTCGCGCGTGATGGGCATCAACGCGTCGGCGCGGCACAACGCCACGGCGCCCCCGAGGTTGTGCCGGGCCATCGCCAGGCGCACCGGATCGAGATCACTGCCCACAACTGCGGCCGCACCGCGGTGCAGGGCGGCCAGTTCGGTACCGATCGAACACGTCGCGTCGTGCACCGTCCGGCCGGCCAGGCGCGCCGCGCGGTGGGCGGCCACCGGGGCCGCGGTCGACTGCTGTAAGGCCTCGTCGGTGAATAGCCAGCCCTGCGTGCCGGGCAGCTTGGGCGCGGCCTTGCGCCGCAGCAGCACCGTCTCCACCAGGATCGGGGCGCGCGCGCCGTAGCGCGTGCGGACCGCGGCGATATCGGCTAGCTGCGCGCCTGCCGCGTGGGCGATGAGCCCATCGACATCGGCCAGCGCGTCGCCGCCCTCATCGGACGTCAGGTAGCCGACGTCGTCGAGGGTGAACTCTAGGACGGCTTTACCCCGGTGATCATGACGTTGTAGAACCAGCCCTTCGGCACGACGCGGCGCCAGATGTTGGCGTCGACCCAACTCAGGGTGGTCCAACTTCCGAACGCGAATCTGGCCCAGCCCCAGCCCAGCTTGCCGGGCGGGACGGCGGCTTCGAACGTGCGCACCGGCCAGCCGAGCATCGCGGCGGTGAACTCCTCACTGGCGGTGGCGACCTGGACGGCACCGGCATTGCGCGCCATCCGCTCGAGATCGGCGGGTTCGAACGTGTGCAGGTCGACGACGGCCTCCAGGGCCGCCGCCCGCGAGGACTCGTCGAGCTCGGTCTGCGGGCGCCGCCACCCGCGCAGGCCAGGCAGTTTCGTGATGGTGGTGGCGGCGTGCCAGGTCAGTGTGGACAGCTCGCGGGCGTACCGGTTGCCGACCGTGGTCGGTTCGCCGGCGAAGACGAACCGGCCGCCGGGCTTGAGCACGCGCACCACCTCGCGCAACGACAGTTCGACATCGGGGATGTGGTGCAGTACGGCGTGCCCGACCACGAGATCGAAGGTGTTGTCCTCGTACGGGATGCCCTCGGCGTCGGCGACCCGGCCGTCGATGTCGAGGCCCAGCCCCTGGCCGTTGCGGGTGGCGACCTTGACCATGCCCGGTGAGAGATCGGTCACCGAGCCGCGCCGCGCGACGCCGGCCTGAATCAGGTTGAGCAGGAAGAACCCGGTGCCGCAGCCTAGTTCCAGGGCCCGGTCGTAGGGCAGTTCGCGCTGCACCTCCTCGGGAACGATGCCATCGAAGCGGCCGCGGGCGTAGTCGACGCAACGCTGGTCATAGGAGATCGACCACTTGTCGTCGTAGGTCTCCGCTTCCCAGTCGTGGTACAGCACCTGGGCGAGCTTGCTGTCTTTCAGGGCCGCCTCGACCTGCTCCGCGGTGGCGTGCGGGTTCGGGGCCGGATCTGTGCTCGTCATGGAGGGCAGCCTAACTGTTGGTGTCGTGGCGCTGGTTGGCGGCGAACACCTCGACATAGCGCCTGCGTTCGTCGTCGGCCCCGACCCGCCCGCCGAGGCCGCCGTCGATCACGGCCTTGGCCGCGGCCACCACGGCCGGCGGCGCGTCGACGAACCGCTTCGCCCAGGCGTACGCACCGTCGAACACCCCGTCCGGGGCGACCAGCTCGTCGAGCAGGCCGAGCGCGTTGGCCTCCTCGGCGTCGACGAAGCGGCCGCTGTACACCATCTCCTTGGCACGACTGCTCCCGACGACGCGCGCCAGGCGTGCCAATCCCCCGCCCCCTGGCATCAGGCCGGCCAACACCTCCGTCGCGCCGACCTTGACGTTGTCGCCGGCGACTCGCCAGTCGGCCGCCAGCGCCAGGGTCATCCCGCTGCCCAGGGCGTAGCCGGTGACCGCAGCCACGGTCGGCTTCGGGATGGCGGCGACGGCGTCGATGGCCGCGGTTCTGGCCAGGGCCGCGGAGTCGGCCTCGGTGGCGC
>CAMFLL010000016.1 GCA_945957405.1 uncultured Mycolicibacterium sp. | reverse complement strand
GCGGCCCCCTGTCTTCCTCGTGGTCATGACGGCCGGTATCCCGTTGTTGCTTGCTGCACGGGTGGTGCCACGTTGGTGCGAGCTGTCCGACCGGGGGTTCGACTTTCTTTTCTTCCCGCTCAGCCTCCTGGTTGCCGGCGGCGTCGTCAGGTGGGCCCGGAGTCAACCGCACGAAACGGTGGTCCGCGTCCGGCCGGTAGCGCTCATGCTCGCGACCGGGCTGTTCGTCGGCGGCTACTTCCTGGGCACGATGCCGGACATCCGCCTGCCCGGTCCGTACCTGCCCGCCGCCGAAGGTCGGTCGATGGATGCCGAGACCAGGGCCGCGGTGCGCTGGGCCGAGTTTGGGCTGCCGGCCGGCAGCTACATCGGCGCGGACAGGGTGAGTGCGACGTTGTTGGCCAACGGGTCCCGGATGTGGCCGGTGTTCTCCAACGGAGTGGTTGATGTTGTCTCACTCTTCTTCTCCGACTCGTGGGGTCCGGAGCAGTCCGAGGCTGCCCGCCAGTTGCACCTGCGGTACCTCTATGTCGATCGTCGACTTGCCGATGACCTGCCGCTGGCCGGTCTGTATTTCTGGGGCGAGCCAGAGAACTCCCGACAGCTGACTCTCGATGAGTTGACGAAGTTCGATGACGTCGAAGGCATGGAGGTCGTGTACCGGCACGGTCCGGTCACCATCTACGACTTGAGTGGGCTCGGCGTGGACCACGAACGTAGCGGATGGCTCGGCCGGTCGCGACCCACGCAGTTACCCGTTCAGATCCTCATCGGGCTGCTTGCGGGTGCCGCCGTCGGTCTCGTTGGCCGTTTCGGCGGCAAGTCCGCAATGGCCGTCAAGGCCAGAGCATTTCGAGAACTGGCAGGCCCTTCGCTCACGTTCGCCGCCGGCGTGGGAGTTGTCTGTGTCTCGTCCACCGTACTCCTGCATGCGCACGTGTGGCTCGGGCCGCCGGTATTCCTCACGGCCGCAGTCATATTCGCGATAGTGAATCCCGCGCCGATACTACGTGGCCTGAGATGCCTCGGCCGGTGGGTGGCCAGGGTACCTCGAAGCCGAGTTCTCATCTCGTCAGTGGTGGCCGTGATCATCGCGGAAGCGATCTCGGGTGCGGTTCTGAGCGCATACGCCGTGGATATCGATCAAGTGCATCAGATCCTGCATGATCCCTCGGCTGTTCACGTCCCTGCGCAGCATGATTCCCCGCTGTCCGTGACGACGGGCGGAGGTCCGCCGTGATCCGGTCACGCCGACCAACTCTGCGAATCGCCATGGTCAGTGCCAACGTTCTTCCGTCGATGGGCGGGGTCGAAACGCACGTTCACGAAGTCTGCACCAGGCTGGGCGCGGCTGGGCTCGACATGACTGTGCTGACTGCCGATCGATCCGGGCGACCCTCCGCGGAGGAGGCGCATCCGAACTACCACATGCGGCGGTTTCGCGCATTCCCGTCCGCCGGAGACTGTTTCGTGGCGCCGGGATTGTTGCGGCACCTGACGGACAGGCCACGCTACGACATCGTGCACGTACAGGGCGTGCACACTCTGCTTCCGCCCGCCGCACTCGCGGCGGCCCGTCGGGCCGGCATTCCGGCGGTCCTGACGTTCCATACCGGTGGCCATTCGTCCGGGCTGAGAAGGGCGATCCGACCGGCGCAATGGCGGCTGTTCGCACCGCTGCTGCGATCTACCGTTGCATTGATCGCGGTGTGCGAGTTCGAGCGCCGGCTGTTTGCCGATGTTCTCGGGATCGACCCGAGCCTGATCCGGCTGATTCGGAACGGCTGCGAGCCGCTGCCGATCGAAGCGTCCGCGGCCGTGCCAGAAGGAAATCCGCTGCTGGTGTCCGTCGGCCGGTTCGAGCGTTACAAGGGACACCATCGCATTCTGGGTGCGTTGCCCGAAATCCTTGCGGCAGAACCACATGCACGACTCGTTCTGGTCGGTGCGGGACCCTACGAGAACCAGTTGCGGCTGATTGCACGGGAACTGAACGTCGAAGACCGGGTCTCCATCTGCTGCTTCGGCCCTGACCAACGGCCCGCCCTGGGACGCCTTCTCGTCGAGGCAGATGTGTTCTGTCTTCTGAGCGACTATGAAGCACACCCCGTTGCCGTCATGGAGGCTGTCGGTGCCGGTACGAACGCTCTTGTCGCTGACAATTCCGGGCTGGCCGAGCTCGGTAGGGCCGGCCTCGTGACCACGATCGGACTGACGTCCACGCCCGAACAGATCGCGGCCGCCGCCCTCGCCGTGGCGGCAACACCGAGAAGTGCCCCGAAAGTGCTGCCCACCTGGGATACCTGCGCAGAACAGTTGGCCCGGCTCTACCACGAGTGTGCGGTATGAGGGTCCTCGTGCTCGCCCAGTTCCTGCCCCCGATGACCGGTGGCACCGAGCGGCATGTCTGGTCCTTGTCCAGGGCATTGGCCGCCCGGCACCATGACGTCACCCTGCTCGGTCTGGCGTCGGGTGAGGCGCCCGCGGAGTCGGTTTGCGAGGGTGTCCGTGTCATCCGGGTGCGGTCCATGGCATCTCGCCTTCCCGGCCTGTACAGCGATCCGGCGCGACCCTATGCGTTACCGATCGGCGATCCGTCGGTGAGCAGGGCAGTTCGGCGGGAGCTGTCACGTCACCGATACGACGTGATCCATGCCCACAACTGGATCGTCAACAGCGCACTCGGGGTCGCCACGCGTCGCGGGGTGCCCGTCGTCATGACATTGCACGACTGCAGCCATGTCTGCGCGACGGTGGGTTTCATGGAGCACGGTGAAAGCGTCTGCACGGGACCATCTCTGCGGCGATGCCTGTCCTGCGCGGCCTCGCACTACGGTGCCGCCCGCGGCTCGGTCACGGTTGCGGCGAACGCGTGGTACGCGCACCGCAGGACAACACGCGTGTCGCGGTTCGCCGCGGTCAGCGGCGCGATAGCCGACGCCGTCTCGCCCGAGAACGCAACCTGGCCCCAGGGCGTCGGCGTGATCACCGACGTGGTCCCGAACTTCGTTCCGGACGCACTGCTGCTCGAGGACAATCCCGCACGCGCGCCCAAGGGGCCTCTGGTGTTTGTCGGGCCCCTGAGCCGGGAGAAGGGCGTCCACACCCTGCTCGATTCGTATCAGCGGTTGAGTACCCCGCCGCCATTGTTGCTTGCGGGTCCGTCGGCCGCGGACTACGTGCCGACGATTCCCCCTGGTGCCCGCCATCTCGGTGAGCTGCCGCACACCGACATCATCGACTTGATCAGGAGCGCACGCGCGGTGGTAGTCCCGTCGGTGTGCCCGGATGCGTGCCCGACCGTCGTGCTCGAGGCAATGGCAGCGGGTAAACCGGTGGTCGCTGCGGCCTCGGGCGGCATCCCTGAACTGGTTGTCGACGGCGTCACCGGTGTGCTGTTCCCGCCGGGCGATGTGGCCGCGATGGCACGCGCGATCTCTGCGATCCTCGAGGACCCGCGCGCTGCAGACGCATTGGGGTCGGCAGGACGCGAGCGTGCCCGGATGTTCACTGCCACCGCGGTGGTCGAGCGAATTGAGCGGATGTACGTCCAGGCGATCGAAGAACGGGCCATGCCGCAGGCGCGGGAAGCGGGATGGGCCCGGTGAGCGCGGTTCGGGGCATCGTTCCCTCCCGGCAGCTGATCGGGATCTTCGCCTCGCTGACGGGATCGCAGGTCGGCAGTGCTCTGATCGGGCTGGTGTTCTGGATGGTGGCGGCCCACACCCTGGCACCTGATCAGTTGGGCGTCGGCGCCGCGCTGGTGGCAGCAATGAGCGTGCTGTCGATGGTGGGCGTCCTCGGCGTGGGCACGCTGCTGCTCGAACGCCTCCCAGTCGTGCCAGCGAGCGATCGTCGGGCCCTGTACAGCGCTGGTCTGGCGATCGCGGGGCTGGGTGGAATGGTGTTTGCCGGCGGATTTCTCGTGCTGTGCACAGTGGTGCGTCTGCCCGGGACGCTGGGGAATCTGTCCGCGACAAGCGCACTTCTCCTGGTGGTGACGTCGGGGCTCGCCGCATTGTGCGCGGCGTTCGACCAGGCCGCGATCGGATTGGGTGCCAGCAACACTCAGTTGCGGCGGAACCTGCTCGCTGCGGTGGTACGGGTCATCGTGTTGGTCGCGGCCGTCGCACTCGGATCCAGCAGCGGACAGATGATTCCGTTGGCATGGGCGATCGGCTTCCTCGTATCCGTCTGTGCGACACCACTTCGGCGGCATCTGCCGCCACGCGGCACCGGCATTCAGCACCGCTGGAGGCTCATCCGCAGTCATTGGGTCGCGGCGATGGGCCACCACAGTCTCACGCTGGCAATGTCGTCGAGCAGCTACCTGTTGCCGGTCGTCGTCGCCGCGACCATGCCGCCGGCGCAGGTGGCCTACTTCGCCCAGGCTCGCGTCGTCGCCGACACAGCCAATGGCCTGCAGTACTACCTGACCACAGCGTTGTTCGCGACCGCAGGCGATCCCCGGGGCTTTCGCAGGATGGCGGCACGCACCCTTGCAATGGGCATGATTCTCGCCGCCGCCGTGTTCGTGGGTGCCGCGATCTTCGGTCACCTGGTGCTCAGTGCGTTCGGCGCGACGTATGGCCGCGAGTCCCTACCGCTCCTGCTCCTGCTGCTGTCCGCGGGACCGGCCTTGGTGGTCAAGGAGCATTTCGCGGTTCTGCGTCGACTCGAGCAGCGTCGACGGCACGGGGCGGTGGCACTGGGTCTGTGGACTGTGGCGGAGTTGACGGGAGCAATCGTCGGTGGTCAGGTGGGCGGCACGACGGCGGCGGTGTGCGTCGGATCGGCACTCGCCTCGACGGCGTGTGCGCTCATCGCCCTTCCCGTGTTGATCCGCGCCATCCGACTCGCGGACTGTCATGGTCCCCGCAGTGGGGCCGCCTAACTTCGGCGCGTATCTTCGGCGGGGTGCAAGAGGGTATCTGTCGGTGCGGCCACGGCCGATCGGCACATCTGCACTACCGCTCCGGGAAAGACTGCAGTCTGTGTGACTGTCCGCGGTATCGCTCGGCGAGGCTTCGATGCTTCACGCGGCTGGCGTCGCGTCTCCGCAGACGCTGAGCCGACCCTGCCGAGAAAGCGACCCTTCGTCGGGTGGACTGTTCTGCCGGAAGCCAGCCCCCATCAGCCCGCGATGAAGTCCCACGTGCCGCTCGCCACCGACACCGCCACAGCAGCCGCTGCGATGCACAAACCCGCTGCGACGACAGCAGACTCGCGCCAGCCGAAGATCGACGGTCGTGCCCACGTCCGGTTGGGGTAGGCGCCGAAACCCCGCGCCTCCATGGCGGTCGCCAGCTTGGATCCCCGCCGCAGCGCGAACACCAGCAGCGCGAAGGCCTGGCCGAGCAGTCGGCGGACCCGGCCGTGGTCGGCCACGCCTCGGGCTCGGCGCGCATACCCGAGATACCGCCAGTCCTGACGCAGTAGGCCGACCATGCGCAGCCCGGCCAGCGCGCCGATGACGAACCGCGCCGGCAGTTTGAGCACCTGGCCGAGCCCGTCAGCGAGCTCCGTCGGCGTGACGTCGAGAAACAGCACCACCGAGGGCAGGGCTATCGCGATGACGCGCAGAAACATGGCAAGTGCCAGCTCGATCGAGCCGTCGCTCACGGTGATCAGCAGGAAGTGCCAGTGCACGGTGCCACGGGGCTCGCCGTAGAGCAGGTTGGTGAGCGCGGTGAGGGCGGCGGCAACTGCGACAATGGAGCCACGAATCAGCAAGGAACGCAACGGGACTCCGACGGCGAGGAACAGGGGTACTTCGAGCACCAGCGCGGTGAGTGCCGAAACCCAGTCGACGCTGAGCACGAGGGCAAGGGCGATCACGGCCGCCGCGATCAGTTTGGCGACCGGGTTCAACACACGCGGGCCGGGCGCGACCACGTCGGCGGCCGTCACGTCGCGACCCGCTCTGCGATCTTGGGTCCGGAAAGGTCGATGCGCTCGTCGGCGAGGACGTCGACGAAATCGAGGTCGTGGGTTACCGCGACGATGCCGGTACCGCCGTCGGCGATCTCGGCGAGCAGACGGACCAGCTCCTCCCATGTGCGCCGGTCCTGACCGAACGTCGGTTCGTCCAGGACGATGAGATCGGGTCCGGTGATCAGCGCCGTCGCCACCGACAACCGACGCTTCTCACCGCCGGACAATGTGTACGGGCTGCGATCGGCCAGCTGCGACAACCGAAGCCGTTCGAGCAGACCGTCGGTAGCCGCGTCGCGCCCGGCCTCGGGAACTCCGAGAACCTGTGCACCCAAGGTGATCTCGTTGCGCACCGTCGCCGTCAGGAACTGGTGCTCCGGGTCCTGAAAGACGCTTGCGATGCGGGTCACCAGTTCCTTGGACCGCCACCGATGCGGCTGACGCTTCCCCGGTGCCGGGGCGAAATCGGTAGCGGATTCCAGCCTGCCTGCGCGTGGTGGCAGCAGACCGCCGAGCGTGAGCGCGAGCGTCGATTTGCCCGCACCGTTCGGCCCGGTGACAACCGTGATGCGCTCGCGCAGGATGGTGAAGTCCAGGCCATCGTGCAACCGAGGCCCGCCCGGATATCCGGGCACCAACCGTTCGGCGTTCAGCAGCGAGCCGGATGTCCGTGGCGGGTTGCGGGAAACGTCGGGCAGTGGTGCCTCAGGTACCCAGATCCCGGACCGGAGGAGACGGTCGCGTTCGCGCTGGATGGTCGCCTCCGGTGACCCATCGGCGACCACACCGCCGTCGGTGCCCAGCACGATCACCCGGTCGATCACGGGCAGCCACGCCTTCGTGCGATGTTCGATCACCACGACGGTGGCGCCGGTCCGCGCCGCAACGGACTCGACCGCGTCGCGCACCTCGATGACCCCGTCGGGGTCGAGGTTCGCGGTGGGTTCGTCGAGCAGGATCAGGTCCGGGCTCATCGCGAGCACCCCGGCGAGAGCCAGCCGTTGCTTCTGTCCTCCGGACAGCGTCGAGGTGTCCTGCTGCAGTGGCAGATTCATCCCGACCGCGCGCAAGGACTCCCGGACGCGCGGCCATATGGCGTTTCGAGGGACGGCGAAGTTCTCCATCCCGAAGGCCACGTCATCGCCGACCCGGGACAGGATCACCTGAGCGTCCGGGTCTTGGAGCACCATGCCGATCCGTGCCCGCTGCTCGGCGGGCCTGGCCCCGTCGAGCAGCAGGCGACCCGATTCGCGGCCCTCGTCGGACCCGCCGAGGAGACCGGCCAAACCGTGTAGCAGCGTCGACTTGCCCGACCCTGACGGGCCGAGGAGCAGCACGCGCTGACCCGGCTCGATGGTCAGGTCGAGGTCGCGGACGGCCCACTTGCGTTGTCCGGCGTGCTGCCAGCCCCACCCGGTCGCAACGACGGTGGCGCCGTGCTGCGTCATCGCGATGCTGGCGTCGCCAGAGCCCGGCCGGCCTCGAACCTGCCGAGCGCGCCGGTTTTGGCCAGGCCGCGTACGACAAACCAGGACAGGGCTCCGGCGATGACGGCGCCGGAGATGATCGCCGACACCGTGTACACAGCGAAGAAAGCCGAGGTGGCGTCCGGGTACCAGAGGAAGCGGTCGTTGATGGCGAGCGCCAGACCGGCTGCCGCCCCGGCGAGGATCGCGACGCCGAGGTTCCAGCGCCGGTAGAGCAGGATCGCGAAGACCAGTTCGGCGGCGACGCCCTGCACCAGGCCGGATTCGATGGTCAGCACACCCCACTGGTTGCCGACGAGTGCCGACACGACCGCGGCGACCAGTTCGCCGTAGAGCGCCGCGCCGGGCTTGCGGATCACCAGGGCGGTCAGGACACCGGCGAACAGCCAGCCGCCGCCCGCCAGGGCCTGCAGTCCAGGTAGCAGGGCGCCCAGCGGCGTGCCGATCGGATTGGACGCGACGTTCCAGATGACGAAGACGAGACCGGCGGCTACGGCGAGCACGCTGGCCACCACGATGTCGACGACGCGCCAGCGCAGGCTGGTTCGATGGGTTGATTCGAGATCAGTCATGGGAGTTCCTCGGATGGTTCGGGACCACGGGAGCGTGCGTATCGGGTCGCGAATGACGTCCTCGTGGAGGGTGTTCGGCGCGGACGAGGGCAGCAGCGGATGGCTGCGCCCCTGCGTGCCTCAGATCGGTGTTACGTGACGGATATCGTGCACGCGCATCTCCCTACGCCGGCATTGCCCGGTCAGGTTCGTACGGTCGACGGCCGGTCAGCCGTCCTCTCAGCGCACTCGGTGTGCGCTCCCGTGTGTTTCTCGCCCTCAAGCTAGCGCACGTGAGGGCAGTCGCGCTACGCCGGAGCGTCGTCGGTGCGCGCCGAGGACAGCGTCCAGGTCGGGCCGTCGGCCGATTCGCGCGCCCGGTAGTCGGCCACGGACCTGGGGCGGTGGCGCGCGATGGCGACGTCCTCCTGGGCGGCCCAACGGTCCCAGTGCGGGCGGAAGAGGTCGCCGTCGCGCCGCAACGCCCGCTCCTTGCGGACGTCATCGGCGGCGTCGACCCAGATGCCGATGTCGGCGAGCCCGCGGCTGGCTGCCGACAACGCCCCGACCCCCTCGACGATCAGCCGTTGGTCGGCCGGTACGTCGTGCCAGCCGGCAGGTGCCCCCGCAACCCAATCCCACTGCCGCCACCGGCCCAGTCGACCCTCTGCGCGTGGGCTCAGCAGTGACGTGCGGATGTGCTCGCCGGCCCAGGCCAGGCCATCCCAGCCGGGGTAGATGTCGTCGAGGCGGATGACGAGGCTCGACCGCCACAATCGCTGGAGCACGTCCGCCATCGTGGACTTACCCGCGCCGGAGCGCCCATCGATCAGGACCGTACGGGCGTCGGTCGCGACGAGAGTGCGCGCGAGGTCGTCGAGTGTCACGTCACCTCCTGCACATCGTGGGTTCGCAAGCCTATCGATCGCTGGTCTCGGTGGTTCCGGTAAAGGTCTCGGGACACAACACCCGCGTGCACTTGCGGAGCGATTCCTCATCAGCGCGGGACTCAGTGATATTGATTGATGTTCAATCGCATTGTCTGTCAAGGTCGATCGGCGTTACGAACTCATGAACTCACTACCGATATTGGCACCGATGCGGGGGGTCACGTGAACGGAGAGCTTATTTGGTGCTTCCGCATCTGCACCGAGATCAATGGGCCTCACTCACGACTTTGCAACGGCCGCAGGTGAATCGTGAGGCGGTAGTCGGAATTCGTTGCTGTGCGCCGCAGTGCGAGCAACTGACCACCGTTTTCTGCGATTCGATCGGTGCGGTTTCGCTCGCGGGCTCGGCTCGATTCGCATCGTCTCGGCGGAACAGATAAATGCCGACCACCTCGCCTGTCACGACCACGTGCTGCCCTGATGCCAGAAACTTGTCCCGGCTGTTCTGTCCGGTCTGTATGTAGACCCATGAGGCGTGTTGGAGCCGCCAACCTTGGCTTTCAATTTGGCCAAGGAGATCGGTGCGATTACCTCTCGACCGAATCTTGCCTGCAGTGGCAGAGTTGAAGGCCGCGTTAGTGAACCCAGTCACAGACGAGTGAGGAAGCTCGATCTGGAAGAACTCGTCGCCTCGCTGAAATGCGCTGTCTGCCTGACCTTGTGGGGACTTCCGAAAGGCAGCTTCAGCCTTTTCTCTCTGAGCTACGTCGCGGGTCGCCTGTTCTTGGGCGAGCTCCGCTTCGGTCTTCTGTCGGAATAATGAGGCCATGAGTCAGCAGGAGCTTTCGTTGGGGTGAGAATGTCGCGGCTGCGCATCGACTTTTACGATGGACTCCCGTCTTTCGGCAGGATCACCCCGATTGGGGCTATCCCGCGGCTGAATCTCGGCCGCCCCGTCGAGAAGAAGCCCGCGCATTCGCGTTTGGCTGAGCAGCCGTCGCACTCCTCCGCATAGGCATTCTTCCAATCTGAAATTGATTGCACTGCAAAGGGACGGATACTTGGGTCAAGTACACATAGGGGCAGGTTGTAGACCGATACGTTCACCCCTGCAACCGAGAGCGCTTCAACACCCGCCTTCAATGCCTCTTGATAATCGACGGGATCGATCCACAGAGTGGCCTCGTTGGCGATCGCAAAGCCGGTGTTTTCCATGCCCATCAACGCAACGTGGTCGACGAACGGAAGATTCCGGGCGATCCACGAGCACGTCTCACGTAGGCGGGGTGCCGTGACGGCATGGAGCACCACACGTAGTTCAACTCGCTGACCGAGATTCTTCATGCGCAGCACCCCGAGGACTGTCTCGTCGAAAGCGCCCTTCGCTTGGACGACGTAGTCATGGATGTGATCAACGGCCGCGTAGATCGGTATGCCTGCAGATAGCTTTCCGTGACGGACTGCTGCCCAAGCGTTTGCGACCTCGGCAGATGCGAAGGCCCGACCATTGGTCAGCACGTGTATCGCTGTGTTCGGCAACAAGTCTCGGGCCATCCCGAGGAGGTCGACGAAGCGGCGCCATTCGGTAAGAGGCTCACCGCCGGTAAATGTCATAGCGGGCGTTGCTGGATCGATCAGAGGAAGAGTCTCCGCGATCTGGTCGATCAGCCAGCCGTCATTGACCTTCTTAGGCGGCTGTGAACACATCAAGCAATAGTTGTTGCATCGCTCCGTTACGAGAAGAAAGTTGTGTCTCGATGATCTGCGGTAGAGCACTCGGACGCGACCGGACCGGGGTTGGATGCCCAACACGTCGCCGTCGCCCAGCTCGGTGAACTCTGCTGGAAGGCGGACATAATTCAACGACACACCATCTGGCCGGGTGCCGCGGCCGACAGCGAGTTGGTAGCCGTGCGTGTTCGCGAGCTCCCAATCGTCGGGTCCTGCAATCAGAGCCGCATCCCGATCGTCAACAGGAAAATTGGCCGGTGACCGAAGTCGTATAGACCGCCACTCTGTTCCCACTCCGACAATATCGGCCGTCGGCGAACGTCCAACAAGTACAAGTGGCTTCATGACGCCCAGCTCCGTAGAATCGCAGCGTCCTCAGGGAAATTTTCCAGCAGCTCGAAGAGGTGTGAGATCACACCCTTCTGTCGCTCGCAGAACTCCGATAACGGTTTGATCCCAAGAAGGTCGCTCTGGGTCGCATGGTGGTAGACGGGATCAGCGCCGCAGTTGGGTTCAAAGACGCACGTTGAGCATTGGGGCGCCGTTTGCGTCAGCGACTCCGCGACCGCTGAGACGAGGGTGTCGGACAACACTAAGTCTCGGTAACTATTCTCGCGCACGTTGCCGAGTTGAAAGGTGCGGTCTCCCATTTCCGCGAGCATCCGGGCCTCGTCCGAGGCAAACACCGTGCCGTCATAGTTGTAGACAAGGGCGCCGAGCCCAATTCCAGCCGGGCTCCTCAAATCAACGTAACCAATGGGCTCGTCGCTGAGCATACGTCGAAGTATCAGGGCCGAATAGAACTCAGGAAAGCGGCGGCCGGACTTGTTGAGCTCAAGGATGTATCGAAGTCCGCGCTTCCAGAATCGGAGCCACGCTTGGGCACCATATTTGTGGAATTGCTTTGTCTTCATGGCAAAGCCGTACGGAGAGAGCGGCCGAAGGAAAATGCCATCGAGCCCTTGCCGCACGTACTCGTCGACGATCTCCTCAACGCGGTCGAGGCTCGCCGCGGTGGTCGTCATCAAAGCGCCAACCTGATCAGGACCAAGACGGTCTTTGATCCGAGCGATCCCTGCTACGGCGAGCTCATAGCTGTTCTGGCCACGGCGTGGCCGATTCCTGTTGTGGAGGTCGCGAGGTCCGTCTAACGACGTACTGAGCAGCACCCCATGTTCTGCGCAGAAGTCAAGAACCTCGTCGTCCAACAGGGCCAGGTTCGTTGCGATTACGAACTGAAGTTGCTTTCCGCGCGGGATCGCGCGCTCCTTCGCGGTCACGACAATCCACCGGATGAGTTCGAAGTTGAGGAGCGGCTCCCCGCCTTGAAACTCAATCTTGATCAGAGGAGCCGGTGCTGAAAGAGCAATATCCAGCGCTCTCGAGGCGGTGGCTCGGTCCATGTCGTAAAGAACGCGGTCCTTACTTTGGCGGGACACTTGGCAATAGGGACAAGAATGCTCGCACCGTAGCGTGACGACGAACAGGTGGAGTGGCGTAGCCGCGCGCAAAAAGCTCAGGCGGCTACGCAACCTAAGCGCCAAAAGTTGTTGTTGTGCACGTTGTTCGATGGATCCTACGAAAAGCTTCTCGAATGCGCGCTCGTAGAGACCGTCTCCAGGCGTGAGGTCGAGCGCGCAAAGACGGTTGAGTTCGGTTTCCGTCATCGCCGCCATGTCGCCAACCATGTTGCCGACAAGGAAACGATCCGTGCCAAGCCGTTCAAAGCGGATGGGAAGCAGTTGAAGCGTGGATGTGTCTGGACAGAATGTTTCTGGTGAAGAGAAGCCGGCCATCGGCCTATTCCTCCCCGGCCAGAGACCCGAACGCCAACGCGACAATGACGTCACGGAGTCGGTCAGTGTCCCTGCCGACCTTCTCCCGGAGATTTTCGTCTGTTACCAGGTTCAGGAAATGGGTGCGCAAGTCGTCGCCCTGGAGCTGTGGCTGAGACGGTGTCAGCTGGCAGACATAGCGGCCATCGGCTTCATCAATGTGACAGGCGGCCTGGCCGATCAAGCGGTACGCAGCCTCCTGTAACGCGCCGAGCGATTGCATCGACGGGTTGAAGCGAACGACAATGTCAGATGTTCGACTGTCACTCATGGGCGTCGCCGGTTATGCCACTCGGCAGCCTTCGACGCTGGGAAGTTCAACGTCATCGCTCAGCCGCCGAGGTATGCATCGCAGTAATGGCCACCCGCGAGAACCGAGGCCAAAGCCTGCTGGGCAATGCTCACGGCCTCGTTCGCTGACATGCCGTAAACCTGTCCAAGTTCGCTCGCAATGTCGTTCACGCCATAGCCATTCACCGCTCGCGTGCAGGCGAGGTAGGCAGGATCGGAGCCAGTGGGCGGTGCGGTCGTGGGTGACGTGCTCGCTGCGGGCGGCGGCAGCACGGGCGGGGGTGCGACCGGTGGCAGGTAAACCGGATCTGGCACATACGGCACGTAGGGCATATCCGGCACACCAAAGCCCGGGCTGGAAGAAGCGTGCGAGGCGTGCGAGGAATGAGATGCATGCGATGAGTGAGACCCATGCTGAGGGAACAGCGTGCCGTCACTGGCCTGGTGCACGGTGAAGCTCATGAGTTCCAGGTCGCCAGGCAGATCGGTTTCGGGCTCCGCCCGAACCCCGTCCTGTGCGTCCTTCGTGACCTGGGCGTCCAGGTCTTTTGCGTCCGCAATTAGCGGAGCGAGAGCGGGAGCCGTAAGGGCGGCGAGAGCGGAAGCGAGGTTCAGCACCTTGGCAGGCTTACGCATTTCCACACCTGCATATAAATCCGGAACCCGCGGTCTCAGCGATCAGCGCCACGAGCGTCATCGCGACGTCCATTCGACGTCATTGGGATGAGGACGCTGCCTCGGAGCGTCAGTCGGATTCGGATACCAAGCTGCGGGCGTCATCGTGCCCACCACCCCTTGTTTCACTGCCCATCCCCTGTGCCGTTGCTGTACGTGCAGCGGCACACTACAGCAGCAGCGCGGTGTGATGCATAGGTGTTCGAAACTTTATTTGCCTGATCATCATCAATCGCAACGTCCAGCTAGGTTCCACGGGCGGGCGTCCGCTGCCCAGCCGCCTCAACGACAGCGATCACGACCAGTGCGACGCGGGCGCTGGCAGGCACGAAAGGTGCCAGCCTGCTAGGGACCCAGAGCAAGGTCAATTTGGACTTCAGCGGCCCCGCGCCCAGGTATTAGCGCGACTACTCCCAACGGTAAGGAGCTGTCGCTTGTCGAGCACATCGCACGGTGAAACGCTCTCTCCATCGACCGATCAGATCCACATCGAGGTCGATTCGAGAAAGCGAGACACCGTGACTGCCATGATGTTCACCGAACCCGACGAGATCGCCCCCGGATGGACCGCACTGTCGCCACGCGTCCTGCGCGACGCGCTCGTTGCCTTTCGTGCCGGTGAGCCCGTCATCGTGGGTCATGCCGATCGGGCGAGCGTGGTCTTGGGGGCCGCATCGTCAGACAGCGCGGGCACGGCGGCGTTGATCCGGCACGGTTCGGGACTGGTGTACGTGGCGACGCCGGCCCAGCGGTTGCGGTCCCTCCAGATCCCGCCCATGCCAATCGAGTTCGACTCGAAGTGTCCGCACGCACATGTCGCGGTCGACGCGGCGTCGGGGATCGGTACCGGCATTTCAGCCGTGGACCGCGCGGAAACCATCCGGCGACTCGGCGATCCGGCGGCCAGATCGACCGATTTCGTACGGCCCGGCCACGTGGTGCCGGTCAGCGCCGAGCTCACGGCGGGCCCGTCACCCAGCGATGCCGATGATGCCCTGCGGTTGGCGTGGCTCGCCGACGGCCACGTTGCGGCGGCATTCACCGCGTTGATATCCGTAGACAGGCCAAGCGAACTCGCGGACCGCGCAGAGGCAGGTCAGCTGGCGCGCTCGCTCGGACTCTCGTTCGTCGGGTCCGAAGTTCTCGGCAGAGCCTTCCACCGACGGGCCCACCGCAGGTGAGCGACGTCTGGTCGAGGTATTAGCAGTGCTGATACCTCGGCTAAGAATTAGTCGATTGTCGTGAACTCAGCTCCGTGACACGCTTTCTGCAGAGACCTGTCAGGCTCGCAGAAACCAGAACCGTCAGCCGGCGCGCACCGCGCGGACCCGGCAATCGCGCGTACCCGCAGAGGCGGGCAAAGGGAGGAACAGAGAAATCATGGGCCAGAACCCACCGCAACTCATCCTGGCCGCGGCCTTGATGCACGGCCTCGGAACGCAGACCTCCGCCTGGCGGGTGCGTGGCGGCGAAGCCTCGGACTACATCCGCCCCGAGCTGTACGTCGACCTGGCCCGCACTGGCGAGGAAGGCAAACTGCACGCCCTGTTCCTGGCCGAGCAGATGACGAACCGCGACGGCTCGCTGCATCAGCACTCCGGCGAGAACGGCACCGAGAGCCCCTGCGGCGCAATGGATACCGCTACCGTGCTGTCGTACATGGCCGCCGTGACCGAGCACATCGGACTGGTGGGCACCGGCTCGACCACCTACAACCAGCCGTATGACCTGGCCCGCCGGTTCGCCACGCTGGACAACCTCAGCAAGGGCCGCACCGGCTGGAACTCGGTGACCACGGCCAACCACGCGACGGCCGAAATGTTCGGTGGCAGTGGGCTGGACACTCACCCCGAGGCCGCCGCGCGTTACGCCCGGGCCGACGAGTTCATCGAGATCGTCACCGAGTTGTGGGCCAGCTGGGAGGAGGGCGCCCTGGTCGGTGACAAGGCCGCCGGCTTCTTCGCCGACCCGAAACGGGTCCGCGAGATCAACTACGTCGGCAAGCAGTTCTCGGTGCGCGGGCCGCTGCCCTTCCCGGCCACGGCGCAGGGCCGGCCGGTCATCTTCCACGCCGGTTCCTCGCCGGAAGGCAGGGACCAGGCAGCGCGGTGCGCGGATGTCGCCTTCACCGCGCAGCACACCACCGAGGGCGCCCGCGAATACCGCGACGACATGCGCAGCCGGGCCGCCGCTTACGGCCGCAACCCCGACGACATCAAGGTACTGCCCGGGATATCGGTGGTGCTGGGTGGCACCGTCGCCGAGGCCGAAGCCAAGAAGCGGGCCCTGGACGATGCACTCCCGTTGTCGCGCAAGGTGTCTGAGATGCACCGCCGCACCGGGCTGAGCCGTGCGGTGGTCGAAGAGTACCTGGACAAGCCGCTGCCGCTGCACCTGCTGCCGCCGGACAGCGAGTTCAAGGGCGGTATCGGCTGGCGGCAGAGCATCATCGACCTCGCGATCGCCGAGAACCTGACGGTCCGCGAGCTCATGTACCGCGCACCCGGCCACCATCAGCACATCATCGGGACCGCCGAGACCGTGGCTGATGCGATGCAGGAGCGGGTGAGTGCCGGCGCCTGCGACGGTTTCATCATGATGATCGACATGCTGCCGGAGGGCCTGCACGACATCGTCGAGATGCTGGTGCCGGAGCTGCAGCGTCGCGGCATGTTCCACGAGGACTACGAGCACGCCACCCTGCGCGGCAACCTCGGCCTGTCAGCCCCGCAGCCTGTGCCGGCGATGAAGTAGCGCCGCGGATGCCACAACTGACATCCGAAAAGGCCGCCGCGCGGACCGAGCAGGAAAGCAGACCTCTCGTCGTCGGCATCGGCGGCACGTTGCGCCCGTACTCCTCCTCGGAGCTGGCGTTGCGCGCCGCCTTGGCCGACGCGGAGGCAACGGGTGCGGACACGCGGCTCATCACCGCTCGTGAACTCGAGCTGCCGATGTACGACCCTGGCGCGGTGGACCTGACGCCGCAGGCGCGGCACCTGATCGACACGGTGCGCCGGGCCGACGCCGTGATGATCGCCGCCGCCGGATACCACGGCGGGGTGTCCGGTCTGCTCAAGAACGCGCTGGATTATCTGCAGGAACTTGCCGACGACCAGCGGCCCTACCTACACGACATCCCGGTCGGCTGCATCGTCACAGCCGCCGGGTGGCAGGCCGGCGTCACGACATTGGCGTCGCTGCGATCGACTGTGCATGCGCTGCGGGGCTGGCCCTCGCCGCTCGGCGTCGTGATCAACTCCGCGACCCCGCAGTTCCGGGACAACGGCGAGGCAGTGGACGAGAAGGTCGCCGCACAGCTGGCCGCCATGGCCGAGCAGGTCACGCGATTCGCTCGACGCAGCTAGGCTCCGGACGTGCTCGACCTTCGACGGCTGCGGATCTTCGTGGCAGTGGCCGAGGGCGGTTCGTTCACAGCGGCGGCGGAGTCGCTGTACCTCACGCAGTCGGCAGTCTCCCAGCAGGTGTCCGTCCTGGAACGCGAGGCCGGGGTGGCACTGTTTCGCCGGCTTCCCCGCGGCGTGGAACTGACCCCGGCCGGCGAGCTGCTACTGCGGCGGGCCCGTGGGCTGTTCGCCGAGGTGTACTCCACCGAACAGGCACTGCGCCGGTACGGCGACAGCACGCAGGAGGTCCGGCTGGGGTCCTTCGCGTCGGCCGGCGCCGACCTGCTGCCGCAGGCCCTGCGCACGTTCGCGCAGCGCAGGCCCGGCGTCCACGTGGAGCTGCGCTGGGGTCTGCCCCAGACAAGAACGCTCGCCATGCTCCGCGACGGCGAGCTGCACCTGCTGCTGATCTGGGACTACGATTTCGATCCGCTCCCGGTCGATCCCGGGTTCCGGCAGCTGCACCTGCAGACCGATCCGATGGTGGCGGTGGTGCCGATCGACCACCCCTGCAGCGGGCAAGAAAAGATCTCCCTGACGGAGCTGGCCGGCGAGCGATGGATCGCCCGGTCGCACCGGCCCCCGTACGACAACGACGCCTACGCCAAGATGTTGCGCATCGCCGGCGTCGAGCCCGACATCGTGTTTCGCACCGACGACTTCCAGTCGCTGCAGGGTCTGGTCGCGGCCGGATTCGGGGTCAGTCTCGCCCCGCTGCTGTCGGTGACGCCGCACCGGAAAGATGTCGCGCTGCTGCCATTTTCGAATCCGTCGTTCGCGCGCAGGGTGACGGTGCTGATCCTGCCCGAGACCGAGCAGTCCGAGACCATCACCGAGCTGATCGAGTTGCTGCGAGAACCGACCCGTGACGCGGACTGACCCCCGGCCGAAAAGCCGGGGGCCAGTGTGCATTCCGCGGATCTACACCGGATTGGGCACCAGCATCTTGGTGTCGTCGTGCACCTCGTCCTGCCGCCGGCGAGACCGCACGACGAACTCGACGATGGCGAGCACGATCAGGTTCGGGCCGAGCGCAATCAACCCGGAATCCCAACTGCCGATCGGGATGTCGCCGAATGTGATCACCACGACGGTGAGGGTGCCGACGACGGTGCCGGCCATCGCCGCGACGGCGCTGAGCCGCACGCGGTTGGGCAGTGCCGCTGCGATGACAGGAGCCAGCTGCGTCAACCCGCCGTACGTCAGCAGCAGCAGGGCGCCGATGTCGGCCCCGGTGATGCTGAACGACAACGCGGCGGCCACCGCCACGACGACGAACACCCGGTTGAGGTGGAACCGCATCCGTTCCGGGGCGGCGAAACACACGTTGTTGGCCAGCAGTGACGAGATGCCCATGGTGATCGCGGCAGCCGGCACCATGGCGGCGGCGGCGCCGCAGACGGCCACCAGGGCGACCAGCCAGTCCGGCATGGTCTGCTGGCTCACGGTGAACAGCACGTAGTTGCTCTTGGTGTCGGAATCGATCAGCAGGATCGCCCCCATGCCGACCGTGATCGGTAGGAACAGCAGCAGCTGGTAGACGCCCAGCCACTTGTAGTTGCTCCGCAGGATCTCGCCGCTCTTGGCCGCAAGGACCGGCGGCCACAGGTGCGGGAACACGTTGAAGCTGGCGCCGATGGTGGTCACCACCACGGCGGTGATGAAGAACGTGGCGTCATAACCGGGGGCATGTGTGGTGAGCATCTGGTCGCTGGTCTCGGCGACCCGGGTGAAGATGTCGGGGAATCCGCCCGCGGCCCCGACGGTCGCGACCGCGACGATCACCAGCGCGATCAGCATGCCGAAGTCCTTGACCACGGCCACGCGGGCGATGCCGTGGATTCCGGCCCACGCCACGAACACCACGACGAGGGCGCTGGCCAGCACCATGCTCAGCCCGCGGGCCGTCGTCGAACCGGTGGCCAGGCCGACGATCAGTCCGAGCCCGGTGATCTGCAGGGCCAGGTAGGGCACCAGGAACAGGGCGCCCACGATGGCCATGACGATGCTCAGCGCCCGCGACCGGTAGCGGTCGAAGAAGAAGTCCGACATGGTCAGGTAGCCGCGGGCCGCGCCCAGATCGCGAAGCCGTGGCGCCACGAAGTACATGCCGACGGCACTTGCGGTGAGATAGCAGACCGCGAAGGTGGCGCTGACGCCACCGGTGAAGGCGATACCCGCGAGTCCCAGGAAGCTGAATGTGGTGAGCGATTCGCCGGCCTGCAGGAACCACGACGTCCAACGCGGCAGATCGCGTTCGGACACGGTCCAGCCGGACAGGTCGCGGCGGCGGCGGCCCGTGAATCCGACGACGGCGATCAGCACGATCCCGACGATGATGATGGTGGTCATCATTGGACGGCCCCCATCTGCTGGGCGCGGACGGCCTGATGCTGGATGGTCCGGTCGACGACCTGCAGGGTCGCGACGGTCAGGACGACCAGTGCGGCGATCCACACCAGCACCGCCGGGACGCCGAACCAGGTGGTCGGGGTGGTGGCGAACGGCAGCAGCGGCGTGATCGTCATCAGGACGATCGGCACGCATGACGCGATGACGCGGGCGGGTGTCGCCACCCGACCGATGACATCGGTTTCGGGCACGAAGTCCGGTTCGTGCGGGGCGGGGATGGTCATGCTGTCAGTTCTCCTTCAAGGGGCTGGGCTGTGGGTAGGTCGAGCGCGGTTTCGAGCGCGGATGCGATGCGCAGCAGGGTCAGATCGCGTCCCGGGCCGGCAAGCAGGTGCGCGCCGACCGGCAGGCCGGTGGGGGTGAACCCGGCGGGCAGGGACAGCGCGGGGATGCCGAGCGGGGTGAAAAGCCACGCCGACCGCATCCACTCCAGGTAGTCGTGCATCGGGGTGCCGTTGACGGCGCGCGGCCAGTCCCATTTAACGGGGAACGGCGCGATCTGCGTGACCGGCGCGAGGACCAGGTCGTAATCGTCGAAGAAGCGGGTTGCCGACTGGCGCAGCCGGGTCAGCTCGGCGTAGGCGGCCATCACGTCGCGGCCCGTCAGCGCCGCGCCCTGACGGATGTTGTCGGCGAGGAAGTCGACGAAGCCGTCCGGATGCGCCGCCAGCAGATCACGCCACCCGGCGTCGAACTCGGCTGCGCGCAGCGTCCGGAATGCGGCGTCGGAACCGTCGAGGTCGGGGCATGCCGATTCGACTCGGGCACCGGCACTTTCGAGCACTTCGGCGGTTCGGGCGATCACGTGGGCCACCTCGGGGTCCACCGGTACGCGACCGCCGAGGTCGGCGGTGTAGGCGACCCGCAGGCCACGCAACTCGGCGGGCCGCAGTGACCGCAGGTCGGCGGTGCTCGGGGCCGCGTCATACAGGTCGGAGGACGGCGTCGCGGCGATCACTGACAACAACAGCGCGACGTCGTCGACGGTGCGCCCGAGGGGGCCATTGGTGGCCAGCGGGTTGAAGGCGTCACGCTCGCCGCTGTTGGGCACCACACCCGGGGTGGGTCGCATCCCGACGACACCGCAGAACGAGGCCGGATTGCGCAGCGAGCCGCCCATATCGCTGCCGTCGGCGATGGGGACGAAATGCGCGGCGAGTGCCGCGGCGGCGCCGCCACTGGATCCGCCGACGGAGCGGGTGGTGTCATGCGGGTTACGCGTCGGGCCGAAGACCCGGTTGACGGTGTGCGACCCGGCCGCGAACTCCGGCACGTTGGTCTTGCCGAGCAGTACCGCGCCCGCGTCCAGGATGCGGGCGACGTGCAGGTCGTTGGCGGCGGGCACGTTGTCCTTGAACAGCGGATGGCCGAAAGTGGTTCGCATACCTGCTGTTTGGGCCGTGTCCTTGATTGCGACGGGCAGGCCGTGCAACGGGCCACGCTGGTCGGCGGGGACTGCGTCGGCGGCCGCGGCGCGCTGCAGGGCGCCGTCGCGGTCCAGGGTGACGATCGCGTTGATGCTCGGGTTCAGCGCGTCGATCCGGTCGAGGTGAGCGCGCATCAGCTCGCTCGACGTGATCTCACCGGCCCGCAGAAGCTCCGCCTGTCGGGTCGCCGGTAGGCCGACGACGTCCAGAAGTGTGTCCATGACCGCCGCTACTCCTTGGAGAAAGTGCCAGGTCACAATCCGATCAGACTGCGACTCAAGTCATAATACGCAGAATTCGGGTCAAAGCAATAGTTCTAGTCGAATATTTGAATCATTTCGAACGACAGAGACGCTCCAAGTGGGTCATTTGGGTTCAAATGTCGAGCGCTCTTCGGCGGGCAGCCCGCTGCGCTTGTACGCCGCCAGCACGGGCGAGGTCCGGACCGAGTCCACCGACGCCGACCACGGCTGCTCGGTCAGGAATCGGCGTAGATCGTCGAGCGTCGGCACCGCGACGTCGACGATCAACTGGTGATCACCCATCGTCATCGCGGCGTATCGCACCCATGGCGACGCCAGGATCTGCTCCGCGACCCGCTCGATGTCCTTGGGCGCCACCCGGATCCACACGATGGCGGCGACATCGAGGCCCAGCAGGTGGGGGGAGACGACGGCGCGGATGTCGATTTTGGTGTCGACCAGGACGGTCAGCCGCCGGCGCACGGCGGGCTCGGACTGCCCCACCCGGTCCGCGATATCGGCGACCGACACCCTGCCGTCGGGCGCCAGGATCTCGTAGATTTCGCGATCGGCGGGAGTGGTCAAAGGGACGGCATCGTCGTAGAGGTGGCCGAAGCCCGGATTGAGCTCGGCGACCTCGGCCGGCGTGATCAGGTCGGGCATCCAGGTGCTCAGCGTGCGGTAGTACGCCAGGATGGGCGCGGCATTGACGCCTGTCACGCCTTCGATCGCGGGGATCTCGTCGAGCACCGCGCGGGCGAGTGCGCCTTCGGACGGCTGCAGTTCCTCGACGATGATCCGTGCCGGCGCGCTCAACGCGAAGACGAACACCGTGTCGGTCCGCGCAGACAGGGCTCGGGCCACCGCGTCGAATCGTTGCGGAACTGTGGTGACTTCGATGATCGCTGTCTGCGAATAACGCGGCAGCGCCACCACCCGCACCGCACCGGAGGCGAGCAGGGCAGTGCCGCGCCGGGTGACGGTACTGAACGACGCATCGAGCACCTCTGCGATACGGCGCCACGACGCCCGGCCGTCGACCTGAAGGGCACCCACGATCCTGCGATCGAGCTCGTCGAGCTTCATGCCTGTGAAGTATGCCGACCGCACGGCCGGCTGCCGGGACCCGTCAGCCGGTGTGTGCCAGCGTCCGGTCCATGCTTGCCAGCGTGTCGAGCCGCCGCACCCGGTCCCCGGGCGCGCCGAGTGTGGCCAGTTCGGACCGCAACACGGCGCCTGTCCGTCGGCAGAACGCAGCGGGTTCCTGGGCGGCATCCGGGTGTTCGGGGATGATGCGGTCGACGAACCCGGCCTCGTACAGATCCGTCGACCGGATGCCTTGACGACCCACCAGATCGGCGGCGTGGGCCGTGTCGTGGAACAGGATCGCGCTGGCGCCCTCCGGCGGAAGCGGACACAGCCACGCGTGCTGGGCGGCCAGCACGCGGTCGGCGGGCAGCAGGGCCAAGGCTCCGCCACCGGTGCCCTGGCCGAGCAGCAGTGCGATGGTGGGCACCGGCAGCGTGACCATCTCGGCGATACAGCGGGCGATCTCACCGGCCAGACCGCCCTCCTCGGCCTGGCGGGACAACTCGGCGCCTGCAGTGTCGATCACCGTCACCAACGGCAGGTCCAGTTCGGCGGCCAGACGCATCCCGCGACGCGCCTGCCGCAACGCCTCGGGTCCCAGCGGGGTGGTGCAGTCGCGATCCTGGCCCAGCAGCACACAGGGCCGGTCGTCGAGGCGCGCCAGACCGAGAATCAGGGCCGATGCCCGCTCGCCCTGTCCGGTTCCGTTGAGCTCCACCAGGTTCGAGGTGATGTGGCTGAGTAGGGCCCGGGTCCCGGGCCGGTCCGGACGTCGCGTCGCGCACACCGACTGCCAGGCGGGGACGGCCACGGGCGTCGAGACGTCCGGGCGGGGCTCCGGGTGCCCATTGCGCGGCGCGGCGACGGCGGCCAGCGTCCGGCCCACCACGTCCGCGAGTTCCGTGACGGGGAGTACCGCATCGATGAGTCCTCGGGCACAGAGGTTTTCGGCGGTCTGCACCCCCTGTGGGAAAGGGCTGTCGTGCATGACCTGGAACACCCGTGGACCCAGGAACCCGATCAGTGCGCCGGGTTCGGCAAACGTCGCGTGGCCCAACGATCCCCACGAGGCGAACACGCCACCGGTCGTCGGGTGCCGCAGATAGACCAGGTACGGCAGATGCGCGGCCTTGTGATCGGTGACCGCGGCGGTGATGCGCAGCATCTGCAGGAACGCCGGCGTGCCCTCCTGCATGCGGGTGCCACCTGAGGTCGGCAGCGCAAGCAGCGGCAGCCGCCCCGCGGTGGCCCGCCGGATCGCCGTTGTCAGGCGCTCACCTGCCGCCACGCCGATCGAGCCGCCCAAGAAGCGGAAGTCGCACGCCAGTACCGCGATTCGATATCCGCGCACCGTTGCGACGCCGGTGGTCACGGCCTCGTCGAGGCCGGTGCCCGCCCTGGCCACGCGCAGATCCTCGGCGTAGGCAGAATCACTTGGCGGGTCGGGTAATTCGACGTCCCACGAGGTCCAGGAGTCGGCGTCGATGACGGCGTCGATCACCTCCCACGCGCTTTTCGTACCCATCAGAGGCTCGGTGCGAGGGAGTCGAGCAGAACGTTGTCCGCGCCCAGCACCGGCGGCGCGGTGTGCGCGCGGCGGGTCCGCTCGGCGCCGTCCATGGCGAAGAACCGCAGTGGCGGACCGGGAAGCGTGATGGGGCCCAGGGTTTCGTGGTCGACGTCGACGAGCAGGCCCTGTGACCGGGTCTGCTCCCACTCATAGACCTCACGGATGGATCTGACCCGGCCCGCGGGAACGCCGATTCGGTCGAGCAGCTCGAGCAGCTCGTCAGTCGCATACAGTGCGAACACACCCTGCACCAGTTCGTTGACACGCTTGCGGTTCTGGACCCGTTCGGGGTTCGATGCCATGCCGTCGGTTGCCGGATCGAGGCCGAACCCCGAGCAGAATCGCTGCCACAGCCCCTCGCTGCCGATCGCGATCTGCACGGATCCCTCTGCGGTGTCGAACATTCCGTACGGGCAGATGGACGGATGGTGATTGCCGGTGGGCTCACCGACCTGGCCCGCCACCGTCCATTTCGTGCCCTGGAATGCGTGCACGCCGACGACCGCTGCCAGCAGTGACGACCGCACCACCTGACCGTGCCCGGTCACGCCACGCTCCCGCAGCGCGGCCAGCACGCCGAACGCGCCGTACATCCCGGCCAGCAGATCCGCGATCGGCACGCCGACGCGTTGCGGATCGGCGGGCCCGGCCCCGGTGACCGACATCAGACCGGCTTCACCCTGGGCGATCTGGTCATATCCGGCGCGCCCAGCCTCGGGACCGTCGTGCCCGAAGCCGCTGATCGACAGCACGACAAGGCGCGGGTTGAGCTCGGCGAGGCGCTCGTGGGAGAAGCCGAGCCGGTCCAGCACACCGGGCCGGAAGTTCTCCATCAGCACGTCGGCGGTACGCACCAGGGCTTCCAGCGTCGACTTCGCGGCAGCCGCCTTGAGGTCCAACGTCACCGACTTTTTGTTCCGGTTGGCGCACAGGAAATACGTCGACTCGCGATCACCGTGCGCGGGGTCGACGAAAGGTGGGCCCCAGCCGCGGGTGTCATCACCACCCGCCGGGTTCTCGATCTTGATCACCTCGGCACCGAGGTCGCCCAGCATCATCGCGGCATGTGGTCCGGCGAGGGCGCGGGTGAGGTCGATGACGCGGATGCCGGTGAGCGGACCGGCGGTTGCCGCGGTCGGGGAGTGCGGATGTATGGACATGATTCCTCGCGTCGTTGGACTACTGTCTCAGTGGCCTAGCCAATGAACCACGTGATGCGGAGCCAGGTCAACGAGGTGCGACGCGGCTCACAGCCCTACAGTGGCCTGGAGAGCAGGTGAGTCAGTGGTTGAGCAAATCAAGCCCGTCGCGCGCCCGCGGCTGTACGAGGTGATCGTCGAGCAGCTGTGCGCATACATGGCCGATCAGGACATGACGCCGGGCGAGCGCCTGCCTGCCGAACGGGAACTCGCGGCCAATCTGAACGTCAGTCGTGCATCGCTGAGCCAGGCGCTGGTGGCTCTCGAAGTCCAGGGTGTCCTGACGGTGCGCCACGGTGACGGCGCGATCTTGTTGCGCAGGCCCACCGAGGAGCGTGCCATCAAGGCGCTGCGCGAGCATGCCGACCGGATCCCGGACATCATCGAGGCCCGTGAGGCCCTCGAGGTGAAGCTCGCCGGCCTGGCTGCCGCGCGGCGCAGCGAGCGTGAGATGGCGGCGATCGACGCCGCAATCGCCGTGATGCAGTCCGAGATCGACGCCGGTGACCGCGGCGTGGTGGGCGACGAACAGTTCCATGACGCCGTGATCGTGGCGGCACATTCGTCGCTGCTGGCGAAGCTGATGGGTGAGATCTCCGGGTTGATTCGCGAGACGCGTATCGAATCGCTGTCTCAACAGGACCGGCCGAAGGCGTCGCTGGAAGGGCACCGGCGCATCGCCGACGCGATCCGCCGGCAAGACCCGGAAGCGGCGGCAGCGGCCATGGCCGACCACATCCGGATGGTCTCCGATGTCGCCCTGCTGCGGGCTGGAGAGTGACGAAATAAGCCCCGATGCGCCGGCGCGGGCTAACAACGGCTCAGCAGGCATTTGAAAAGGCAACAATCCGTCGCTGAGCGTTCGTAATGGGTTGCACCGGGCACGGCGGACGTGGCGACCATTCGCGGCCACCCTCAGCAACTTGTTGTAATGGCTAACCACAATTAGCCGAGCGGGCCACGGGCAGGGCATTTATCTGTTGCGACTTCGCTGAATTCAATTTGCCGAGATTGCAAAACCCGGCTCAATTCGGTGCTGGCGCAATTCAAGGTCAAATCCAACCGCTACCGCTGCGATCTCTCACCCTCTACCGCCAGGTGAGAGTTGTTTTTACGCCGACGATAACTGTGCTCATGATGCATTGATATTTGGCTCAATTTCCTGGCACCATATGTGCCATCGGACCACGTCAGAGGTCCATCTGAGGTGGGGGCAACGTGGTTCCGAGGTGGCTGCGCAATACGGCGTGTATCGCCGTGGCGTCCGCGACCCTGTTCATGCAGGCGGCGGTCAACGCCGCCGCCGACGTGGACGGTAATTCCAGTGGCGGGGGGGCCGACACTGGTGAGGTCAGCGGTGCGACGGCTGAGGGCGGCATTGTCGCCAAGGTGATCGGCGGACATGAGGCGGGAGGCGGAGTCGCCGCACGCGACAACGCCACCACGCTCGGCTCGGGTCGCGAGCCCGGCGATCCGCCGGCGGACCCGGCCCGGGTGTCCGACCCACCGTCGAATGACGCGACCACCACATCGGACACGACGTCCACGTCCGACGACACCACCTCGAACTCGACCGAGAACTCGACCGCGACCGAGACCTCGAACTCCACCGAGACGACGCAGACGTCGAATGAGGAGCCGGAGGTCAAGCTGCCGCCGAGCGTGGACCCCTCGACCGAGGAGACCGCCAGCCCCACCCCGGCCCTGTTCTCGGACCTGCCCACGCCGTCGGCCACGCCATCGGTGAACAACACCGAGTCCAGCACCACCACCGGCTCCGATTACGCCGAGGTCGCGCAAACTGCCGTGACGGTGCCTGCCGTGCCCACAGAGGTCGCCGCCGCTCCGTCGGCGACCGTTGTCGCGTCCGCAGTGCCGGATCCGCCTGCCGCCGAGCCTGCACCGGTGCCCGTCGCGGCACTGCTGACGCCGCCGCCCGCCCCTGAGGTGGCCCCAGCGGCGGTGGTGGTTCCCGCCACCGACCCGATCACCGTGCTGCAGGTGGTGTTGACCTCGGCGGTGACGACGCTGATTCTGGCGCCCATCGCACAGGTGTCGGCATGGTTCGGGGACGGCTGGCCCCCGCCGACCGGTCCGGGCAGTCCGTCGCCGGCCAGGAAGTGGTCTGAGCCCGGCGTCACGACACGTGCCGCGGACCTGTCGTCGATGCTCAACGAGTCGCAGCAGGTTCAGCCCAGAAGCATGCACGCCGCGCCGTTGTCGTCGAACATCGGTGGCGCGGCGATGGGTCAGGTGCTTATCCCGGTCGATGAGCCGGTACCGGCACTGGTGGCCGCGGAAGCCCCGGACGTGCCGAGCGACGGAGTCGGAGCCTTCCTCCGGGACGCGTTCAACGAGATCGTGCATTCGCCGCCGTTGATGGTGCTCGTCATCGCGGCGCTGCCGGGTCTCGCCGGTCTGATCTTCCTGACCAGCGTCGGGATGCGACTGGGCTACTGCCAGGCCAAGGCAGGCCTGGTGCTGCGGGCCTCCGGTCTGGCTCGCTTCGCCCCGACGGGTCCGCTGGGCGTCGTGCGGTCCGGATCGTTCATCGTGTTGCATCAACGCAAGGCGGCACCACGGCACCGGGTCTTCAAGGACGTCGCGGGCTTCAAAGGGCACAAGGACGTCACGAGCCTCAAGCACCTCAAAGACTCAGCCTGAGCCTCACCATCCCATCGAGCCGGGGACGCCTTTGAACGGCCCGACTATCCAGCTGGTGATCCAGCCCCCGTAGAAGCCGCCCGGCTGTGGGATGACCACCTCACCGTTGACCGTGCAACGGTCCACCTGCGCGGCCATCACCGCGACGGCGCCGGCAATCGGTTCGAAACCCGGGGTCGGTTCCAGGTACGTCCACGCCGCTGCCGGTGCGACGGCGTCGGCGGTCACCAGATCGAAATAGGTTGCACGGCCTTTCCATTCGCACCAGGATGAGCCACTGGCCCCGCGGAGGACGCCGTCGGCGAACGCCTCCTGTGGCAGGTAATACGTTGGCGGATGCGATGTTTCGAGTACGCGCCAGCCCGTGGTGGTGGATGCGATGGTGTGGCCGCCGAGGTCGATCGTGATGGAGCCGCCGAACGGTTCCAGCCGGGGTGGACGCGGGTAGGCCCACACCGACTCCTGGCCGGGCTGCGGTTTCTGCGGGGTGGGACGCATGACGGTGGCGATCAGTCGTCCTTCTTGCGCCCCATCTTCAGGACGCCGTCATCGACCTCCCATGTCGTGTCATTGCCGTACTCCGCCTCTTGCCCGTCGCTGTAGGTGAGTTTGAATCCCATTACCGCAGCGTGGCACGACCCGTCGGGATGTGAAGCGACCCGACAGAAATGTCGCCAATTCGGCCCGTGCGTCTCAGTATTCGACGCGGAAGTTGCCGATCAGGCACACCATGTTGCCGTCGGGATCATGCAGCGTCGACAGCTGCACACCCTTGTTGACATCCTGGATTTCGCCCGGGTTCAGGCCACCGGCGGCAGCGGCGTCCACCGCGGCCCGCAGATCGTCGACGGCGAAGTTCAGTAGGCCGGACCCGCAGCGGTCCGCGTCGACCCAGACCTGCACCCAGCCGCCCGGAACCACCTGCCATTCGGCCAACGACGGCATCGGGTTGTTATCGGCAGGGCGGGCGAACAAGGTCTGGTACCAGGTCCGCGCCGCGTCGAGGTCCGAGACGGGCACGACGGCCAGCACATGTTCGATCGACATGACGTTCTCCTTTCGGGGGCGTCTGGTGACTCCCTTGGTGCCGACCGCTGCGCGGTCCGAAACTCATCGGTATCGAGGTTGGCCGATGGTGTCGGCGTACCTCTTGAGTGCTGCCACGGTCCGCGCGCTCTCGACACGTGATGCCCGCACGATCACCGGTGTGACGACGGCGAGCCGGCCCGGCACGTCGAGGGTGCTGACACGGCTGACATGCGTGATGGGGCCGTGCGGTGTCAGGACGTAACGCACCGTGATGCCCAGCACGCCGGCCCGCATCTTCAGCGTCATCGGCTGCTGGAAAGTGATGCGGGTGGGCCGGTCGAACTCCGTGACCACGCCGGTGCGGACTCCCAGCGGTGCGGTCTCGCGGTAGGTGGTGCCCAACCGGACGGGTCCGCCGGAGATGTCGGCGGTGCCCTTGAAGGACGACGACGGCGACAGCCACGCCACCTGACCGCGCAGGTCGGCGATGAGGTCGAAGACGCGCTCTGCCGAGCAGTTGATCTCGGCTTCGGATGGAATGTCGATCAGCATGGCCCGGCCTCCCTGCGGTCTGAATACAGTATGGAGACCATGGCTTTCCGGATACCCAGAACGATCGGCATGCTCGGCGGAATGAGCTGGGAATCGACCGCCGAGTACTACCGGTTGGCCAACGAACAGTTCCGCGATGCCCTGGGCGGGTTGCATTCGGCACCAATCGTGATGGTGTCGGTCGACTTCGCGGGCATCGAAGAACTCCAGGTTGCCGGACGGTGGGACGAGGCCGGTGATCTCCTGGCCGACAAGGCGGCCGCCGTCGAGCGCGCCGGAGCGGACGTCCTGCTGTTGTGCACCAACACCATGCACAAGGTGGCCGAGCGGATCGAGGCCGCGATCACGATCCCGCTGCTCCACGTCGCCGACGCCACCGCCGAGGCGGTCATCCGCGCCGGTGTGCACCGGGTCGGATTCCTCGGCACGGCGTTCACCATGGAGCAGGCTTTCTATCGTGACCGCCTGGCCGGGCACGGCATCGAGGTGTTGACACCGCCTCCTGATGACCGCGCCGTCGTACACCGGATCATCTACGACGAACTGTGCCTCGGAGTGATCCGTGCGCCGTCGCGCCAGGTCTACCGGGATGTCATGGAGCGACTCGTCTCCGCCGGTGCGCAGGGAATAGTGTTGGGCTGCACGGAGATCGAGCTGCTGGTCGATCAGGATGACAGTGCGGTCCCGGTGTTCCCGACCACTCGGCTGCATGTCGCCGCCGGAGTTCGGTGGTCGCTCGGTCTCTGACCGACCGTTGACGCAATTACGTGACAGACTGTAAACATATTGCGTGGCGTCGACGAAAACGGCCCGCGGACGTCCCCGCGACCCGAAAACCCACCGCGACATCATGGGCGCCACCCGCCGACTGCTCGTCGAACACGGCTACGACCAGATCTCGATCGAGTCGATCGCCCGGGAGGCGGGTGTCAGCCGGCCCACCGTGTACCGGCGATGGCCGTCGAAGGCGCACGTCGTGTTCGAAGCGGCCTTCGGTAGGCCCGGCGAGGGCAACGGTTTCCAGACCACCGGCGACTTCGACGCCGACCTGCACGAGTTCGTCCGCCGCGTGCAGGAGTTCTGGCGTGAACCGGTGGTGGAAGCGGCCGCGCTGGGCATCCTCGCCGAACGCAACCGCGACCCGGAACTGCGCATCCGCACCCAACAACTGCTCGACGAGCAGACCCTCACCGAATTCCGCGCCCTGGTGCAGGGCGGTGTCGAGTCCGGTCGCGTCCGTCCCGACGTCGACGTCGAAATGCTCTACGAACTACTGATCGGCACCGCGTTCTACGCCGTTCAGGTGCATCAGCATGCCGACGACACGGTCACCCGACTGTGCGCCCTGGTGCAGGCCGGAATCGACGGAGAAAGCAGACCATGACAGAGAAGCCCGCGTTGTCCGCGTTGTCCGCGTTGTCGCACGCCTTCACCGAACTGCTCGACGAAGTGCGGGCGGTCGAGCAGAAGGTACTAGGCGCCGACCCGCCGCTGGACGAACCCGATGTCCTCGACGGCTACCGCCTCGCGTTCAGCCTGCTGCGCGTCGCGGTCGACACCTACGTCTGGGGCGACAAGGACCGGCCCACCTTCGTCGATGTGATCGGCCCGTACCTGAAGTGGGGCGGCGACAACTCCGACGCCTATTACCAGGTGGCACCGATTGATCCCACCCGCACCTACCGCGTGACGGGCAGCCGTGGCGATGCCGTCTACCAATCGCTGACGGTGTACGGCGGTCCCGACGACGGCAGTTACAGCAACCGCATCGTCGGGACCATGAACGACACCACCCTGGCATTCGACGAGGACGGAAACTTCGAATTCACCTTGAGCCCAACCGAACAACCGGGCGCGTGGCTCAAGCTCGACCCCGATGCCGTCGTCGCGCTGACCCGTGACTATCTCGACGACCCCGGGACGGGGCGGCGGCCGCACTGGCACATCGAGGCCATCGATCCACCGACACGCCGCCATGACAGCCCCGAAGACCTGACGCGTCGGCTGCGCGCCGCGCGCACCTGGCTGAGGGAACAATTGTCCTTCCTGCCAACAAGAATCGAGCCACCCAACGAGATCCACGAGCCGTTCCCGGTGCCACAGCACGCCTACGGATGGTCGGCGGCCGACGCCGCCTACGCGATGGGGTCCTACGCCCTGGCACCCGGGCAGGCCCTCGTCATCGAAGGAACGTCACCGCAGTGTGTGTTCTGGAATCTGTGCCTGTGGAACCCGTTCCTGCACACGTACGACTTCAACTACGAGCGCGTGACGATCAACGGCGCGCATGTCACCTACGAGCCCGACGGATCCTGGCGGATAGTGGTCAGTGACATCGATCCGGGCCACCCCAACTGGGTGTCGACCGCGGGCCGGCCCAGGGGCCTCATCTGGCTGCGTTGGTTCCTCCCAGCCGAGACCCCCGCGCGCCCGGCGTGCCGCGTCGTCGACATCGGGGCGGCGGCGTCGTGAATGCGGAAGTCGAGCGGCCGTCGTCGATCAGGTTGACCGATCTCGCCGAACCGGTGTATCCGCTTGACGCCCAACCATTCCGTGACGGACTGGCCGCCTACGGCTCGACGTTGCAACTCGACCCGCAGGCGATGCTGGCGACGGCGTCCGAACGAACTGGGCTGAACGACTGGGGTGACCCGGCGTTCCTCGAGCGTCTGGACATACTGTGTGCCTCGCTGCGGGAGGAAGCCGGGCTGTCCGACACCGGGGTGGGCATGGTGTTCGAGCAGCTGGTGGGTAATCTCGTCAACCGGTTGCGGATGGAAGCGCTGATCGCGGACCATCCAGAGATCCACGACGTGCGGATTGCGCGGCCGATCGTCATCTGCGGGTTGCCGCGCACCGGCACGACGCACCTGCACAATCTGCTGGCGGCGGATCCTGCGCTGCGCCACCTGCCGTACTGGGAGAGCCTCGAACCCGTGGCGACGCCCGGTGAAGACGACCCGGCAGGCCGGATGGAACGCTGCGCCACCGCACTCGAGCTGGTGAACGCCTCCATGCCGGAGTTCAAACGTATGCACGACATGACCGTGGCCCATGCGCATGAAGAGATCCAGATACTGGCCAACGACATCTCGGGCATGCTCTTCGAAACCACCTATTACATACCCACTTTCGCGGCGCACTACAAGACGCACGACCAGACTCCGTCCTACGCCTATCTCAAACGCAGCATGCAGGCCCTGCAATGGCTGCGTGGTGGACAGCGCTGGGTGCTGAAGTCGCCGCAGCATCTCGAACAACTCCCGGTGCTCCTCGACACCTTCCCCGATGCCACCTTCGTGGTCACCCACCGCGATCCGGTCGAGGTGATCGCGTCGATGGCGACGATGATCAGTTACGCGTCCCGGATGGCGTGTGTGAGGCCGGACCCCGAGGCGATCGCACGCTACTGGCTTGGCCGCGGCGAGGATCTGCTGAACGGCTGCCTGCGGGACCGGCAGGTGCTGCCCGCCGCGCGGTCAGTCGATGTGCGGTTCGATGATTTCATGGCCGACGAGGAGGGCACCGTCGCAGGCATCTACGCACTGGCCGGCCAGCCGTTCAACGACTGTGCGCGAGAAGCCATGGCGCAGTTCCGTACCGAGCATCCGCGCGGCAGGTACGGTGGCGTCATCTACGAACCGGCCGACCTCGGCCTCGACGCCGGTGCGATCGCGCAGCGGCTGGCTGCCTACCGACGGCGTTTCATCGACTAGTCCGGTCGCGGCGGTGACGACGCGTGCCGCCCGCCCCCGGTCGCCGAGCCTGTAGTTGTTGTACACATCGCGCGGGTTGCGGTTGCACGAGTTACAGTCTCGGCGCGGGGTTGCTGATCGGGACGGCGCGGAACGACGGGGCGAGGCGGCACAGTGCGGTGATGTCACGCCCGCTGGCCATCACGGTGTTGTCGGGGCGCACCAGGACCGCGTCGGTGTGCGCACCGCGCAACCACTTCTCCGCCGGACTGCCGGGTGCGACGAGGTGAGTGGTGGCGCCACGCCGCTCAGCCAGCGCCTGCTGGTCTGGAGTCAGAGGAACTCGGCTGATGATCACGAAATATCCACCGGTGAGGGCAAATTCGGGGTACAGGGTGCCGACCAGGCGGCAGCCGAACCGGCGGCGAACGTATGCCGACGCGTGCAGCGCCGGTGTGGTGCTGTCGACCACCCGGGCGCCCAGCCCCGGGAGCCGGACCAGTAGCGGCACCGCCGCGTGCCGTAACCGGTTGCCGGTTTCACCGCCCGCGGTCATGGCCCGGCCGACCGTGAGGGCCAGGCGGATCATGCTGCGCGCGTGCGGTTTACGTTCTGCCTCGTAGGTGTCCAGCGCGGTGGCGGGCAGATCGCCCCGGATCACTGCGGCCAGCTTCCACGCGATGTTGTGCGCGTCGCGCAGGCCCGCGCCCAGACCCTGACCGATGAACGGTGGGGTCAGATGCGCGGCATCGCCCAGCAGGAAGATCCGCCCGCGGCGCCAGCGCTGCGCGAGTGTGGCGCGGAAGGTGTACTCGGTGACGCGGATCAACTCCAGTCGGTCCAGGTTGACCTGCGCAGTCCAGCGCGAGATCAGTGGCTGCAGCGCCGCCACGGTCGCGAAGTCGGCAGCGGATTCGCCTGGCAGCAAACGAAACTCCCACCGGTAGCGGCGTTCGCCGATCCGCATGTACGTTCCGGCCCGTGCACTGTCGCAGAGTTGGTGCACACCCTCCCACTGGTTCAGGTCGGCGTCGGTGGCGATGTCGACCACGAGCCAGCGCTGGTCGAAGTCGAGATCGGTCATCTGCACCCCGATCGACTGCCGGACCACGCTGTTGGCGCCGTCGCAGCCCAGGACATAGTCGGCATCGATGCGGTGCATGGTGCCGTCGGTGCGGTCGGTGAACTGGATGCGCACCGGACCCGACGACGTCGGCGCCAGCGAGGTCACCTCGGCGTTGCCGCGTAACCGTGCTGCCGGGTACTGCTCGAGGTTGGCCCGCAGCACCGCCTCCAACTCCGGCTGGTCGAACATGTTGGCCTGCGGGAAGCCGTGCACACCGGGCTGGGTGTCGCGGCAGAATTCCGCGAGCACATGACCGGTCCGGTCGATCAGCCGTAGTCCTTTGGCAGGCCGGGAGATGGCCGCGAAACGTTCCGCTGCGCCGAGTCGGGCGATGATGCGGTAGACCTCGTCATCGAGATGCACCGCGCGGGGCGCTGGGTAGACACCAGCCCAGCGTTCCAGCAGCACGCTTTCGATACCATACTGCGCCAACAGGGTTGCGCAGGTGACGCCGGTGGGCCCGGCGCCGACGATCACCACCGGGACCCGCTCGATGCTCATCCGAAGCGGACCACGGTGCGCTGGACGCCTAGATCGATCGCGCCGTCGTCGGTGGCCACCGAGGCCGTCACCACGTCGCCGTGGCGCAGGTACTTCGGGTTGGCGGCCTGGCGTTTGAAGAAGGCCTTCCACTTGACGGCCGGCGGCAGCAGCGAACCGATGATCTCGAGAGGCTTCGGTGGTGCCGACAGTGCGGTGCCGACGGGTGTGCCCGTCATGATCAGATCGCCGGCGGCCAGATCCTGGAACTGGGTCAGGGACTGCAGTGCCGACAACGGCCGGTACAGCATGTCACCCTCGACCAGCGCGTCCTGTCGTGTCTCGCCGTTGACGTCGAGGCGCAGGCGAAGGTCGCCGAATCGCTTGAGCTCGTCGCGGTCGACCAGCACCAGCGCGGGTCCGACCGGGGTGAAGGTCGGATAGGACTTGGCCTCGTAGAACTGGGTCTGCGGTAACTGGATATCGCGCGCCGACACGTCGTTGGTGACCACCAGGCCGGCGATATAGTCGGCTATGTCAGCATCGGAAATGGTTGTCCCGACGGGGATGTCGCGCCCGATGACCAGGCCGATCTCGACTTCGTAGTCCAGGAAGCGCACGTGTGCCGGTTTGACGATGTCGTCGGCGGGCCCGGTGATGGACGCCGACGCCTTCCGGAAGAAGGTCAGCGGCACCGCCGTCGGATCCATGCCGGCATCCTTGACGTGCGAGATGAAGTTGGTCATCTGAGCCACGACACGGCACGGTCTGGTGATGGGCGAGCGCAGGGCCAAAGTGTCCACGACGACCGCGGGGCCGGTGTGGGCGGCGGCCTCGATAGCTGGCCGGTCGGCCAGCAACTCGGCGGTGGTGCGCGCGGCGGTGTCGATCTGGGCGGCGCCGTCCGGCCGCTGCACCCACCAGGCGTCGTCGGTGCGCAGGATGGCGATGGTCATGACTGAGCAACTTTCAGGAGGCCGCGGAGGCGGGTGAGGTCGAATTCGTTACGGTCACGTAGCGCGCTGATGATCGAAAGAGCCTCCCGAGGAATCAATTTCGGGCTGGTACCGAGGAAGTCGGAGGACACCGGTGGTCCCCACTGCGCCAGTCCGGAAGCCGTGAACGGCGCCCACCCCGGTGTCACGGTGTTGTCGAACAGGTCACCGTCGGCGAAGTGCTCGACCATGAACCCGTCGGGATCCCGCCAGTAGTCGAACAGCTGGCTGCCCTGGATGTGCCTGCCGATCCCCCATGACCTGAAATAGCCTTGCTCCACGAGGTATTCACCGCCCGCGGCAAGTGCGTCGAGATCGCTGACCTGGAAGGCCGAATGCACGTAGCGGTCGGCGGGGCCCAGTGCCATGGCCAGGGTGTGGTGGTCGGCCGCCTCGGAACCCCGGTCGCAGCGGATGAAACTCATCACGGGCCCACGATCGCGCTGACCGTCGTAGAACAGGAAGTCGCTGACGATCAGGCCGAGGTGCTCGAGGTACCAGTCCAGCGCGGCCCGGTACCGGGTGGTCTGCACCACGACGTGGCCCAGCCGCTGCACCCGGGCCGGCAGGCGGGCTGGGCGCTGGGTGGCGTTGATGCGCGCGGGCGTGTCCCCGACGTTGAGGGTCAGCGGAGTCTGGCCGGGAAGTGCGGGCAGTTGTTGTGTGCCCGCGACCACCGTGACGGGGAATCCGCTGGGGTCGGTCAACTGCACCGACACCCCGCCCAGCCACTCCGGTGACGACCGGACTGGCGCCCCGGTGCGGTCGGCGAGCCGCAGCACGTCGACCTCGTCGACAGCGCGGAACGCCATGCCGGAGAATCGCGACCGCGCGCCGCGCCGGATCAGTACACACGGTGTGCCCGCCTGGGTGCCGCGCAGCGCCAGCAGGTCGGGTGTCCGCAGTGCGGTCTGGAACCCGAACGCCCGCGCGAATGCCTCGGCGCGCAGGAGGTCCGGCTTGCTGAACTCGAGCCAGGCGAGATCCGCGACTTTGATGATCGGGTTTCGCGACCGGCCGGGGTGCTCGCCGGACCGCGCGCCGGCGTCGCTGTGGATGTCTTTGTGGATATCTCCGCGACCGTCCCCCCTGGTGTCGTTGCGCACATCCGTCATGTCCGCTCGTCTCCTTCTCCCGTTTTACTGACGAAATCGTCACATACGACGGCTTGATCAGTCAAGGCAGACTGACGAAATCCTCAAAACTGATTTCCGCTGTTAGAGTGGGACGGTGAATCGCCTGGAACGTCGCAAACAGCGCACTCGGTCCGCGCTGATCGGAGCCGCGCAGACGTTCATCGCCGAAGGCAAACTGAACGCACCCGTCCTGGAGATCACCCAGGCCGCCGACGTCGGGATGGGGTCCTTCTACAACCACTTCGACAGCAAGGATCAGCTGTTCGAGGCCGCTGTCGCCGAGGTGCTCGATGCCCACGGCGCGCTGATGGACCAGCTCACCGCGACAGTCACCGATCCGGCCGAGGCGTTTGCGCGCAGCTTCCGCCTGACAGGCCGGCTGTTCCGCCGCCAGCCCCAGGAGAGCCGCGTCATGCTGACCAGCGGCATGCGCCTGCTGACGGCCGACCGTGGGCTGGCGCCGCGGGCGAAACGCGATATCGAGGCCGCCGTCGCCGCGGGCCGCTTCCACGTCGACGACCCAGAGCTGGCCGTGGTGGTCGCCGGGGGTGCGCTGCTGGCGCTGGGACAATTACTGGCTGATCGGCCCGAACGCGATGACGCCGCGGCCGCCGACCGGGTGACCGCCGACCTGTTGCGGATCTTCGGGATGTCGGCCGAGGAGGCCGACGAGATCTGCCGCCGCCCGCTGCCGGATATCGACGGCCAGTCATGATGATGCGGTGACGGTAAACCTGGAGCTGTTGATGCCCGGCGTGGAAGTCGGTGTCGTGACCACTCGCCTGGAGGAGATGGTCGAGTTCTACGAGGGCTTTCTGGGTCTCACACCGCAGGGTGAGGTGGACTTCCCCGGCGGCTCGCAGCGCCGCTACTCGGTGGGCAACAGCGTGTTGAAACTCGTCAGCTACACGCCCGCCCCCGCGGCTTCGGCGGCGCCGGGCGGTGGCCGCGCCCAAGCCGGCATCCGTTACGTCACGCTCGGGGTGAAGAACCTGCGCGAGGTCGCCGCCGCGATCGAGGCCTCGCCCTACGAGTTGGTCGAGCCGTTGACCGAGTTCGCCCCCGCACCAGGCATGGGCTGGCTGTTCGTCGCCGACCCGGACGGTAACTGGGTCGAGTTCTTCGGAACGCTCTGATTCGGGTATGTGGCTCCGATGACGCGCGTCTAATTGACCCGTGGAGGTGACATGGAACTGATCTCGCCCACCGACCTGATCTTCCTGCTGGGGGAGAGCCGTGAGCACCCGATGCATGTCGGTGGGCTGGCGCTCTACGAGATCCCCGACGGGGCGGGGCCGGAGTTCGTCCGCGAGCTCTACGAGGAGATGGTCGCGGTAGGCGACTTCCAGCCGACGTTCCGCAAGCACCCGGGCACGGTGCTGGGGGGTATCACGAACCTGGCGTGGACCTATGACGACGAGGTGGATCTCGATTACCACCTGCGCCGTTCGGCGTTGCCGTCGCCGGCCCGCATCCGTGATCTGCTGGAGCTCACGTCGCGCCTGCACAGCACCCTGCTCGACCGGCACCGGCCGATGTGGGAGGCCAGCCTGATCGAGGGCCTGCCGGACCGGCGGTTCGCCGTCTACACCAAGATGCACCACTCCCTGATCGATGGCGTGTCGGCGCTCAAACTCACCGAGCGAACACTGTCCACCGATCCCGACGACACCGAGGTGCGGGTGCCGTGGGCGCTGCCGCCGAAGAAGCGCACGAAGTCGACATCGGACTCGTCGACGGCGAGCAAGCTGTTGCGCACCGCCTCGGACGCCGCGGGATCCGTTGTGGGACTTGCCCCGACCACCATCAAGCTGGCGAAGGCAGCACTGGTCGAACAGCAGCTGACATTGCCGTTCGGCGCACCGAAGACCATGTTCAACGTCAAGATCGGTGGCGCGCGCCGCGTGGCCGCGCAGTCGTGGCCGGTGGAACGCGTCAAGCGGATCAAACAGGCCGCCAAGGTCACCATCAACGACGTAGTGCTGGCGATGTGCTCCGGAGCGCTGCGTGCGTACCTGCTGGAGCAGAACGCCCTGCCTGATGCGCCCCTGATCGCCATGGTGCCGGTGAGTCTGCGCTCGGAGGCCGAGGCGCATGCCGGCGGCAACATGGTCGGCTCGATCCTGTGCAACCTCGCCACCGACATCGAGGATCCGGCGGTGCGCCTGGCCACCATCAGCGAATCGATGGCCGGTAACAAGAAGGTGTTCTCCGAGCTGCCGAAGATGCAGGCGTTGGCGTTGTCGGCGGCGCTGCTCTCACCGCTGGGCCTGGTGATGGTGCCCGGTGTGGTCGGGACGACGCCGCCGCCGTTCAACATCGTGATCTCCAATGTGCCGGGTCCGCGGGAACCCATGTACTGGAAAGGCGCGCGGCTGGGTGGGTCCTACCCGTTGTCGATCGCGATGGACGGGCAGGCGGTCAACATCACCCTGGTCAGCAATGGCGATCAACTCGACTTCGGCATCGTCGGTTGCCGCCGCAGCGTGCCGCATCTGCAGCGGTTGCTCAGCCATCTCGAGGATTCGCTGAAGGATCTGGAACGCGCGGTGGGGGTTTAGTTCGGTGACGAAGCCGGGGCGAGGGACGAGTCCCGGTGAGGAACCGAACAATGGAGGTTAGTTCGGTGAGGAACCGAACAATGGAGGTGGAGTTTGGCGAAAACCAGCGCCGGTCTGCTGTTGCATCGCGGTCGGGGTGACGCGCTCGAAGTGCTGCTGGTGCATCCCGGTGGACCGTTCTGGGCGCGTAAGGACGATGGCGCGTGGTCGATTCCCAAGGGCGAGTTCGATGCCGACGCCGAGGAGCCGTGGATTGCGGCGCGGCGGGAATTTGCCGAGGAACTCGGTCTCGAGGTCCCCGAGGGAACGCGCACCGACCTCGGGGACGTCAAACAGTCCGGCGGCAAGGTGGTGACGGCGTTCGCCGTGGCCGCCGATCTCGACATCACCGAAACCCGAAGTAACACCTTCGATCTGGAGTGGCCGCGCGGCTCGGGTCGGACCCAGCAGTTCCCCGAGGTCGACCGGGTCGAATGGTTCCCCATCGACGCCGCCCGCACGAAGATCCTCAAAGGTCAACTGCCACTGCTGGACCGGCTGGCCGAGAGCTGACGCGTCCTCACCACCTGGACGGCAGGCCCTGACGGATCCGGATGATCTCCGACCGGGCGAACTGCACTCGTTCGGTGTCGGCGCCGCGGGCGGCGGCCAGTTCGGCGGCGAGGTCCCGCCCGGCACCCAGGATCGCCCGACCCCGCCGGCGTTCGCCTCCGCGAGGAGCGGCCTTGCGGTACCGCTTGCGCGCCTTGCGATCTCCGGCCATCGCGTCGACCTCGGCGGCCAGCAGGATGCCCGAGGCCACCTCCGGTGCCATCACCGTGTGCATCAGTTCCCGCTCCCGACCGACGGTCAGGCGGAACACCACGACGACGATCACCAGCGTGATGACGATCATCGCGGCCATCAACCCGAGCTGCCCCAGCACACTCGCTCCTGATATCGCCCCGGTGGAATTCCAGACCCCGTGCACCACGAAGGGCGCCACGATGATCAGCAGACCGCGACCGATCCGCCGGGGTTCGGCGGGCCTGCCGATCAGATAGACCAGACCGGCGCAGAAGATCGCGCTGTAGACCACATGCGCGGCCACCCCGGTGAACATCCGCAGCCAGATGGTGCCCAGCGACGAGCCGATCTGATTGGCGCCGAAGTGCGCCGCGGCCGACGTCAGTGCGTAGGACACATCCTCGATCAGCTGGAAACCGAGGCCGATGAACGCACCGAGGATCAAACCGTCGAATGCTGTTCGAATGATTCTGGGCGCCAACGCGATCAGCAGGATGAGCCCGGCCCCCTTGGCCAATTCCTCGGTGAACGGGGCGCTCAGTCCGGCCGACCAGTCCAGCGCCCAGGCCTGGCCGAAGGTCTTGGCGTACAGGTCCGCGATCGCGCTGTTGGCCGGCGCGGCCATCGACCAGGTTGCCGCGAAACCACCCCAGAGAAACGCCGTCACCATCAGTTTGGGCGGCAACTTCGCGTAGCGGTCGACCCGCTGGGTGAACCACCAGAAGAACGCGCCGTAGAGCGCGAACATGGTGACCGCCAACATGATTGCCGGGCCGTAGGCGTCGTAGCGGCTGCGCAGCGACTGGGCGAATGTCACGAATCCGCCGCCGACCAGCACCAGGTAGGCCCAGAACGCGAGGTTACGCGGCTGGTAGAAGACGAATCGCCGGCCCCAACCGGACAGGTCGACAGCATGTCTGCGGGCGGCGTCGAGGTCCACCGCCGAGGGCGGGCTGGCGGCGGTGGTCATTGCGGGCGCTCCGGGCCGCGGATGCTGCTGATCATGTCCATCACGGCGTCATTGGGCAGGCTGGCCGGGTCGGTGGGACCCGTGACCACGGCCGCAACACCCTGCGTGCCGATGACGAACACGGCGATCAGGCCGGCCGCCTGCGCACTGCGCACACCCGTCATGACACCGGGCTCGCCGCTGTGGGTGGTGATGGGTGTGCGTTCACCCTGGACGCGGATCCCGCGCTTGGACCGGATCGCGTCGGTGGTGGTCTGGATCTGGTCGAGCAGCGCGTTGGCGTCGCCCTTGAAGGTGGCTGTCCGCACCTGCAGCGTGACGTCGCCGTTGACCACCGTGGCTGTCGACGGATACTGACCGCCGCCGGGGGCGTCGCCGCGGCGCACACCGTCGGTGATACCCCAGCCGGGTTCGGGCACGAACGTGATCCCGCCGTCGAGTTCGAGGACGTCGCCTGCCACCACGGTGTCGTTGTAGGCGACCGCGGAGTTGACCGCGGGCAGCACCCCGGCCAACAGCACGGCCAGCGCCACCACCACTGCGGTCGGCAGTAGGGTGCGCCGGTCCATCCCGAGCCAGCGGCGGTCGGCGGGAACGAAGGCCTCATCCGGCTCGAAGCCCGGCGTCAATGCCGGTGCCGCCGGAGGAGCGCCTGTGGTGTCGATTCCTGCAATCTAATACGACAACGGCGGCGCGCCATTTGGCGCGCCGCCGCTGTCGCAGTGCCGTCGATCAGGGGCAGGTGACTGCCAGATCGAAAGGCTTGGTAGCCGGTTGCGTCGGGTTCGCCATGTCGACGCCGGTCGCGGTTCCCGTCACCTTGTAGGTGTTGCCGTCCTTGCTTGCCTCGGCGGTACCCCCGGGTGCGCCTTGCTGGTAGCCCATGACGATGCCGTTGATGTTGCCCAGTGCCACCGAGGTGACGCTGGAGGCGTCTTCGGCCAACACGACGACGACGCCGCTGGTGCCTTCTCCGATCGCGATGTTGTAGTTGCCACCCGCGGCGGTGCACACGATCGAACCGTTGATCGTCTGCTCCTGGCCGTCGATGGTGACCACGGCCTCACCCGGGGCAGGGTTGCCCTTGACAGCGTCGGT
>CAMFLL010000015.1 GCA_945957405.1 uncultured Mycolicibacterium sp. | reverse complement strand
CCGAGATTCGCCTTAGTCTCGTGGGCTCGGAGATGTGTATAAGAGACAGTTTCGGCACTCCGAGCCGCGACGCTATTACGCAGCAAGTTACGTCCAAGCTCGATCCGAATGCTGCCGCCCCACTCCCAGGACCCAGTTCGGCTGGACAGAACGGGACGCAAGCTCAACCGTTTGGTTCCAGCTCGCGTCCCCTTGGATCCCTCCATCCGGCTCCGTCCAAAATCGGTGACACTGCAAACACATCGAATGGATTCTCGGAATCCCCACAACCACAGGTCACATCAGGCCCGTTGGGCGCGCCAACATCGGTCTCCGCACGGACATCAGATCCGACCGTTACAGGGCTCGCCGATAAGACAGGCCTCCTCGCCCCCGCCCCCGCCGAAGTCGCAGCTCCCGGCCCGGCGACCACCGCCTTACCAGCGGTCGCCGCCGCCAACCCAGCCGGAGCGCCACCACCGGGCATCATGCCGTCGACTCACACCGGCACGACACCGACGGTCTCCGCGCCCTCGGCACCAGCCGCACCGTCAGCGCCGTCGGCACTCAGCCCGGAGGGTCTCGCGCACAACCTCACCACCGGCATGCAATCCGGAGCACCACTCACTGGTGCCACAGAGACTTTGTCGCACAACATCTTTCAATCTGCCACCCACAACGTCGCGCCACCACCAGATTTCTCCAGTTCACCCGCTCCCGCCACTACTGCGATGGCAGGGACGCATTACGCCTTCGACGCCCCGCACGCGCCGATGGTCGAGGCCGGCTCGACGCACATCCCCTCCACCGACGCCGGCTCGACTATGTACGCGGCGCCCGTGGCCTCGGTTGCCCCCGCGGCCCCGGTGATGCCCGCTGCGCCGCCGCCGGTGGGCCCGCTGCCCGCGTACGGCTCTGACCTGCGACCTCCGACCGTCGCGGCACCCGCAGTCTCGCCGCCTGCCGCCGCGATGCCCGCCTCGGCGCCGGTCAACCCAGCGAGCGGTACCGGCGCTGCGAATCAGCCAGTGGTTCGCCAGGTCCAGCCGACGGCCGCGCCGACTGCGCCTACCACCCCGGGTCTCACCGAGAACGCCGTCGCCGCCGCATCAGTGGGCGCCACCGCCGGAATCGCATCGGCGCAGGCCGTCGCGCACTCCCGCCTGGTCTCCCTGGTCGAGTCCGTTGCCCGTCAGGAACCCCTTCTGCGCTGGGCCGTCGGGGATCTCGACGACGACACGACCGTCCTCGCGACCGATCTCGCTTCGGGCTGGATCCCACCGCACGTCGAGATCCCATCCGGCGTTCGCCTGCTACCTCCGGGAACGCGGCGCAGCCCGCTCGAAGCGCTACTCGGCGAGACCACCGACACCGCCACCTGGACGCCCGGGCACTACCTGCCGGACGCCAAGGACGCCGACCCGGTCCCGACGTGGCTGCGGGCACGTCAGGTGCCCGAGGTCGACGACCTGAACTGGGAACTGACCCAGGCGACGAACTGGCGTGACGGCCTGCCCCGGCTGGCCCACACGTTGGCCAAGGCGGGCATCGCCGGTACCGGTGTCCTCGACTCAGAGGTCGACCTCCTACGCGAGCACCTCGATGCCATCAGGAGCAAAGTCCTTCGCGGATATCCCGACCGCACCGACGTTGAGGCTGTCGGCAACTGGCAGCTGCTGGCCGCAATCGATGCACTGGTCACCGGTTACCGGACCGAACTGAACTACCACTTCGCCTGGTTCCAGGCACTCTCGATGACGAAACCAAGGGGCCCACAATGACGACCGGAGACGGCAACACTGTCACCGCGGACTCGGACATCTACGGCGGCGTCGCGGGCGCACCGCTGCCGCCATTCATCAGCTCGGACGCCCTGGTGGCCGGCGGGGTGCCGATCGAACTGCTGATGCAGGTGCTCGGGCTGGCCGCCAATGCCGGCGACCCCGCGGACAACGGCCTCGCCCAGGAAGGTCACGAGGAGCGACAGCTCAAGGCCACCGACGCCGCGACGAAATTTCCGGAGAACGAGGCCAAGTCGTCGCAGGAGATGGCCGGCGTCAGCGAATTCGGCCAACAGATCCCCCAGATCATCAGCGGCCTGGCGGGCGGCCTCACCGGCGCCATCGGCGGTGCGCTGAAGCCACTCACCGAGGTCCCGCAGCAGCTGGCGCAGCAGGCGCAGAGCTTCCTCCAGACGGGCATGGGCGCGATGGAGAAAGCGGGCGGCGACCTTCCCGACGACCTCACCGAGGCCGATCTGGCCGGCGACTTCGAGCCCGGCGGCGCCGAGTTGGGTGCGGGAGGTGGCGGAGGCTCAGGCGGCGGTGTCGGCGGTGGTGGTGGCGGTGGAATCGGCACCACTCCGATGTCGATGCTGGGTCCGCCCGCCCCGCCGAATGGCTCGACTGTTCCCACCTCATCACGGGCCATGCCGCCGGTGGCACCAGCCGCGGCGGCGACCCCCTCGACCACGGGTGGCGGTATGGGCGGATACCCGATGGTCCCGCCCGGTGCGATGCACGGAGCTCAGGGCTCCGAAGGCAAGGACGACAAGGCCGCCACCAAACGGGTGTCGGTGCCGTCGGTGAAGAACGGTGCTCCGGTTCAGGGCCGGGTGTCTGTTCCGCCCACCGGCCCGACTGTCTCCAAGCAGGTCGAAGGCAAGACCATCTCTACCCGGCGCATCATGATCCCCAACGACAAGACCGACAAGAAGGCCGACCGCGCCGACGACGATCAGGGCCGCTGACCGCCGAACGTTAAGGTTGGTTGGATGAACCGGCTCCCCTGGAATCGTCCCCGCGGACTCCGACAGATCACCCAGGGCCTGGGCACGCTCGATCGCGAAGTGTTCGAGGCCATCGCCGACTCCCCGACACCGCTGCTCGACTCCGTCATGCCGCCGCTGACGCGAGCGGCCGACCACTCGAAGTTGTGGTTCGCGATCGCCGCGGCGCTGGCGGCGTCAGGAAAACCCAGCATCCAGCGCGGAGCTCTGCGCGGCGTCGTGACGCTCGGCGTCACCAGCCTGGTCACCAATCAGGTGGCGAAGCGAATCTGGAAGCGCCCGCGCCCCGCCAGCACTGCAGTCCCCCTGCCCCGTCGCCTCCGACGCTTCCCGACCTCGAATTCGTTGCCGTCGGGCCACTCGGCCAGCGCTGCCGCGTTCGCGGTCGGCGTCGGCTTGGAAAGCCCCGCAACCGGGTTCGGTCTGGCACTCCTGGCGGGCCTGGTCGGACTCTCGAGGGTGGCGACGGGAGCCCACTACCCAGGCGACGTCGTGGCTGGGTTCGGGATCGGCGCCGGGATTGCGATCCTGGGCGGGCGGCTGGTCCCCCCGATCGTTGAAGCCAAACTGCCTGCCACAGAACCGCTCTGGGTCGACACACCGAAGCGCCCGGAAGGCGCCGGCGTGATCCTGGTGGTCAACCCCGCCTCCGGCAGCGGCACGGGCGCACGGGTCATCGAAGAGGTCAAGGAAGCGCTGCCGAAGGCCGAGATCATCGAACTGGGCCCCGACGACGACCCTGCCGAGGTACTGCGGTCGGCCGCTCAGCGCGCCGAGGTCCTGGGCATCGGCGGCGGCGACGGGACCGTGTCGACGGCGGCGGCGATCGCGCTGGAAGCCGAGCTCCCCCTGGCGGTGTTCCCTGCCGGCACGTTCAACCACTTCGCGAAGGATATCGGCTGCCCCACCGTCGAACGGACCGTCCACGCCATCCGCGAGGGCACTGTCCTTCGCGTCGACCTCGTCCGCCTCAACGAGGAACGCATGGTGGTCAACACCGCGAGCATCGGGGCCTATCCGATGTTCGTTCAGGAGCGCGAGAAGCTCGAACATCGTCTCGGCAAGCCGCTGGCCGGCGTGTACGCGATGCTGCACACATTGCGCAAAGACGAACCGGTGCGAATCCGCTACGACAACAAGACCATTCAGACCTCACTGTTCTTCCTCGGCAATTCCGTCTATCTGCCAACGGGTTTCGCACCGTCGCGGCGCACCCGGATGGACGACGGGCTGATCGACGTACGGATCCTCGAGACCGGAACCCGCTTGGCGAAACTGCGCATCCTCGGGGCGCTGATGTTCGGGCGCCTGGTGCGCAGTCGGCTCTACCACGAGCTGCAGGTGCCGGAGTTCAGCTTCACCGCCGTCGACGGTCCCACCCCCATCGCCCGCGACGGCGAAGTGGGCGACGAGTACGACGAGGTCAGCTTCAGCGCGATGTATCGCGTGTTGCCCGTCTTCCGGCCCGCGCAGTGAGCAGCGGCAGGCACAGCAGGTAGTACACATATCCGAGGGCCCATCCGGCCACCACGTCGGAGGGATGGTGCACGTTCAGCACCACGCGTCCGACGCCGATCGCGATGACGATCACGGTGCCCGCCACCACCAGAGGTGCGTGCCAACGGGCGTCGATCATCGGCAGGAACACGGTCAGCAGGGCGAGCACGCAGACCATCACGCCGAGGGCATGTCCCGACGGGAACGATGACGAGGCGGCATAGGCCAGCGCGGAATCTGGCCGAGCCCGGTTGGCCAGCGCCTTCGCGATGACGGTGACCACACCACTGAGTTCGACACTGACAAGAAGAAACAGCGCGGGCTGTGTCCGTCTGCGGATCGCGAGCCAGACGATGATCACCAGGGTGACGATGCGGAACGCCGCCGGCCCGAAGATCGTGCAGAACACATCCCACGCCATCGCCCAGCCGGGATGGTGTGCGCCGACGCTGTAGAACCAGTTCAGCAGCCAATCGTCGACGGTTTTCAGCCAGGACCATCCCTGCAGGTAGCCGGCCCACATCGCGAAGTAAACCGCGAGTGCAGCTACAGCGAGGGTGGTGCGGAGCCTCATCAAACCAGAGGTACCACAGCCGTTGCGCTGCTCAGTTTGCCTAGACCCTCTACTATGCCCTTGGTCAATGGAAGGGCGGCGATGACGTCAGCTAAGTATCTCGGGTATATCGGTGGAGCCGCAGTCGCAGTAGGTGTGGGCGCAGCGCTCGCGACTGCCAGCCAGGGCACCGCACACGCGGAATCCGACTCCAAAGCAGCGTCGTCGGAATCCAAAGGACCCGAAAAGGGACCCGAGAAGAAGGCCGACACGTCAGTCAGCCAGAAGGCCGACAAGAAGAAGTCTGGCGCAAACCTCGAGAAGCGACTCGACAAGATCGCCGACGACATCTCGACCGCCGCCAAGAAGGCACCCAAGCCGAAGTTCGACCCCAAGGACGCCGTCGAGAACCTGCAGAAGCAGTTCACGACCACCACCAAGAAGATCGCCAAGACCGAGTCGACCAAGGTCGACAAGGCCGAGACGGTCATCGAGAACGTGGTGACCAAGCCGGCTCTGACACCGCTCAAGCCGGTGGCCGAACTCACCTCCAAGGCCACCGAAGCGGCGCAGGCGCTCGTGAAGCTGCCCGCGCCGAAGATCGACCCGATCGACGGTCTGGCCGCCAAGGCAACCGAGGTCGCGCAGTCCCTCGTCAAGATACCGACCATCAACGCCTCCGACGCTGCCGTGAAGCTGGCAGCAGCCGCGGACAGCACCTGGTTCGTGCCGAACACCGGGCCGGTCGCCTGGAACTGGAATCCCTTCCGCGAAGGTGATCCAATCCCCCAGGAGATGCCGGGAGCCATCTGGAACCTCGAGCAGACCACGGTCAACCTCTTCAGCGGCGTTCCCGTCATCCAGCCCGTCGTCCGCGAGGGCTTCGAATTCGGCTACCGGGTGACTCAGATGATTCCGTGGGTCAACGTGGTGGTGCCACTGACCAACATCGCCCAGGAACTCCCAGACGCGCTCAACGGCGACAAGGCCGCCACGCAGGTCATCATCAACAACCTCATCGTGACGATCGCCCCGGTGTCGTTCCTGTTCTACGGATACGACATGGTCGCCGATGCGCTCAACGTCGAATACCAGGCGCAGCAGCTCAAGGATCGGTTCTACACGACCGCCTGGGATGTGATCGACTTCTTCGGCATCCTGCACCCGAAGGGACAGTCGGGGCTGCCGCTTTCGCCGACCGCGGCGGGGTCCACACCGAGCACCCTCCAGAACATTCAGCTGGCGAGCAAGGTCACTGCGCTGCCCACCGCCGCCATCGGGACGCTGGCCGACGACGGCGCGGCCGACGCTTTCCTGACCAATCCCTTCCGTCCGGACGATCCGTGGCCCACCGACATGCCCGATTCGATCCTCAACATCGAAAAGACGACTGTCGCAGCGATCGAGGCGACCCCGCTGGCCGCCCTCGCACCGTTCTACCGCGAGGGCTTCGAGGCGGCCTACCGCTTCAGCCAGATGGTGCCCTACGTCAACGCACCCATCCCGCTCCTTGCGATCGTGCGGGCGCTGAGCCAGGATGACCCGAGCATCGCGCAGACCACGATCAACCAGCTGCTGCTGACCACCCCGCCGGTGTCGCTGCTCTACTACGGCTACGACGAGGCCGCCGACCTGCTCAATGTCGAAAACCAGGCGTATGAACTGAAGCAGGACTTCTACGCCACCATCTGGGACACCGTCGACCCCGGCGGCCGCCTCCACGTGCTCGGCGAATCTGGCATCTGAAACCTTCTGACGCACACGTAATTTCATCGGTTCACGCTCGGAACACGCCAGACATGGTGGCGAAACATAGCGCGCCTATTTTCGCCCAATGTCACAAGACGTCACCGACGATGGAATCGTCGAACCAGAGCTTGATCAGCTCACCGCGACCAAGGAAACGCTCGAGGACTACACGCTGCGGTTCGCACCCCGCAGTTATCGGAAGTGGTCCACGCGCGTGGTCGGCATCTCCGCCCTCGGCGGGATCGCCTACCTGGCCGACTTCGCCATCGGCGCGAACATCGGGATCTCGTACGGCACCACCAATGCGCTGTTCGGCATCCTGATCTTCGCCGTCGTCATCATGGCGACCGGCTTCCCGGTGGCCTACTATTCGGCGCGCTACAACATCGACCTCGACTTGGTCACGCGCGGTTCCGGTTTCGGCTACTACGGCTCCGTGGTCACCAACGTCATATTCGCGACGTTCACGTTCATCTTCTTCGCGCTCGAGGGCTCGATCATGGCGCAGGGCCTCGAACTGGGTCTGGGCATCCCGCTGTGGCTGGGTTATGCGGCCTCGACGCTGATCATCTTCCCACTGGTGATCTACGGCATGAAAGTACTGTCGACATTGCAGGTTTGGACCACGCCGCTGTGGCTGATCCTGATGGTCGCGCCGTTCGTCTATCTCGTCATCAGCCACCCTGAGTCCATCGAGCAGTTCTTCGCCTACCAGGGTGAGAACGGCGTGCAGGGCTTCGACCTCGGTTCCACCCTGCTGGCCGCCGGCGTCTGCCTCTCGCTGATCGCGCAGATCGCCGAGCAGAACGACTACCTGCGTTTCATGCCACCGAAAACTCCCGAGAACAAGCGCAGTTGGTGGACATGGATGTTCCTGGCCGGCCCTGGTTGGGTCATCTTCGGTGCCATCAAACAGATTGTCGGTCTGTTTCTAGCGGTCTACCTCATCGCCAACGTCGCCGACAGCGCCGGTATCGCCAACCAGCCCGTGCATCAGTTCCTGGAGATCTACGAGAATTTCCTGCCCGGCTGGCTGGCCATGACGCTGGCGGTGGTGCTGGTGGTGATCAGCCAGATCAAAATCAACGTCACCAACGCCTACTCCGGTTCACTGGCATGGACCAACTCGTTCACCCGGGTCACCAAGACCTATCCGGGCCGGTTGGTGTTCCTCGGCGTCAATCTGCTGATTGCACTGATACTCATGGAAGCCAACATGTTCGACTTCCTGAACACCATCCTGGGCTTCTACGCCAACTGCGGTATGGCATGGGTGGTTGTGGTGGCGTCTGACATCGTCTTCAACAAGTACCTGCTGAAACTGTCCCCCAAGCAGCCCGAGTTCCGCCGCGGCATGCTCTATGCGTTCAACCCGGTCGGCTTCGGGTCGATGCTCATTGCTGCGGGCGTGTCCGTCATCGCATTCTTCGGCGGCCTGGGCCCTGCGATCCGGCCGTACTCACCACTGGTGGCGATCGGCCTGGCGCTGGTACTGCCGCCGATCATCGCCATCGCCACCAAGGGCAAGTACTACCTGCGGCGCACCGATGACGGTATCGATCTGCCCATGCTCGACGAACACGGCAACCCGTCCGACGCTCATCTCAAATGCCATGTCTGCCATCATGATTACGAACGCCCGGACATGATCAAGTCCGCGATTCACGACGGCTACATCTGCTCGCTGTGCCTGAGCACCGACAAGACCGGTTCTCACGTCCTGCCGGCGCAGAATGGCTAGTCGTCCAGTGGGAACGCGTGGGAGATGTGGATCTTCCAGCTGCCGTCGCTCTGCCGCCGGAAGACGTCGACGCCGTCCTCACGGGTCTTCTCGAGCACCTGGCCCGACGTGTCCGCCACGGTGAGCGCCCAGATCAACCGCACAGTGACGAGGTCACCGTCGACCAGGATCTCGTTGATCTCCGGCTCGGCATAGGTGAGGCGCTTGGTCTGATCGGCAAAGCGATCTCAGGACTGTCCGGATAAATCAGGACGACGTCGTCAGCGAACAGTCCGCACACTGCGTCCAGATTGCGGTTGTTGAAATCTTTGGGCCACTGCCGAAGCGTGGATTCGATGGCGGCACGGTCGTCGTTGCCGGCGCACCCAGCCAGGAGCGCCGCCAACACAAGCCATGCCCATCGGGCAGCGTTAGAAGGGCGGCGGATCGGCCGCGAAACGTTTGGCATTCAACGAGCGTAGATACTCGATGCGGGCTCTGACCTCATTGGCGCGCGTTCGTTTTCGAGTGGGCATCATCGCGCGTCGGTCAGGACTGATCGGCGGCTCATCGGGCAGGACCAGAGTTCCGGTGGGTCTGGCCAGCATCGGAAAGAACAGTGCTCCACCCGGACTGGTGGTGTAGGTGTGGCCCGTGGGAGATGTCCAGACGACAGTACCGTCGGGCAATTGCTTGTCACCCCACAGATTCGGACCCGAGTCGAAGGTTTTGAGCAAGTGGTGCGTTTTGCAGAGCAGTTTCAGATTGGACGGATGGGTCGGCCCGTACGGCCACGGCGTGGTGTGGTCAATTTCGCAAGCCTCAGCCGGTGCGGTGCAGCCCGGGAAGCGGCACGTCAGATCACGGAGCCGGACGAACTCGGCCAGTGCTGTCGACGGCCGGTAGCTCTTCTCGACTTCGCCCTCGCCGGGATGCCTGACATCCCGCAGAGTTGAACTCTTGGCGATCTCACGAACGGTGTCCGCATCAACAAACCCGTAACCCGAGATGAAACCCGGTGCGGTGCCGTCGCTTCGAACCGTCTCCTCGTCAGCCATGATGTGGACGACGACATCACGCCTCTTGGGTACGTCTCCGGCGGCGGAGCAGTCCTCGCGCCCGCACAGGCAGACCAGCGAATTTTCTGCCCCGATCACGCCGGCCGCGTCAGTCCTCCGTTGTGCCTTGGTCCTAGGATCGTGCGGGCACACCGTGTCGGCGATACCGTCGAGGCGCCCATCGAGAAGTGCCGCGTCTGCTTCGCGGATCTTGCCCGAGATATCTGCTGTGCCATCATTGTTCGGGATGATGACGATTTCCCGATCATCGTCCGCGGTACGACTGGGCTTCTGCGCCAGCGTGTCGACGGAAACCACGATGCCGTCGATCGCATTGGTCAGTTTCTTCTCGGAGAGCTTTGACCACCGTGCCGCACTCTTCGCCACCAGGGCGTCGACCTGCGCGACCTTGTCCTCATCGACGACCAGCGATGTGCGGGCCACAATCGACGAGACGACACGGTAGTCGGTACGCCCCTCGGCGAATAACTGGGCCACCTTGGGCAGCCGGTCCCGAAGAACGAGAGCGTTCTCGAGCAGTTTCCCGGCCCGGCCGCGGCTGATGCGTTGTGCCGCTGCGATTTCAGCGGTGACTTCTTCGGCACCATCGATGACGAACTGCGCGCGGTCCCGGCCCACGTCATCTCGCAGGCGCAGGTGATATAGCGCCGCCATCGCTGCCAGGCGACGGGCCATGGTGGCGGATTCCAGCCGTGCGGCATCACCGATCGCGTCGATCAGGCCGGCGGCATCGAGTGCCCCCATTGCCTGCATCGTCGGTAAAGCCGCAACTTCGAACATACATTTGATTGAACCACGACCCACCGACAAAAAGACCGTGCGCCAAGCGGTTCCGACATCGACTCACAAGGCGAGGGCCAGAATCTCCTCGTCGTTTTCGATGAATTCACCGGTCGGCACGAAGCCCAGGCCGATGTAGAAGCCGTACGGTGTCCCCTCGCCCTGCGCCACGCTGGTCAGCAGCTCGGTCGCGCCCTGTTCCTTCACCAGCGCGGCCACCTGACGCACCACCTCGCGGCCGACGCCCAAGCCCTGGGCCCGGGGTGCCACCATGAGCTTCCAGAGGTACCACGGTCCGACGACCTCGGGCGGATGCGGCTCGACATTCCAGCTCAGCATGACGAATCCGACCGGACGCCCGTCGCCGTAAACGGCCCGCGGCCAAGGCTTTCCCTCCGGGTGGTCGGCGGCCTCACTCAGCACGTCGTCGATAGACCCGCCGACCCACTCCGCCTGCTCGGGCGGCAGCACCACGTGGGTGCGGGTCTCGCCCAGCACCTCGTCCGTGAGCTGACGCAGCTCGATGTTCATTTTCGAGACCGGACGCGCCCTTCAGCATCGCGCGACACCTTTCCGCGACGAGGACGGCCTCTGCCCTTCGGCGCCTCGTCCCACGGATCTCGACGCGGGACCCAGACCCACGCTCCCACCATTTTCATTGTGTTCACCCCCGAACCGACACAGTAGGCACATCGGGAGCCGCGCGCCACTGATTTATTCGGCCCGAATACTGGCGCGGTAACGCAGCGGCGACAAACCGACGTCACGTTTGAATGCATTGCTGAACGCGCTCTCTGACGCATAGCCCAGTTCGTACGCGAGCGTGCCGACACGGATGTCGCGGTCTCGCAACGCCTGTCGTGCCATGCGCATCCGCCACGAATTGAGGTAGGTCAGCGGAGGCATCCCGGCCGCGGCACGAAACCGCTCGGCGAAGGTAGTCCGCGACATGGCCGCGATACGCGCCAGATCATCCAGGTGCCAAGCCTTTCCGGGGTCGACGTGCATCGCCGTCACGGCGGGACGCAACCGCTCGTCGACGATCAACCGCAGCCAGCCTGGCGGCAGTTCTCCGAGCCGGCCGAGCCACACCCGCAGGATCATCAGAACCAACAGCTGCGACAGTTGCCGGATCGCGAAGCCTGCACCGATCCGGTCACCGGTGACCTCGTCATAGAGACGATCGATCAGCTGGCGCAGCTCGGCGGCATCGGGTGAACCGGCCCGCACATGCACCACCGGGGGCAACGCCTGGACGAGCAACTCTCTCCCCACCTCGTTGACGTCGATGTGCCCGCCGAGCACCACGTCATCGTCGCGCTCGTTCACCCGGATGAACGTGTTCGGCTCGGTCAACGTGAACTCTTCGGACAGCCCGTCACCGTCGATGGCCGACGCCGACATCCACCGGCGGCTGTTGAACACCACCACATCGCCCGCATTGATCTCGAACGGGGCGACCCCGTCGGTGCGCAGCAACGCCGCGCCCTTGGCCATCGCGAGGAACTTCAACGGCGCGGTGAGCTCGACGTGCAGCGCCCACCGCCCCCCGACCGCAAAGCCACCCGACAGTGCGCCCTGTACCTCGACCAGTCGCAGTACCTCGGACAACTGGTCGGCGACCATGTTCGTACTGTCGCGACGAAAATGCGGACCCATACTCATGAGAAGTCCGGATCGTCTGACGTTGTTCCCGGCATGACCAACAAACAACACCCACTCGGATCTGGTTTCACGGCCGCATCGACGGCCGACGACGTGGTGGACGGTATCGACCTGAGCGGCCGAACAGCGGTTGTCACCGCCGGGCACGTCGGCCTCGGGCTGGAGACCACCCGGGCACTGAGCAAGGCAGGCGCCTCGGTGATCGTCGGCGCCCGCTCTCCGCAGCGGGCTCGTGAAACGCTCGCCGGTATCGACCGCGTCGAGATCTGTCCGCTCGACCTGATGGATCCGGTGTCGATCGATGCGTTCACGCACCAGTTCGGAGAGTCAGGGCGGCCGCTGCACATCCTCATCGACAACGCCGGGATCATGGGCGGCGACCTGATCCGGGACACCCGAGGCTACGAATCCCAGTTCGCCACCAATCATCTCGGGCATTTCCAGCTGACGCTGGGCCTACTCCCCGCACTCCGGGCCGCCGGTGGCGCCCGGGTGGTGTCGGTGTCCTCCGCCGGCCATCGGCTGTCCGATATCCGTTGGGATGATCCGCATTTCGAGACAGGCCCATACGACGGGATGATCGGCTACGGCCAATCCAAGACCGCCAACGTGTTGTTCGCCGTGGAGCTCGACCGCCGGTGGGCAAATGACGGGATCCGTGGCTACGCCCTGCATCCCGGGCAGATCGCCACCACCAGCCTCGCACCGCGGATAACGCAAGACGACCTGCGCCGAATGGGCCTACTGGACCGGGCGGGCGCACCGATCATCGACGCGAACCGCGACATGAAGACACCGCAACAGGGTGCCGCGACATCGGTCTGGGCCGCCACCAGCCCGAAACTGGACGGCATCGGCGGGGTCTACCTGCAGAACAGTGACATTGCGCCCGTCGCGCCGCTGGAGCACCTGACCGCGGATATCACCGCCGGACCTGTGGAGACCACCGCGGGTGTCGCGCCGTACGCGGTGGATCCGCATTCCGCCCAGCGCCTTTGGGAACTCAGCGAGAAGCTGCTCGGCTGATCACTGCACCTGAGCCACCACGAAGATGCGCCGGAACGGGAAGTAGGTCTTCCCGTCCGGCCGCATCGGATATGCGTCGGCCAGTACCGGGATGATCTCCTTGCGGTACTCCTGCCAATCCTCTTCCGACAGCGCCGCTTTGACGTCGGTCAGGGCGGTGCCGGTGATCCAGTTCAACACAGGTGTCTCGCCGGTGAGTTCGTGGATGTAGGTGGTCTCCCAGGCGTCGACCTGGCACCCCGCATCGGTCAACATCTCGGCGTAGCGAACGGGTGTCTCGACGATGTCGGGGCTGCGAAAGCGGAAGTCGCCCAGCGCTTCGGCAAATCGGGGTCGAGCGGCGACGTCACGAACGGCCTGGTGTGACGGCGCGTTCAGGTTGCCCGGCACCTGCATGGCAATCCACGCCCGCGGCGGCAGCGCCCCGGCCCACCGCACCAGCAGGTCGGTTGCACCGGGGATCCACTGCAGCGCGGCGTTGGACACCACCACATCGGTCTCGGGCTGCGGCATCCACTCGGCGATATCCCCGACCACGGCCTCGACGCCGCGCTCGCGGGCCGCCTCGACCATCTCCGGGGAACTGTCGACGGCTTCGATGACGGCCCCTGGCCAGCGGTCTTTCAGGGTCGCCGTCAGATTGCCGGGCCCGCAGCCCAGATCAACCACCCGGCGTGGCTCGTCGGCGTTGACCCGGGACAACAGGTCGAAGAACGGTCGGCCGCGGTGGTCAGCGAAGGCCAGGTACACGTCAGGATTCCACATGGTGTCATCCTCTATCACGATGGATGAAACACAGCAGGTACACCGAATCTGGCAGGAGCTGTCACTGCCCGGCGTGATCGACGTCCACACCCACTTCATGCCGAAGCCGGTGATGGACAAGGTATGGCAGTACTTCGACGCAGCAGGTCCACTGGTCGGTCGGGAGTGGCCCATCCGCTACCGCACCGACGAGGAACAGCGTGTGCACACCCTGCGCCGGTTCGGCGTCCGGACCTTCACGTCGCTGGTGTACGCCCACAAGCCACAGATGGCGGCCTGGCTCAACCAGTGGGCCGCCCAGTTCGCCGTCACCACACCGGACTGCCTGCACACGGCCACGTTCTTCCCCGAACCAGGCGCAGCGGAGTACGTGACCGCCGCGATCGACGCCGGCGCGAAAGTTTTCAAGGCGCACGTCCAGGTCGGGCGTTACGACCCCAACGACGCACTGCTCGACGGGGTGTGGGGCGCCATCGAGGACGCCGGGACACCGGTGGTGATCCATTGCGGATCGGGCCCGACGCCCGGCGAGCACACCGGCCCCACTCCCATCGCGACGCTGTTGGCCCGTCATCCCCGGCTGCCGCTGGTGATCGCGCACATGGGTATGCCGGAGTACGGCGATTTCCTGGACATCTGTGGGCGGTACCCCCGGGTCTGCCTCGACACCACCATGGCGTTCACACCGTTCGTCGAGTCGACGATGCCGTTCCCACCGGACCTCCTGCCGCGGCTCCGCGACGTCGGTGACCGCATATTGTTCGGCAGCGACTTCCCCAACATTCCCCACACCTACGCCGACGCCATGCGCGCCATCGCCGCGCTCGACGGCATCGACGACGACTGGTTGCGCGGCGTGTTCTACGGCAACGCCGCACGGTTGTTCGGCCTGGTTCACAGCTAGTTCGCAGCGCACCAACACCTCTGGGGCAGCAACTCCAGACAGGGTGACGAGGTGACACGTTGGGCCCGGCCCGCTCTCGCGGCACTGCTGGCCGCCACCGCGGCGCTCTACCTGTGGGACCTTTCGGTCAACGGCTACGGTAATGATTTCTACGCCGCTGCGGCCCAGGCAGGTTCGCAGTCCTGGTCGGCGTGGTTCTTCGGATCACTGGACCCGCACAATGTCGTCACCGTGGACAAGCCGCCCGCGGCACTCTGGGTGACGGCCATCTCCGTGCGCCTGTTCGGCATGAATCCGTGGGCGGTCCAGGCGCCGCAGGCCTTGATGGGCGTCGCCGCGGTCGGGTTCCTGTATGCGGCGGTCCGCCGCGCGGTGCCGGACCCGCGTCAGGGTGCGGCGGCCGGCCTGCTGGCGGGTGCGGTGCTGGCTCTGACTCCCGCGGCGGTTCTGGTGTTCCGCTACAACAATCCCGACGCTCTGCTGGTACTGCTGACGGTGCTGGCCGCCTACTGTCTGACGCGCGCCGTCGCGGCCGCCTCGTGGCGTTGGCTCGCACTGGTGGGCGTCGCATTGGGTATCGCGTTCTTGACCAAGATGCTCGAAGGCCTGCTGGTGCTCCCGCCAATGGCGCTGGCGTATCTGCTGTTTGCCCCCACCTCGTGGCGACACCGAATCGGACACCTGCTGATCGCGGCGTCGGCGCTGATCGCGGCGTCGGCGTGGTGGGTGCTCGCGGTGCAGTTGTGGCCCGCGAATGCGCGGCCCTATATCAGCAACTCGACAGACAACAGCGTGCTGCAACTTGCGTTGGGCTACAACGGTATCGACCGGATCACCGGGTCCACGGCGCATCAGAGCCAGCTGGCGGGTCTCACGCGGATGTTCACCGCCGAGGTGGGCAACGAGATCTCGTGGCTGTTACCGGTGGCGCTGATCGGGTTGATCTACGGGTGCTGCCTGTGGCCGACACTGCGCCGACCCGAGCGCGCTGCGCTGACGATGTGGGGTGGCTCGCTTCTGTTGTGCGCGACGGTGTTCAGTGTCATGGACGGTATGTCGCACGCCTACTACACCTCGGCGATGGCGCCCGCGGTCGGGGCCCTCATCGGCCTCGGCGGCATGTGGGCGGTGCGTCGCAGCCACACCTGGGACGGGCGCGTCACGCTGGCTGTCATGGTGGCCGCGGGTGCGGCCTGGTCCGCGAGACTGCTCGCACGCGCACAGCTGGGCCCAGCCGCGCTGTGGTGGCTGATCGCCGCGGCCGCCGCCCTGGCGGCGATGATCGTTCTCGTCTCCCCCACCCGGCGGAGCCTGATGAGGCTGGGCACCGCGGTGGGCGTCATCGCCGCATTGGCGGGGACCACGGTGTTCGCGGTGGCCACCGCGGCGACACCGCACAGCGGCTCGCTGCCCAACGCCGTACACACCGCAACCGTCTGGCCGACCATCCGGGGCCGCTTCAACACGGTCGGCCTGCTGCAGGCCGGCGGGCTGCAGTACAACAGCGCACTGGCCACGGCTCTGCGCGCCACCCACACCGAATGGGCGGCCGCCACCTCCGGGTCGCAGGCGGCCTCGGCACTCGAAGTGGCGTCGGGCACGGCGGTGATGGCCGTCGGCGGCTGGCGGCACGACCCGGTACCGACCCTGGCCCAGTTCGTCGCCGAGGTGCGCGCCGGGGACATCGGCTATTACGTCGACGGCGGCCGACTGCGCGATGCCTCGCCGGCCGCGCGCGACATCGTGAGCTGGGTGACCCACAATTATCAGCCGTCGAATATCGGCGGCGCCCGGGTATATCGGCTCATTTGACGCCTGTCACGGTTAGCATCGGCCATGTGGGCTCCAACGCTGAAGCCGAATCCGACGCCGTTCCCGTCGATCCCCCGATCCCGGTCCCTGACGTCCCGGGCGGCGAATCCGATTCCCGCGGCCTACCCGATCGATCGGAATTGACACTCGCGCAACGCGCGATCGTGGACGCCTCAGTGGTCGCCGACCTGGGCTTGCGCACTGCCATCGCCTCGTTGGTCGGTGCGGCGATGCTGCCACCGGTGTTGACCGGGCTGGTGCGCGGCGGCGACCTCCGTCGTGAACGGAAGCACCTCGAGTTCTACGCCGAACTGGCGGCCGAACAGGATGCGGGCAAGTCGTTCCCGGCGCCGGCGGCACCACCTCGGGTGTCTACACGCAAGGCGAACCCGGTCGCACAATGGGTGGCCCACGGCGATGTCCAGCACGTCTCGTTCCAGAGCAGCTTCGAGGCCGTCAACCCCGAGATGCGCAACCTGTGGCGCGGCCTGAACCGCAACAACGTCGTGCACGCCCAGCATTGGCGCCACGACGACGGCCCGCACCCCACGCTGTGTGTCATCCATGGCTTCCTCGGATCGCCGTATCTGTTCAACGGCTTGTTCTTCTCATTGCCGTGGTTCTACCGGTCCGGTTACGACGTCCTGCTGTACACGTTGCCGTTCCACGGGCGGCGGGCCGAAAAGTTCTCGCCGTTCAGCGGTTACGGCTTCTTCGCCAACGGGATGGCGGGGATGTCCGAGGCCATGGCGCAGGCCGTCTACGACTTCCAATCGGTGATGGACTACCTACAGTCCACCGGGGTCGACAAGATCGCGCTGACGGGTATGTCGTTGGGCGGCTACACCTCATCGCTGATCGCGTCCGCCGACGACCGGCTCGAGGCCGTCATCCCGAACGTACCCGTGGTGACGCCGGAATCGGCGTTCGACGACTGGTGGCCCGCCAACCAACTCGTCACACTGGGCCGCTCGGTCAGCGGTATCAGCAGAGCTGCCGCCGAGGCCGCGTCAGCTTTCCACGGCCCGCTGAACTATCGCCCCAAAGTGCCCAAGGACCGTAGGCTCATCATCACGGGACTGGGTGACCGGCTCGCCCCACCCGAACAGGCCGAGGCGTTGTGGGAGCACTGGGATCGCTGTGCGCTGCACTGGTTCCCGGGAAACCACATCCTGCACGTCAGCCAGCCCGAGTACCTGCGCCGGATCACCCGGTTCCTGCGGCCGCTGATGTTCTGACCGGCCACCGCAGGGTGGCCAGCAGGTCGGGTGCCGCCGTCCCGGGACCCAGCGGGTCGGTCGAGTCGGGCACGATCGCGTCCAGCGCAGCACGATGTGCACCGCGCCGCGAGATCAGTCCGCGCGGCGGTGCCGCGCGGCCGGGCATCTCGTCGGACCTGACGGCGCACGCCACGGCAAGCCGCGAACCCTGACTGATCTGGACGGTGGTCCACACCTCGGTCGCCTGCTGAGCCCACAGCTGGGTGAGCGTGTCCGGCAACGTCTGGTCGACGGTGACGTCGTAGGCGGCGATGAAACCCGATGTGCCGTCTTCCACGGCACGCCAGCGCTCCTTGGCCTGCGGTCCCAGTACGTCGTAGATGTCGACCTCCGAAGTGGTGACCGGACAACCGTTCTCACGCAGATGATCGGCGAGCCGGCGCAGCACGACCTCGGCGGTCTCCCGTAGTGGAATCTGCGCCGAACGGGCGCGCAGCGCCGCCAGGTTGTCGGCCGCCGACATGGTCAACCCGATCCAGGTGTCGCGGTCGGATATGGTGTCGCGGCTGGTGATCCGGACCGATTCACACCGCAGGCCGTACCGGTCGAGGTAGCCGGCGATCAACAGCACAGGCAGTTCGGCATCGCCGTCGGGTAGCACCCGCAGCACCGCGGTGGTGCGCGCGTCGGCACCGCTGTGCGCCACCAATTGATGGCTGCCGCTGTTGCTTCGCCGTCGACCGAGCAACCCGAACCGGCGCCGCACGATGGTGGTGAAGTGCAGGCCGCGCCACCATCCGAACAGCAGGATCACCACTGCGACCGCGATCCCGAGCGCCCACCGCTGCGTGGTGCTGTGCCACGGATAGGACATCGCCGCAGGCACAACGGCCAGCAGTGCCACAGTGATTCGGCCAGATCCGGGCCACACGAGCCTCACTGGGTGCCGTCCTTTCGTCGGTGCGCCGCGAACGCGAAGGCTGCCACGGCCGCGGCCAGTGCCGCCGCGCCCACGAACGCGATGGTGCGCGGAGTGTGGTCCCGGGGGGTGATCGGCGCCGGTGCCGCGATCTTCGCCGGTTCGGCGGTCGCCGTCCGGGTCGGCGGCAGCTGCCATGTCAGCGCCGCCACCGGATCCAAGGTGCCCGCACCCACAATGTTGGAGGGTTCGCGGGCTCCGTTGTGCGCCGTCGCGGTGAGCCGCTGGATCACCTGCGCCGCGTCCAGTTCCGGGAATCGGCTGCGCACCAACGCCGCAACACCCGAGGTGTAGGCAGCGGCGTAGCTGGTGCCGTTGAGTGACGACAGTTGGCCGCGTTCGTTCGGCTGCCCATTGGCCAGTCCGCCGTCGCCGTTGCTGACCGACACGATGTTCTCGCCTGGTGCCGCGATACCCACCCAGGGACCGGTCATGGTGAAATCCGACGGCTGCCCCGTCGGGGTCAGCGATCCCACCGAGAGCACGTACGGCTGCCACCACGACGGGATCGACACCGACGTCACACCCGCCCAGTTGCGCGGATCATCGGAGCCACGCACGCCGCTGATCGGGTTCGGCCGGCATGGTTCACCACCGGAAAGCCCTGTCGGTCCGGCGTTTCCGGCCGCCGCCACGATGACGGCGTCCTTCTCGACAGCGGCGTAACGCAGCGCCGCACCGAGCGCGGTCTGGTCGACGTCATTATCGGCGGGCAGGCACGCCCCCGCCGAGATGTTGATGACCCGGGCGCCGAGGTCGGCGGCGTGGACGACGGCCCGCGCCAGCGACGCGACGGCGACCGCGACACGCGCCTGGGCGGGGTCCGCGCTGTCGGTGCGCGGGGTGAATCGCGATGAGGTCTGCCTGATCGCAATCAGTTTGGCTGCCGGTGCGACTCCGGAGAATCCGTCGTCACCCGGCTGGCCGGCGATGATGCCCGCGACCAGCGTGCCGTGCCCGTCGCAGTCCTGCAGGCCGTCGGTACCGGCGACATAGTCGCCGCCACCCTCGAGGTTGGTCAGGCGCGGACCGGGCTTGACACCGGTGTCGATGACGGCCACGGTCTGCCCTTCACCACGCGAGAACCGCCACGCACCAGCCAGATTCAGCATCTCCTGACTGGGTGACGCGGTCGCCGGATCGGTGCCGGGGATCACCCCGGTGGTCGCGCACGCGACGTTCTGCGACATCGGCACCGCGGGACCGGTGCTACCGCTCGGTGGCGCGACGCCGGCGTCCACCACGGGTGGGCTGATCGCCCACGCCGACGGGGCCAGGGCCAGTAGCACCGCCGAACCCGCTGCCGCCGAACGCAGCCCGGCCCGGGCCGCTCGGATCATCGATTCAGCACCCAGGTGAAGATCCCGACCAGGTAAGCCATGACGGGTATCAAGGAGGCATCGACACCCGCGGAGAGGAATCCGACGAGGCGGCGCATCGGCAGCGAGTAGGTGTCCGGCGAGGCCAGCCGCGGATTGGTCGCGACAAAGATCCATCCGACGGTCAGCACTGCCAGCGCACCAAGAGTCAACAACGCCGTGAGATGGCGTTCCTGGATCGTGAAGGCGACGAGCAGTCCCACCGCCACCGCGAACGGCTGCGCCAGCAGCCATGCCTTACAGGCTGCCGTGTCCCAGACCCGAGCCCGCAGCACGGCCGCCACGGCCGTCGCAATCACCACGTACCAGCCCCAACCGCCGGGTGATTCGGGCCGGCCGGCCACAGCCAATGCCCCGAGCACCGACAGTATGACGGCACCCGCGATGAACCCCGTCTGGTGCGCGTCACTGATCCGCACTCGCCGGGGCAGGTCTTCGAGAACCCGCAGTGACGGCGCCGACGGTGCGGGGTCACCTGGCGCGGGAATGACCGGTAGCGGGAAACGTGCCCACATCGCCGACAGCTGCGCGGTCTGCACCGTGACCAGCAGCGCCAGCACGATCAGCACACAACCCAGTGTCAGCAGCGGAAGCTGCCAGGTCGCGGCCAAACCCGCGGTGATCAGAACGCCCGCGGAAACCACTGTCGCGGCAGTGAAGAATGACAGCGCGCGCTCGGAGACGATCATGCTGATCAACGACCAGGCCGCGACGCCCGCAGCCGCCAGGATCAGCTGTGCGGCACCGAAATCACCCGGAACCGCCAGGGCGAACGCCGCGGCGATCGGCACGAGGGCGACGATCGCCAACTCGACGGCCGGCTGTTGTGAGCGCGCACGCAGCAGCAGGGCGGCCACCACGGTGACCGCCGCCAGGGCGCTGACCGTGTACAACCCGGCGGCGTGGCCGGTGGCCAACCGGTGCGCGACGGCGAACCCGGTGATGGCCAGCACCGTCGCGACGACGGCGGCCCGCGCGGCGCGTTCGATGTGGGTCGCCCCCCACGGCCTGCGGCGGGACTCCGAGAAGATGACCGCTGCATCCGCGATGTCCTCGACGATGCCGGGCGCCGACGGCCCGAGGGGAACAGGTTGCAGTGCAAGCAGATCGCCGTCGACAACCCCGACGGTGTCGAGGCTGGCGTCGAGTGAGAAGGGCGCACCACCGATCGGGGCAAGACTGAGCCGTCGCGGGGCAGCGCTCGCCGGGTCGTCCTGATCACCGGGCAGCAGACGGTGCACGGCGGGCAGGATCTCGCGTAGCGGCACCTCGGCGGGCAGCGCCACCTCGGTGATGCGGCTGTCGGCCAGGATGGCGACGCGGACGATCGGCAGCACCGGGGTACCCGACTCCGCCGCGGAGAGCTCAGTCATCGATTATCTCTTTCAGGATCTCTGGGTGGTGAAGTCGCGAGCCAGTCGCGCCGAGGGAAACCATTGGCCGTCAGGCAACGTGGCGGTGAGGTGGTCGAGGGCGAGGGCAATCGCGAACGGTGTGCCCGGCGCGAAAGTGGATACCCATTCACCGTCGAAGGCGCGCGCCGGGCTCACCACGACACGACCGGCAGTGGTGTCCACCACCGCGACTCCGACGTCGCTGGTCTGCCGGACCGCGTCGCGGCGCTGCCCGGCAACGATCTCGACATAGGTGCGCGGACCGGTGAAGACCGATTCGACGACAGGTTGTGCTGACACGGGGACGGCGAGATAGTCCAGCACATCGGACAATTCGGCACCGCGCCGGAGTTGTTCGTCGGCTCGGGCACCGACCCGTGCGGGCAACGCGAACTCGTCGAACTGCGCAGGCGGCCGGCCAGTCAACCCGACGGTCACCACCGGCACCAACGCTCGGGGTTCGTCGAGGTCCATCGCGGTGAATGTGACGAACTGCGCGTTGCGCAACGCGACAACGGTCGCGTCGCCACTACGGGCGACGACGCCGCGCAGCAGGTCGCCTCGGCCGTCCACATTGCTCACACACCTCAACTCGAGCCACCGCTGCGGATGGCAGACCATTCGGATCCACTGCCGTACCGCCGGATCGATCCGGCCGTCGACCATGACACCCAGCCGGGTGAGCTCCTCGGTCTGCCGGGCCACGAACGCGGCCCGCTGCGAACCGTCCCGGTAGGGCACGGTGATCGCCAGCACCCACGGGAAGGTGCCTGCACTCACCGCGTCCGCGATGAACCAGGCCGCGTCAGCGGTCAGTTCCACCGCGTTGGGCGCCACGGATCAACCGCCCCACTTCGCGCCTTCGGCGGCGTCGCGGGCCTGCATCGACATGGTGTTGGTCTCGTGCGTGGCGGCCATCGCGCGATAGGCCCGCACCAGTTCCTCCATGGCCGTGTTCCACTGCGCCTGCCAGGCCTGGTAGGTGACACCGGTGTCGCCCTGCCAGGCACCGCGCAGCGCGGCCTGTTCGGTGGCGATATCGGCGCCCACAGCCTGCAGGGTTCCGGCGAACGCCCCCATGTCCCCGGCGTGGCCGAGCATCGCGGGGTAGTTGTACACGATCTGGGACATCAGAACCCTCCGTAGGTGGTGGCGGCGGCGGAGTCCTGGGCCACGTAGGTGGCCCCTGCCTCACCGAGGTTGGCCTGTGCGACGTCGAGCAGCATGTTCACCTTCGCGGCGGCCTCGACAAAACGGGCGTGGGCGGCCTGGAATGCCGCCGAAGCCTCACCCTGGTGGAAGGCCTGCGCGGACATCGCCGCCTGCTCGGCCTGGGTGATGGTGCTGCGCATCAGCGCGGTCTTGGCGCCGAATGCGGATTCTGCCGCGATCAGCTGGGGAATGTGGGCGTCGAGAAGACTCATCCTTGGTTCTCTCCAATCAGTCTGTACAACACTGTCTGTACAACGGGTCAGTCGGATCACTGATCACGGTCAGGCGGTTCCCCCTCCCCCCAGGTGGTGGGCAACATCGGCACCTGAGGCCCGTTACCGAACGAATCGCCTTCCAACGACGTGAGTCCGGTGGCCCCGGCGCTCTGCTGCGCGGCGTCGGTACCGGTGAAACCGCCTGCCGCGCCGATCCGCCCCGCGCCCTGATGTGACGCCGTCGTGGACGGCTGCGGTTCCTGTGGCGGCGCACCGGGGTCATCGTCGAGTGTCATGAACTCGTCGCGGTAGGCGCGCTCCCTGACGTCGGCGCCCTGACGCCGCCTGGCCTTACGGCGCTCCCTGGTGGCTGCCAACGCCGCCGCCGACGCGGCCGCCGCGATATCCGATGCCGGCGCGGACGCCTTGCTGCCGGAACCCTCTGTCAACGTGGGGCCCACGCCGTCGTCGGGATCCAGCCCGGCCACCGCGTACGGCACCGAGGACGCCACGGGGGCGGGCGCGGCGGGGGCCGCCGAACCGGCCGAGGCGCCGCCGGACGCCGAGGCAGGCACACTCGGGGCACCACTGGGCGGTAGGACCGACGCCACGGTGTATGGCTGTGAATCCGCGCGCGCCGGGGCGGGCGCGGGAGCGGGCGCCGGATCGCCCTCGGCGTCCAGCGGGGCCGGGGGTTGGTTGAGGAACTGCTGGGCGACGCCGAGGACGATGCCGAGGGTGATCGCCAACAACGGCTGGATCAGCAGCTGCGGATAGGTCAGTGACGCCCCGACCCACGAAACCGCCTGATAGGCAACGGCGAACAGAAACGGCCCCCACGTGACCAGGGCCTGCGCGGGGTTGGTCAGAAAGTCGGTGATCAGCTGGATGGTGTTGCCGACCGGATCCTGGAGGAAGTCGATGATCGGCTGGAACAGCTGGTTGATGAAATCCTGGTAGTACTTGATCAGATCGCTGATGATGCTCGAAATATCCAGCGCCGAACCGGATTCGGCGGCCTGGGCCTGCGCCGCGGCCCCCGTCAGACCGGCCGCCGCCGTGCCGGCTTCGCCGACCCCGGGGATCAACACGAACGGCGCCGCGGTGGTGCGGGGTGCGGTCGCCAGTGCGGTGGTGTTGATCGCCTGGTAGGTGGACATCGTGGTGGCCGCCTGGATCCACATCCGCGCGTAGTCGGCCTCGTTGAGCGCAATGGGAATGGTGTTGATACCGAAGAAGTTGGTCGACACCAGCCCGGCGTGGATGGCGTGATTGGCTGCCAGCTCGGCCAGCGTCGGCATGGCGGCCAGGGCGGCGGTGTAGGACGCGGCGGCAGTTTCGTGCTGGGCGGCCATGACGGCACTGTTCACACCGGCCTGCGTCAGCCAGGTCAGGTAGGGCACGTGTGCTGTGACGTACTGCTCTGCGCTGGGCCCTTCCCACGAGCCGGTTTGCACCTGCCCCAGCAGCGTAGTCAATTCGGCAGCCGCCGAGGCATATTCGGTACTGAGGTTGGTCCAGGCGCCCGCCGCCGCCAGCAACGCCCCGGGGCCGGGGCCGCTGGACAGCAGCGCCGAATGGACCTCGGGGGGTGCGGCGAACCAGACGGGTGCGGTCATCGAAGGCCGCGGGCGATCAGATACGAGGACGCGGCCTGCGCGTCACCGGTGGCATAGCTGGTGCTGGATTCTCCGACACCGATGCCGGAGCGTCCCATCTCCTGCACACCCTGCGCGGCCACGACGGTGTGCTCGGCGCCCTGCGCGCTGAACCCCAGGCCGGTCTGTAGTGACACCGGGTCTGCCGCCGGCGGTGCCACAGCGGTGATCAGCGGGGCGGCAGCCGCATGGGCGGCTGCCAGGCGCGCGGTGAGCGCCTCGACGGCGGCGCTGGTGGCAGCCAGTCCTTCGGGGACGACGCGAAGGGTCATGGGTGATTCCTTCCTCCGATGTGCGAGCCGACGAGCGGGTTCACGAGTTGGATGTGCGCCGCGGTGTCGGTGTCGTCGAGCAGGACGCCGCGACCGGCGGGCAACCTGGTGAAGCGGTGCCCGCGGATCTTGCCGCCGTCCTGGGGATTACCGGACAACATCAGTGTGGTGGCCTGCAGGTCGTTCATCCGGCGCAGCAGCACATTTGTCATCAGCGAATGGCCCGATCCGGTCGCACGCGCGGTGACGATCACCCGCAGACCCAGATCGGTGGCCTGCGAGAGCAATCCGATCAGCGGGCTCCACGGTCGCTGACCGGCGAACGGTCCCGTCATGGTCGGGGTGTCCGGGATCTGGTCCACGTCGTCGATGATCAGGTAATGGGTGTGCGATCCCGGCAGCGACCGGTAGGACCAGGTCGCCAATTCGGCCGGCGCCAACCCGGCCGGCGGCCGACGCTTCTCGATGAGGTTGCCCAACCCCAGCATCGCGGGGACGATGCGGTCGATGTTCGCGGTGTACTCGTTGTCGGGGAACAACGGCTCCTCGACCAGGTGCAGCCGCCGATCGAGCACCGTGAACGCCACCTGATCGGGTGTCGAATTCTCCCGCACGGTGCGGATGATGTGGCGCAGCAACGTGGTCTTACCCGATCTGGTGTCGCCGAACACCATCAGCAGCGGCTGATGGGCGAAGGCCACCGTCACCGCGGCCAGATCCTCTTCGCGCTGTCCGATCACCACCCGCTCCGATCCGCGGTAGAGCGGCGCCACGTCGGCCGGCGCCAGTTCGGTCGGCAGCAACCGCACCCGCGGTGCCTGCACCTCGGGGTACCTCGCGTTGAGGACGGCGATCTGGTCGAATTGCGGTGCGGCGAAGAGGAAGTGTTCGGCGGCCATGGTCAACCCGCGGCCCGGCTGGTCGACAGGCACCCTCTCGGCGGGCCGGGTGACGGCGCCGACCACCCTGACATTACTGTCACGGGCATCGGGCAGCCGTAGCTCGAGGCGCAGGCCAAGGCCGTCCCGCATGGCCAGTGGCACCTCGAGCCAGTTCGGGGTGGTGATGACGACGTGGATGCCGTAGGCCAGCCCGTTGTTGGCCAACTCGGTCACCTTGTTCAGCAGCGGGTTTCGCGTGTTGAACTGATCGGTGTTGTCCCGGCCGAACGCATACAGGTTGTCGATGACGAGGAACACTTCACCATAGCCGTCCTCGGACCGGTCACCGCCCGTTCGACGGGCCAGCAGCAGCTGCTCCAGCTCACCGAATGTGCGACGGATCCGCTCGGGCTCCAGTGGTGAGGCGACGCTGCCGACGTGCGCCAGGCCTTCGAGCGCGCGCAACTGCCCGCCGCCGTAGTCCAGGCAGTAGAACGTCACGTCCCGTGGAGAGTGCAGTGTGGCGGCCGACAAGATGAAAGTCTGCAGTGCGGTCGACTTGCCCGACTTCGGCCCGCCGTGGATGACCAGGTTCGCGCCCGCCGACTTGGCGTCGAAAACCAAAGGATCACGCCGCATCTCGAACGGGCGGTCGATCTCACCGAGCGGCCAGCGCCAGTGTCGTTCCGGCACGCCGGCTTCGGCCAGCACCGCGGGTAGCGGCAGACTGTCCTCCAACGGCGGCAACCACAACTGCGGGGCGCGCGGACCGTAGGTGGCCAATTGGTCACCGATGGTGGCGATGAGTTTGCGTGGCGGTCCGACCGGGGTGTCATCGGGATCGGCCGCCATGATGATGTCCTGATCGGCCTCGACCTGGGCCGCCGTGAACAGCCGCGGTTTCGGATCGGCGGGTACCACGAACGAATGTGCGCGCCGCGGCGGATCGTAGATACCGTCGACGTAGGTGGAGCGGAACCGCACCGGATCGGCCCCGGGCGCGGGCACCAGGAAGCCGACGCCCTTGTGCTCCTTACCCGCCTCGATGTGGTACGCGTCCTCGACACCGATGATCTGACGGGACACCGACGGGCTGGCGACCTTCAGTCCGATGCGATACGAGGTGTTCTTGTCGATGTCCTTGATCCTGCCGACGTCGAGAGTCTGCGAAGCGAACAGGATGTGGATGCGGAACGAGCGGCCCTTACGCGCAACGTAATCGAACAGTTCGGCGTACTCGGGATGCTCGGCGAGCATCAGGGTGAACTCGTCGGCCACCACGAACAACGTCGGCAGCGGGGCCAGATCATGACCGGCGGCAATGGCTGCCTCGTACTCGGTGACCGAGTTGAATGCGCTGCCCTGGATGCGACGGCCCGCGTCGCGGAGCAGCGTCTCGCGCCTGGCGACCTCACCGCGCAGTGTGTCCGCGAACCGGTCGGCCAGCGCCTTCTTCTCGGCCATGTTGGAGATCACCGCGACCACCTGCGGAAAGTTGCGGAAGATGTCGGCGCCCGCCTCGCCCTTGAAGTCCGCGTAGATGACGATCAGGCGCTCGGCTGAGTGAGTGGTCAACAGCGACAACAGGATCGACATCAACGTCTGCGACTTGCCGGAGCCGGTCATACCGATCATCAGGCCGTGTGGGCCCATGCCGCCCTCGGCCTCGTCCTTGAGGTCGAAGATCAGCGGCGCGCCGGTGGAAGTCACACCGATCGGGACCCGCAGTTCCTCGTCGCGTGTGCGCGGCGCCCACAACGCGGGAACATCCAACTGCGACGCGTCCGGAATGCCGAGCAGCGTCGTGAATGTCGCGCCGCTGGTGGCCGCCGACCGAAGGCCGGCGTGCGTCGGGTTCGAATCCCATCGCGACAGCTGCCTGGCCAGGTGGTTGGCCTCGTCCGCGGACAACGAATCGGCCTGGTCGACGTAGGGCTGCCAGCCACCGCTACCCCAGCGCTCCAGTCGGCCGTCGCCGACTCGCACCACCGGACGCTCCGGATCGGGGTATTGCTCACGGTGCGGTGGGGTGTCGGAGATGTGGACGACAGTGACACCGGCCAGTCCCGCCGACAGCACCGAGGTCGACAGGTCGTAGCCGGGGTCGTCGACGACGATCACCAGGTGCCGCAGCCCGTGCGTGCTCGCGGCGGTGCCGTCGAACAGCGGACGGTCGGCCAGCACCGGGCCGATCCGGGCGATCAGTTCGTCGGTGTTGGCCGTCAGATACCGGGCCGGGCCGACACCGTCGACCTCTCCCGGAACATCGACGTGGGGAAGCCATTTCAGCCACGACCAGTTGTGCGTCTCGAGGTGTGGGCTGGCCAGCGCGACACCGAGGACACTCGGGTCGTGCCACGTGACGGCCTGCGCGATCCACGCGCGCACGGCGGCGTGCACATCCTCGGTGTCACCGAGCACCGTCAGGCGTGACACCTTGGCCAGGTCGACACCCGTCGGGGCCGACCGGAGCGTGCGCTGCGTGGCGAGCAGGCTGCGAAGTGCGCTGTGCGACACCGGTTCCAGATCGATCTCGGCGGCCGTGTCCTTGACCCGCAACGCGGTGTCCAGCGCCACGTCGTGCAAGCCGGTGCGCACCGTCAGGAAGTCCGGGTCGTGCGGGTCGCGTTCCCACTGCCGTCGCGAACCCGCGACAGGGGCGAGCCCGCCGGGTGCGGGATGCGACCACTCCAGCGCCGCACGCTGATCGGCGGCCTGGGCCCTGATGTTGTCGCGGATCACCGACAGGTAGCGCAGATAGTCGGCCCGCTCGGCATCCACTTCTTCGGTACGCATCTTGTTGTCATTGCCGCGGTACAGCGCGGTGGCAGCCAGCAGCAGCACGAATGGGAAGAACAGCATCTGCGGCGAGATGATCTTCATCCCCGTCGCGAACAACGCGACGATCATCCCGACGATCAGGATGCCGATCAGATAGGGCAGTGCGCGCCGCAGCAGTGACGGCGGAATCACCCGCGGCAGTTCCGGTGGCGCCTCGATGGTGATGGTGCCCTTGCGCGCCTCCGGACGGGGTAGCCGTTTCCGTGCCTCGAAGATCAACCTGCTCATCGGTTCTCCGTCCCGGAGTACGCGTTGCGGGCATCGGCCTGCGACAACGCGGGACCCGCGGCGAACAGCGCGAGCACCGACCACGGAATGGGCGTCGCGGGCGCTTTCAAGCCGAGCGCTGCAATGGTTTTGGCCATTTCATCCTGATTCGGCGCCTCGAGGCCGTAGCGCACACCGGTGTCGGCGACCCAGAACAGCGATCCCGCGGTGGGCGACTGCGCCTCCTGCCCGACGGTCTGCACGAAGAAGCCCGTGCCGGTGGGCAGCACGACGCGCGTCGCGGCACCGGGGCCGGCACCGACGAGTTCCACGCTGCCGGTGTTCTCGGCAACGGGCAGGGCGGCCCCGGACAGCAGGGCCAGCGAGCTGGTGCTGGCGTCGGCGCCCTTGGACCAGTGCACGCAGGTCACCGGCGATGCCGAGGCGTCGACCAGCGAGACACGCTGATCCGGGAACGCCGTCGTGTCCAGGATGTCGGATACCGGGGTACGTGCCACCTCGTCGGCGCCGAGCCGCGGCGGCTGTTCCAGCCCATAGGAATTGGTGTTGCGCAGCAGGGCCGCGAGCACCGGTGAGATCGACTGCAATCCATCGGCCAACACCGCGTAGTAGAGCATGGTGCCCTCGGCGCCGTAGGCGACGACAACTGCCCCGACGGGTACCGGGACCGACAGTGCGACCTGCGGCGGTGTGCCGGCGGCCGGGATGGCAGGTGCGCGCAGCGAGACGCCCTCGGGGATGGCGTTGAACAGCCCCGCCGAAATGGGCTGTGCCGCCGGGATGTTCGCGCCGAGCCCCAGTGCCGCGGTGACGGCGCGATCAGCCAGGTCGATGGGGCTGCGGCGGCCATCCCACAGCAACCACGTCGCACCGGCGTCGCCCGGCGCGGCCACCAGCACGGCCTGATTGCCGGGCAGCGCGGCGGCGCGTTCACCACCTTGCTCCGGTACTCCCGCGATGACCGTCAGACCCGGACCGACCGCAGCGCTGCTGTCACACACCGTCCAGTTGGCGTCACGACCCGGAGTCTGCACCATGCGTTCGGGAGCGCCGGGTATCCCGACCAGCACACCGCGCGGAATACCATCCAGCGCAGTGCTTCTCACCACCGTCGGATTGACATCCTGGCCGGCTATCAGTCGCGCCGAAGTGAGGTTCAGCACGGGGTGCAGTGCCTCGTCGACGCGGACGTAGAGCGCCGAGGTGTCCCGGTCGGCCAACACCGTGTTGTTACCGATGGCGCCGCCCGGCCGGATGAGAGAGAACACGAAGCAGCCGATGACACCGGTGATGAGCAGCAGAACACCCATCAGCACGGCACGCGACTGCGTGCGCAGCGGATCGACGAGCATCCGCGTGTCGTGCAGCGCCACACCGGATGCGATGCGGCGCATGACGAATCGCCAGCCGGTCACCTGGTGCCGGGTGACGAAACCGCGACGGTAGGTGACGCGTTCGGGATTGGTGGCCTCAGGTGTACGTGAGGTGAAAGAACGCCGGTCACCGTCATCGTGGTTGTCCCGCCCGCCGCTCATGCGCCGGCCACCGTCAACCCGAGGCCACGCAGCAGTGGCGTCACCGAGTTCCCCACGTCGCCGGCTGTGATCGTCATCAGCTCCTCGTCGGTGAACGCCTGTGCGCCTGCGCCTGTCGACTGCTCGGAGTGGTCGAGGCGGAACTCGCGTTCCTCCTCTGAGCGCTCCACCACGTTGCGGACGAACCGTCCGTTGCCCGCGATGTCGAGGCTGCGCCGATCGATGCCGTTGGCATCGGGTGTGCTGGCCGCCGCCAGGTGGGTGAACAGGCGTTGCAGATCTTCGAGTGCCTGCCGCTCGAATACGCTGTCACGTTGTCGCGCCATCGCAGTGGCGATCTCGACCAGTTCCGCCGGCGAGTAGGACGGGAATTCGATGCTGCGGGTGAAGCGGGATCGCAGACCCTCGTTGGTGTCCAGGAACCTGTCGAGGTCGGCGCGGTAGCCGGCGATGATGACCACCAACCGGTCGCGGTCGTTCTCCATGCGGGCCAGCAGGGTGTCGATGGCCACCAGGCCGAAGTCGTTCTTGGCGCCCGTGGCCACCAGGGCATAGGCCTCGTCGAGGAACAGCACGCCGTCGAGGGCACTGTCGATGATGGCATTGGTCTTGGCCTCCGTCTCGCCGATGTGCTGGCCGATCAGATCGGCGCGGTGCACCTCGCGGACGTTCTCCTTCTTCAGCAGCCCAAGGCCGCAGTAGATCTTCGCGACGACGCGGGCGATGGTGGTCTTGCCGGTCCCGGGCGGACCGGCGAACACCAGGTGGTGCGAACGCTGCGCGACCGCGAGTCCACGCTCCTGCCGCAACAGCGCCATGGCGACCGAGCTCTTCAGTCGCGCGACCTGGTCCTTGACCTCCTCGAGCCCGATGAACTCGCCGAGCTGTTGCTCGGCCTCGGTCAGGAGCACGGCCTTGCGTTCGTGTGCTCCGGGGTCGACGAAGTCGGCGTCGCTGGGCTCGGTCTCGTGATCCCACGGGTCGGTTCTGGCGTCGATCCGGGCCGCCGACGTGGTGACGATGCCGTACGTCGGGTCCGACAGCGCCTCCTCGATGTCGCTGATCTCGGGGTTCGCGGCGTACAGATCCTGCAGGACCTCGGCGGCCGTCTCCTCGTCACCGTGCGCCCGCAGCGCGAGCGCCTTGGCGAAGGCGCCGTCGACGGCGGCGACAGCCACGGGGCCGGCCGGATCTTCGAGGTAGGACAGTGCCGGGGCGAACATGCCCAGCCGGGCCAACGCAGTGCCGAGAGCGATCCTGGCGGCGTGCGCGAAGGTCTGGTCCAGACTCGCGTCGTTGACCACCGGGGTCAGCAGTTTCACGACGTCGGCCCAGCGCCGGGCGCGATACCGGATGGCGGTGGCCACCCAGCGGGCATCCCGCCACGCGGGCCTGCGATCCAGCACGTCGGCAACGACGGCATCGGCGTCGGCCAACCGGCGGGCCTCGGCCAGCGACGCGGCATGTGCCAGCCGGAAATCGTCGGGACCGGTGGCACGGAATTGCAGATAGAGGCCCGTGTCGTAGGAGAAGCCCAAGGCACCTGGAGCGAGTTCGGTGCGGCGCTGCAGCACTCCCGCAGTGTCGACGGTGGCCGCGATCGACTGCAGGACCTGCGGTGTCACCTCGCCCGCGGCGGCCAACCCGGTCCAGGCATCGCACTGGTCATGCGCGATCCGAGTGAGCGCAGCAAATCCCGAACGCGCCGCGGTGAGATCCGCGGGCCGTTGCCGGTCGTACACCGACAGGCCCAGCGCCTTACAGCAGGTCGCGAAGCGAGTGATCACATCTGCGTCGACGCGCGCGGTGATTCCAGCTGTGCTTGTCAGCGCACGACTCCTAGACCTAGTGTTGGCTAAGCTAACTTTGCTGAAGTTAGCATTGCATAAGCTAAGTGTCGAGGCTTACGAGTCGCGGTGCAACCGCGGTATTGGTTACTCCCTTACGGCGCTGACCAGGGTGTTTGCTCTCACCATGGCGTCAGATTGCGAGCCCTCCGCCGGAAGCGGCCGGCCCACCTGCTGCAGGTAGTCGGCGAGCGAAGTGCGGTGTGCCCGCCAGCCGCGCTCACCGAAGTAGTCGGCCGCCGGTGCGAACTGCTCGTTGTACACCAACGTGAAGAACGACCCGTCCAACCCTTGTTCGGCCTGCTCTCTGTCCCTCAGTGCTTCGAACGCCGCCGCGGGCATCGGCCTGCCCTCTTCGATACCGATCTGGCTACCCGCCGCCGCCAGCGCCTCGATCCCGGCGAACAGCGCGCCCTGTGCGGTCGCGGGCAAATAGATCAGCAGACCCTCGGCGATGAATGCCGCAGGTGCCGACGGATCGAATCCGTGCGCGGCGAGCGCCCCCGGCCAGTCATCGCGGAGGTCGACGGCGACTTCGACCCGGCGCGCCCTCGGCACGTCACCGCGGCCCTCCAGGACGCCCCGCTTGAACTCGAGGACCTGTGGCTGGTCGAGTTCGTAGACGACGGTGCCGGCGGGCCAGTCCAGTCGATAGGCACGGGAGTCCAGCCCCGCGGCGAGAATCACCACCTGTCGCACACCCGCGTCGGCCGCGGCGGCGAAGAACCGGTCGAAGTAGCGTGTGCGCGCGGCCTGGAAGTCGACGAAGTGTTTGCCGAATTCCTCGGTCATGAGCTTGCTGTCGGGCGCCTTGCCGTCCAGGATGTCGGCCCACTGCCCGCCGACGGCGCGACAGAACACCTCGGCGTAGGGGTCGAGCGCCAGCGGTTCCGGCTTCTGGGCCTCCAGTGCGCGGGCCGCCGCGACGAACAACGCCGTCGCGCCGACGCTGGTGGTGATATCCCAGGTATCCAGTTCATTTCCGTCAGGCCGCATGGTTGCGACGCTACGCCCAGCGGCTGACGGCGCAGCTAGACCAATGGGCGCCCGGTCCGGATCCGCCAGTCGAGATCCTTGAGCAACACGTTGAAGGGAAAGGCCCGGACCGGACCGGGCAGGACATTGTTGACGGTGCGCAGTACAGACATCAGCCGGTCGAACCGCTGCTGGCGCTGCGGATCCCACGGCAACCGCATCTCATCCCGGAACCGTTGCGGCAGAAAGCCTGTCGTGATCAGCAGCGCCAAACCCTCATGCGCGCGCTGCATCCGGCGGGGCAGGCGCACCCCTCGCAGACGGTTGGCGGCGATGGGATGGAGGAATTCCCGCACGGTGTCGTCGATGTGGACCTGCTGCAGCGCCGAGTTCCAGTACTGCTCGAAGGCCTCGCGATCGGTGGGCCACATCTCGGGTGGCACCTGCAACGTGGTGCCCAGGCTCATGCTGTCGCGGTAGTGCTGATCGGCCGTCGCGTCATCCACTTCCCCGATGAAGACACGTTGGATGTCGACACCGCCCTTGTACAGGCACGCCGCCACCCACAGCTGCAGGTCCCTGTCGAACGCGTGGTATTTCACCGGGCTGTCGTCGGTGGAGTACACCTGCGCATGGGCGCGGTTGACGGCGCGCCGGTAGGCCGCCTTCTGCTCGTCGCTGCCGCGCGTGGCCACCGCAAGGTAGGTGAAGGTGGTGCGGGCGCGCTTGACCGGATGCCGGTCGATGCGACCGCTTTCGACCCGGCTCTCGACGACACCATGGCCGACTCCCGGCCGCCCCAATTGCATGATCACGTTCGCGGGCCCGGCCAGCAGTGCCATCCCCATCAGTCCGTCGTCGGTGGTGGCCCGGCGCCTGCCGAAGAATCCACGTCCCGCGGGCGCCGCCCGCAGCTCACTGATGGTCATGTGCACCTTCAGGTCAAATGTGAGAACGTCTGTTTCCTGATTTTGTCGGACCCGCTGAGCACGTGTCAAGATTGACGGCGTGGAGCACGGGCAGCGGGGCACCCGTCCCTACCGGGGCATACAGGCCGAAGATCGGCTCGCGCAGCGCCGCAGGCAGTTCATCGAGGCCGGCCTTGACCTGCTCGGCGGCCAGACCGACCCGGACGCCCTGACGGTGCGCGCCATCTGCGCGAGATCAGGATTGACGGCCCGATATTTCTACGAGAACTTCGCCGACAAGGACGTGTTCGTGGAGGCGGTGTTCGACACCGTCACAGCCGAGATGGCCACCACCACCGAGGCCGCCGTCAGCGCCGCCCCGCCGGCCGAGAAGAACCGCGCCGGTATCTCCAACATGGTCAGGATGATCGCCGAGGATCCCAGGATCGGGCGACTGATGTTCAGCGCCCAGTTGTCGAATGCCGTCGTGCTGCGCAAACGGGCCGAGCAGCGCGAACTGTTCATCGCGCTCGGCGGCCGGCATCTGCAGACCGCGCTTCGGGTCGGCGGTGGGCAGCGCCTACGGGCGACCACCAACTTCGTCGTCGGCGGCGTGCGGCAGGCCATCAGCGCGTGGCTGATCGGTGAGGTCGACCTCGCCGAGGACGACTTCGTCGACCTGTTGGTGGCACTCCTCGACGACCTCAACGACCCGGGACTCTTCCGCGACTGATTCCCGTCGCATCAATTCGGTGGATTCGCCGTGCGGGGCATCGTCGTGTGTAAATATTCGACGGCACATCCAGACACACAATTGGATACCCAATGGCAGAAAGAAGTGGGCACGTGCGACATTCCCCGACCTGGAAGCATGCCCTCGCACTCCTGAGCATCGCGGTACTCCTGCTCAGCGGATGCGGTAATTCGGATCAAGGCGGCTCGGCGGCGCCGAGCAGCAGCGCCGGCTTCGATGCCGCGGCCTACTTCAAGGGCAAGACCATCAGGTTCATCGTCTCGCACGACGCCGGTGGCGGCGCCGACCAGGCCGGCCGCGCATTCGCCGGCGCCCTCGGCGACCTACTGCCCGGAAAGCCGCGGGTGACGGTCACCAACAATCCCGGCATGAGCGGTATCCGGGACGCGCTCGACGCCCCCGAGTCCGATCTGGTCGTCGGCGTCACGTCGCTGGGCGCCAACCTCTACCAACCGATCCTCGATCCCGAGAACACCTATGACCCCAAGGGCGTCCAGATCATCGGCGGCGTCTCCCCCGAACCGCGCGGCGCCCTGGTGGCAGGCGATTTCGCCAAGCAGTACCCGGCCATGATGGACGCCGTCGGCAAGACCGACGCCCCGATCCGGTTCGCCGGCACCGTCGGCGGGCCCGCCGACGTGATCAGTGAATCGATGCTTGCGCCGTGGGTGTGCGAGCACCTGAAACTGCCGTGCGACATGATCTCGGTCGCGGGCGACACCAGCGCCGACACCGAACTGATGCTCCAGCGCGGCGAGGTGAACTCGAACTTCACGTCGATCGGCGCGATCTCACGCTCACACCGTTCCATCATCGACGACCGCAGCGGCTACGTGGCCTTCACCTACGAGGACACCTCGTCGACCATCAACTACCCGCAGGGACTGGCACCGGCGCCGCATCTGGTCGATCTCATCCCCGCCGACGCCAAGGCGCAGTGGGATCTGATCCAGCCCCTGGTCACCGGCGGCGGGATCGGCAAGACCTTCTGGATGGGCGCATCGGCACCCAAGGACGTGGTGGCCGCGATCCGGCAGGCCTACACGGACTTCACCAAGGATCCCAAGCTCTACGATCCGTTCATCAAGGCCCAGGCCGGCGGCGGCTCCGAGGGCGGGATCACCTTCGAGCTCACCCCGGTGCTCGGCGACGACGGTCAGAAGCTCTACGACGCCTCCACCGACACCTTCCTGTCCAACCGCGAGGAGTACGGCAAGATCCAGTCGGAGCTCTACGACAAGTACTGGAAGAAGTAGGCTCCGCCGCCCTCAGGTGCGACTGGCTACCCGCCGGTCGGCTTCGGTGCGGGGCTCGGCCCGATTGTCCGCGCTGGTGAATTCCTTGGTCCAGCAGGCGAATTCGAGTGTGATGCCGTCGGGGTCGGTGAAGTAGAACGAGCGGACGTACACGCCGGGATGCAGTTCGCGGGACACCTGCATGGGGCTCTCGTCGTGATTGAGGACGGGACCGACGCGGACCCCCTTGTCCTTGAGCTTCTGCCGGTACTCGTCGAACCTGTCCTCGGGAACATGGAACGCCAGGTGGTTCATGGTCGAGACGGCGCTGACGATCTCACCGATGCCGGGCAGCGCCTGCGGTGACGAGATCCCCGGCACCCGGTCGGGCGCCTCGGCGAACCAGAAGAACGCCACGCATGACCCACCGCCGGCATCGAAGAAGAAGTGCTGCCCCATGCCGCCGGGCAGGTCCAGGGATTTGATCAACGGCATGCCCAGCACACCCGAGTAGAAATCCACGGTCCGCTGCATGTCGGCGCAGACCAGGGCCACGTGGTTGACACCGCCCAAATCGAACTCGGAGTTGGCGTTCTGCGGCTTGATCATAAACTGAATGTAACATCAGGTTCAGATTTCGGGGAGAGACAGGAACCCAGGCCACAGGTGACACAACCGACGCGGCGGGGCCGCATGACGCAGGCCGCGATCGACACCGCGGCCAGGGCCGTGATCGCCCGTAAGGGCATCCTGGCCGCCACCGTCGCCGACATCACCGCCGAGGCGGGCAGGTCGACGGCGTCGTTCTACAACTACTACGACTCCAAAGACGACATGGTGCGCCAATGGGCGCTGCGGTTTCGCGACGAAGCCAACGATCGGGCCGGCACCGTCACCCGCCACGGCATCTCGGACCGCGAGCGGGTCCACGATGCGGCCGCCGCACACTGGCACACCTACCGCAGCCGGCTCGCCGAGATGATCAGTGTGTCCCAACTGGCGATGGTGAACCAGGATTTCGCGCAGTACTGGGATGAGCTGTGTGCCATCCCGGTCGGTTTCATCACCGAGATGGTCAAACGCGCCCAGTCCGACGGCTACTGCCCCGGCGATGACCCGCACCTGGTGGCGGTGGCCATCGTCGCGATGCTCAACCAGTTCTGCTATCTGCAACTGTCGGGCCGCGACGGCCAGGCGCCCGCCGTCGACGACCAGAGGTGCATCACGACCCTGTCCAACATCTTCTACCGGGCCGTCTACAGCAGGGAGGCCGCCTGATGGTCACCCCGGGAGTGATCCGTGAATTCGTCGGCCTGGACTCCCCGACCGCTCGCCGCGCCGGTGCGGGCGGGCACCCATGCCAGGGCATCTACTACCGCGGCGTCGGCCGCAAGCCGAAAGTGGCGATGATCGCCACGCACTATCAGATCGACTTCTCCGAGCACTATCTCGCCGACTACATGGCCACCCGCGGTGTCGGGTTCCTCGGCTGGAACACCCGCTTCCGCGGTTTCGAGAGCAGTTTCGTCCTCGACCACGCCCTGGTCGACATCGGTGTCGGCGTGCGCTGGCTTCGCGACGTGGCGGGTGCGGAAACTGTTGTGCTGCTGGGTAATTCAGGTGGCGGCTCGTTGATGGCCGCCTACCAGTCGCAGTCGGTCGATCCCAACGTGACGCCACTGGACGGTATGCGCGCCGCGGCAGGCGTCACCGAGCTGACCCCGGCCGACGGCTACATCGCCAGTGCCGCCCACCCCGGCCGGCCCGATGTCCTGACCGCGTGGATGGACGCGGCCGTCGTCGACGAGAACGATCCCGTGGCCACCAACCCCGACCTCGACCTGTTCGACGAGCACAACGGACCGCCCTACTCGGCGGAGTTCGTCGAGCATTACCGGGCCGCCCAGATCGCCCGCAACGACGCTGTGACCAACTGGGCGCAGACCGAACTGAGACGCGTCCAGGCGGCCGGCTTCTCCGACCGGCCGTTCACCGTGATGCGGACCTGGGCCGATCCCCGCATGGTCGATCCCACGATCGAGCCGACCAAACGCACCCCCAACCTCTGTTACGCCGGTGAACCGGCGCGGGCCAACCGCTCGACGCGCGGTATCGCCGCGGCGTGCACACTGCGCAACTGGCTGGGCATGTGGAGCCTGCGCCACGCGCAGACCCGCGCCGAACCCCATCTGGCCCGGCTGCGCTGTCCGGCGCTGGTGATCAACGCCGAACAGGACACGGGAGTGTTCCCCTCCGACGCCCAGCGCATATTCGACGCCCTGGGCAGCGCCGACAAGGCCACAGTGGCCATCGACAGCGACCACTACTTCACCACCCCCGGGGCCCGAAGCGAGCAGGCGGATACCATCGCGAGGTGGATAGCGAAAAGGTGGCGGTGAGGGTTCTCGCCCATTTCAAGCCCGGTCAGCACACCGAGAAGAAGGTCGCCGCCGAGTCGGAATGGCTTGATGTGCGCTGGGTTCCCGAGGACGACGACGACGCCTTCTACCGCGAACTCCCCGACGCCGATGTGATCTGGCATGTGCTGCGACCGGTCACCGGGGACGACATCGCCAAGGCCCCGAATCTGAAGCTCATCCACAAGCTCGGGGCGGGTGTGAACACCATCGACGTCGACACAGCGACCGGCCAGGGTATCGCCGTGGCCAACATGCCCGGCGCCAACGCGCAGTCGGTCGCCGAGGGCGCCGTGATGATGATGCTCGCCGCGCTGCGCAAACTGCCCGAGCTGGACCGGGCGACGCGCGAGGGCCGCGGCTGGCCCAGCGATCCCACCCTCGGCGACACCGTGCGTGATCTGGGCAGTTGCACCGTGGGACTGATCGGCTACGGCAGCGTCGCCAAGCGGGTCGAGCAGATCGTCAAGGCCATGGGCACGACGGTGCTGCACACCAGTTCCGCACGCGACGAGTTCAACGTCGGCTGGGTCACCCTGAAAGAGCTGCTGGCCAAGAGCGACATCGTGTCGATACACGCCCCGTTGACTCCGGTGACCGAGAACATGATCGACGCAGGGGCGATCGGCGAGATGAAACCCGGTGCCATCCTCGTCAACACCGCGCGCGGCGCCATCGTCGACGAGGCGGCGCTGGTCGATGCACTGCGCAGTGGACAGCTCTCGGCGGCCGGCCTCGACGTCTTCGCCCACGAACCCGTCGCGGCCGACAACCCGCTGCTGGCACTCGACAACGTCCTGCTCACGCCGCATGTGGCCTGGTACACCGCCGACACCATGGACCGCTACCTCGACGCCGCGATCAAGAACTGCCGGCGGATCGCCGACGGTAAGAATCCCTACTTCCTGGTCAACGAGGCACAACTGAAGACCTCCACCACGCCAGGCTGACCGCCGAGTACCCTCGTTCCCAACCCACCGGTTAATAGAGGGAAGGGCAACGATGCCGATCGCGATCAGTCCTGAGCACGTCGACCTGGCCGATTCGGTGCGGTCACTGGTGGCCCGGGTGGCACCACCCGAAGTGCTGCACGACGCGCTCGAGACACCGATCTCCAATCCCCCGCCGTACTGGAAGGCCGCCTCCGACCAGGGCCTGCACGGTCTGCATCTCGCCGAGTCCGTCGGTGGGCAGGGCTTCGGGATCCTCGAATTGGCCGTCGCGGTGGCCGAATTCGGCTACGGCGCCGTGCCAGGGCCGTTCGTACCGTCGGCCATCGCCAGCGCGCTGATCGCGGCGCACGATCCCGATGCCGGTGTGCTCGAGGGCCTGGCGTCCGGTGCCACCATCGCCGCCTACGCCATCGACTCCGGACTGACCGCCACCCGCCAAGGCCCCGAAGAGGGTCATGCCCTGGTGATCCGGGGTGAGGTCAGGGCCGTGCCCGCGGCCGCACAGGCCTCGGTGCTGGTCCTGCCCGTTGCGATCGAGAGTCACGAAGAATGGGTGGTGCTCGACGCCGATCAACTCGAGATCGAACCCGTCACCAGCATCGACCCGGCCCGTCCCGTTGCCCATGTGCGCGCCAACGCCGTCGAGGTGGGCGACGACCGGGTGCTCTCGAACCTGCGCCGCCCGGCCGCGCATGCCCTGATGTCGACGCTACTGTCCGCCGAGGCCGTCGGGGTCGCCCGCTGGGCCACCGACACCGCCTCGGCCTACGCCAAGATCCGCGAGCAGTTCGGCAGGCCGATCGGCCAGTTCCAGGCCGTCAAGCACAAGTGCGCCGAGATGATCGCGACCACTGAACGCGCCACGGCCGCGGTCTGGGACGCGGCACGCGCCATCGACGAGAACGTCGGCGCCGAGTTCGCCGCGGCCGTCGCCGCCACCCTGGCACCGGAAGCGGCGCAGCGATGCGCGCAGGACTGTATCCAGGTGCACGGCGGTATCGGCTTCACGTGGGAGCACGACACCAACGTCTACTACCGGCGGGCCCTGATGATCGCGGCGTGCTTCGGCCGGCCCGCCGACTATCCGCAGCGCGTGGTCGACACCGCGACCACCACCGGTATGCGCAGCATCGACATCGACCTCGACCCGGACACCGAGAAGCTCCGCGCCGAGATCCGCGCCGAAGTCGATGCGCTCAAAGCCATTCCGCGTGACGAGCGCACCGTCGCGATCGCCGAGGGCGGTTGGGTACAACCACATCTACCCAAGCCGTGGGGTCGTGCCGCAACCCCCATCGAACAGATCATCATCGCCCAGGAGTTCTCCGCCGGCCGGGTCAGGCGGCCCGCCATGGGAATCGCCGCCTGGCTGATCCCGTCGATCGTCGCGTTCGGCACCGACGAGCAGAAGCAGCGGTTCCTGCCGCCGACATTCCGCGGCGAACTGATCTGGTGCCAGCTGTTCTCCGAACCCGGCGCCGGGTCCGACCTGGCGAGCCTGACCACCAAGGCCACCAAGGTCGACGGCGGCTGGCGCATCACCGGTCAGAAGATCTGGACCACCGGGGCGCAGGTGTCGCAGTGGGGCGCGCTGCTGGCCAGATCAAACCAGAGCGCTGCAAAACACCAAGGCATCACGTACTTCCTACTCGACATGAAAAGCGAAGGGGTGGAAGTCAAACCGCTGCGGGAACTGACCGGCCACGCCATGTTCAACACCGTGTTCATCGACGACGTCTTCGTCCCCGACGACCTGGTACTGGGTGAGGTCGACCGCGGTTGGGAGGTCAGCCGCAATACGCTGACCGCCGAACGGGTTTCGATCGGCAGCAGCGAGCCCGGTTTTCTGGCCACCCTGGACGGCTTCGTCGACTTCGTGAAAAGCGGTCAGTTCGACCAGATTTCGCAGAACCGCGCCGGCCACCTGATCGCCGAGGGCCATGCCGCCAAGCTGATGAACCTGCGCTCGACGCTGCTCACTCTTGCCGGTGGCGACGCCATGCCGTCGGCGGCCATCTCCAAGCTGCTCTCGATGCGCACCGGCCAGGGTTACGCCGAGTTCGCGGTGTCGTCGTTCGGCACCGACGCCGTGCTCGGAGATCCGGCATCGCTACCCGGCAGATGGGCCGAATGGCTGATGGGCAGCCGCGCCACCACGATCTACGGCGGCACGTCGGAGGTGCAGCTCAACATCATCGCGGAGCGGTTGCTCGGCCTCCCCCGCGATCCGTAGGCGCTACGGGACGATCGAGTCGACGTAGCCGCCGTCGACCCGCAGTGCGCCCCCGGTGGTGGCCGACGCCTGCGGCGATGACAGATAGACCACCATGTTGGCGATCTCCTCCGGTTCGATCAGGCGCTGGATCAGCGACTGCGGACGGTGCAGGCGCATGAACTCACGCTGCGCCTGCTCCCACGGCAGTGAGCGGTCCACCAACTGGTAGACAAAATCCTCGACCCCTGCCGTGTGCGTCGGCCCGGCGATCACCGAGTTGACCGTGACCCCGGTGCCGGCGGCATCCTTGGCGAAACCGCGGGTGACCGCGAGCAGCGCCGTCTTCGAGACGCCGTAATGGATCATCTCGATGGGGATGACCAGGGCCGAGTCACTGGCGATCTGCAGCATGCGTCCCCACCCCCGCTCGGCCATGCCCGGCAGATAACTGCGGATCAACCGGACCGCCGACAGGACGTTGACGTCGAAGTACGTCCGCCAATGCTCGTCGGTGACCTCCCGCGCCGGGATGGCCTCGAAGATGCCGAGGTTGTTCACCAGGATGTCGACGTCCGGAACCTGGGCCACCATGGCGGCGGCACCCTCCTCGGTGGTGACATCGGCCGCGACGCCCAGCGCGTCACCCCCGATCAGTGCGACGGCCTCGTCGACGCGCGATGCGGTCCGCCCGTTCACGACGACGCGGGCACCCGCTGCGGCCAGGCCCTTGGCGATCGCCAGCCCGATGCCCTGGGTGGAACCGGTGACCAGGGCGGTCTTTCCTGCGAGATCAATGTTCACGAGGCACTACTACATCTGGCGGGGCCCAACTATTCCGACGCGCTGTCGACGTCG
>CAMFLL010000014.1 GCA_945957405.1 uncultured Mycolicibacterium sp. | reverse complement strand
GACGACCATGACCACATCCACCGTTCCCGGACCCTGGCAGATCTCGTTCGACGCGCAGGGAGATCCCGACCCATCCGGTGAGAAGCAGCTGTTCGAACAGCTGCGCGAGCGCAGCGTGACCGATCTGGTGATGTTCTGCCACGGATGGAACAACGACGAAGCCACCGCGGCATCGTTGTACGCGCGATGGTTTGACTTGCTGAACGCTCAGCTCGGCGCTGATCGAAAGATCGGATTCGTCGGGATCCGGTGGCCGTCGCAGCTCTGGCGCGACGTGCCCATCCCCGACTTCGACCCGACACCTGGAGTGGCCTCGACCGGGGCAGCCGGATTGAACGCCACCGCCACCGCGGCTGCCGAGGGGCCGGCCCTGAGTCCAGAACAGTTGCACGACCTCCAGACCCTGTTCCCCCAGGGGTCTGCCGAACTGGACGAGATCGCCGCGTTGCTCGCCGCGGCGCCGAGCCAGGACCGCGCCGACGAGATGTTCGCTGCCATGCGGAGATTCTGTGATGCGGTGACCGTCGAGTCCACCGACGGTGAGGCACCCGAGTCGAAACGACCGGGAATGCTCGAGAAGGGCAAAACCGCCGACGAGGTCTTCCGCGCCTACGCCGACGCCCTGATCGCTTCGGGCGTCGACATCAACAACGGCGGAGGCGGCGGCGCGGGCCTGTCCGACCAGATCCGCAAGATCTGGCACGGCGCCAAGGAGGCGCTGCGCGGACTGTCCTACTGGCAGATGAAGAACCGCGCAGGCGTGGTCGGACAGCGTGGCCTCGGGCCGCTGATCGGACGGATCGCCACCGCCACCGAGTTCCCGGCACCACGAATCCATCTGGTGGGGCACAGCTTCGGAGCCCGGGTCGTCTCCTTCGCGTTGGCCGGCTTACCTCCCGGCGACCCGTCCCCGGTCAAATCGGTCACCCTGCTCGAAGGTGCCTTCTCCCGGTTCGCTTTCACCGACCAACTCCCGTTTGATTCCACACCCCCGAACGGCGCCCTGGCGGGCAGGCTCGAACGTGTCGACGGACCCTTGACGGTGTGCTTTTCCAGTCACGACATGGCACTGAGCCTGAGTTATCCGCTGGCATCGGCCGCCTCGGGTGATGACAAGGCCGGTGCGGGCGACCCGTTGTTTCGCTGGCGCGCGATCGGTTCCCTCGGGGCGTTCAACGCTCCGACTCAGTTCATCGATCGGGTTGGCACGAGCTACCCCTTCACCAAAGGAGCGATCCTCAACATCGATTCGTCTGCGGTGGTCAAGCAGGGCGGCCCACCCGCGGGGGCGCACAGCGACATCTTCCACAGCGAGTTGGCGTGGATCGTCGCATCTGCGGCCCACCTGACCGACTGACGGTAGAGCCCATCGACCCGGCCACTACCGCCACTCAACCCCGTAGGTAGGTGAGCACCGCAAGCACCCGACGATGCTGTTCGTCGTCCGGTGGCAGCATCAGCTTGGCGAAGATGTTGCGCACATGCTTCTCGACGGCACCGTCGCTGACCACCATGGTGCGGGCGATGTTGGTGTTGGATCGTCCCTCCGCCATCAGTGCGAGCACCTCGCGTTCGCGCACGGTCAGCTTTTCCAGTGGGTCGTCACGACGGCGCCGCACCAGGAGTTGGGCCACCACCTCCCGGTCCAGAACCGTGCCGCCGGACGCCACCCGGTCGAGCGACTCGAGGAAGTCGGTGAGCGCCGTGACCCGATCCTTGAGCAGATAACCGACGGCGCCGGCCCCGTCGGCGAGAAGGTCGTCGGCATAGGAGACTTCGACATATTGGGACAGCACCAGCACCGGTGTTCCCGGCACCCGCGTGCGCCCTTCGACCGCGGCACGCAACCCTTCGTCGGTGTGCGACGGTGGCATGCGCACATCCACCACAGAAACATCGGGGCGGTGCTCCTCGATGGCGGCCACCAGCGACGGACCGTCGCCGACCGCTGCGACGACGTCGTGACCGTTCTCGGTCAGCAGCCGAACGAGGCCCTCCCGCAACAGGACTGAATCATCGGCCACCACCACCTTCAGCACGGCATTGCCACCGTGATGGTGGTCGGGCCGCCCGCAGGACTCACGACGGTCAGCGTGCCGCCGATGGCGCGCACACGGTCGGCGAGGCCGGACAGGCCGTGCCCTTTGGCGATATGAGCGCCGCCGGCGCCGTCATCGACGATCTCGGCGCCAAACTGGCCGCCGGTGCGCGCCACGCTGACCCGGCACGCCTCTGCGCCACTGTGCTTGGCGACATTGGTGAGCGCCTCGGCCACCGCGAAGTACACCGTCGTCTCTACTGCCGGATCCAGCCGGCCGGCGGGTGTGCCGAGACCGGGATCGACACTGAGCTCGACCGGCACCGTGCACCGGGCACCCAGTGCGGCCAGCGCGCTGGGCAGGCCGCGGTCGACGAGCACCGGCGGCGCAATACCCCGCGACAGCGACCGCAGCTCCTCCAAGGTCTCCTGAGTCTGGCCGACCGCTTCGTCAAGCGCCTCGCGCAGCGCGTCCTGGTCGTCGCCGACGTACTGCCGGGCACGGCTCAGATCCATCGCCAGGCGCACCAGGCGTTGTTGGGGGCCGTCGTGTATGTCGCGTTCCAGCCGGCGCAGTGCGCTCGCCTCGGCGGAGAAGGCGGCCGCCTTCTGATCCGTCAACACAGTGATCGTCTGCCGCATCTCGGCCACGCCCGTGAGCAGGAGCCGGCTGAACCCCGCCGACAACAGTGCGCAACCTCGCGCCACCACGGGAAGCGTCACCAGGCAGAACAAGCCGATCGCGGTCTGAAGGCCGATTCGGGCGAAGGTGCTGTCGCCGAGGCCGATCAGCTGGGCCAGCGACTGGTTGTCCGGGCCTCGCGGGATACTCCAGTCCCATGCGACCGTCAAGGTGCCGCCGATCGCCGTCACCCACCAGCTCACGACGACGCAGAAGGTCGCGGTCGCGATAGGAAAACACAGGACGCCGTGCACCACATCGAGCCAGAACTGGCCGCGTGTGAGCGGAGTGAGGATTCTCTTCCAGATGCCGGCACCCGGCCCGGCTGGGCGGTAGACCGGCCGGATCAGCGGTCGGCGGAGCACGGCGGGAATGCGCAGCCGCTCCACGTCGGCGAAGAAGCGGCCGACGATCAGCGTGCCGGACAAGACGGGCAGACCGATGACGACCACCAGTGTGCCGAGTCCGGCCGAGAGCCCGACGACCAGGACGCTGAAACTCACGACGGCGAGAGGAAACCCGAGCAGGACGTAGCTGGTGTCGGTGCCGAGCTGGCGGACGACGGCCCACCGCGCGGGCCTGTCCCGATCGACCGGATTGACGACGGTGTTCACGGATTCGACGCTAGGCATCAGTCGGATTCACTCCCATCCCGTCCGCCTGCCTCTCCAGGGTAGGGCTGGCCCTACCAATCCGCTCGGCCTTGCCCGTCAGCCGTCGCCGCTACAGCTCCGTGACCTGTCCGTTGTCGACCTGCCAGGAGCGATCCAATCGGACATTTTCGAGCATCCGGCGATCATGGGTCACCAGAAGCAATGCACCGTCGTACGTCTCGAGCGCCTGCTCGAGCTGCTCGATGGCGGCGAGATCGAGATGATTGGTCGGCTCGTCGAGCACCAGCACATTGGTGCCACGCGCCTGCAGCAACGCGAGACCGGCGCGGGTTCGCTCGCCCGGTGAGAGTCCGTCGACCGGACGTTCCACGTGGTCGGCGCCGAGTCCGAACTTCGCCAACAGAGTTCGCACATCGGCTGTCGTCCAGGCCGGAACCTGCTGCTCGAACCGATCGACGAGTCGCCCGGGGCCGGAGAACTCGGCACGCGCCTGGTCGATCTCGCCGATCGCGACATTGGCACCCAGACTGGCGCGTCCGGCATCAGGCTGCCGGCGCCCCAGCAGCAGCCGTAACAACGTCGACTTCCCGGCCCCGTTGGGGCCGGTGATACCGATCCGCTCGCCGGCATCGACCTGAAGCGACACTGGACCGAGGGTGAAATCACCTTGCCGCACAACGGTATTGTCGAGCGTCGCGACGACCGAGCTGGACCGTGGCGCGGCTCCGATGGTGAATTGCAGTGTCCATTCCTTGCGGGGCTCGTCGACCTCTTCGAGGCGGGCGATCCGGCTTTCCATCTGACGCACCTTCTGCGCCTGTTTCTCGCTGGACTCGGTGGCCGCGCGCCGCCGGATCTTGTCGTTGTCGGGAGCCTTCTTGATCGCATTGCGGACACCCTGGCTGGACCATTCCCGCTGAATGCGTGCGCGGGCCACGAGATCGGCCTTCTTCTCGGCGAATTCCTCGTACTGTTCGCGGCGGTGGCGCCGATTGACCTCGCGCTCTGCCAGATAACTCTCGTACCCGCCGCCGAAGACGGTGGTGGTGTTCTGGGCCAGGTCGAGTTCGAGGACCCGGGTCACGGTGCGGGCGAGGAACTCCCGGTCGTGGCTGACCAGCACCACGCCGCCGCGAAGCTCGCCGACGAACCGCTCGAGCCGCTCGAGCCCATCGAGATCGAGGTCGTTGGTGGGCTCATCGAGCAGGATGATGTCGAATCGCGACAGCAGCAGGGCCGCCAGTCCCACCCGCGCCGCCTGCCCACCCGACAAGTCACTCATCAGGGTCGAGTCCGGCCGTACCGCATCGGAGTCCAGGCCGAGATCGGCCAGCACGGCAGGCAACCGCTCGTCGAGGTCGGCGGCGCCGGTGACCAACCAGTGTTCCAACGCCGTCGAGTAGTCATCTGCGGCCGCCTGCGAATCAGACAGTGCCGCCGCGGCGGCCTCCATGGCATGTGTCGCGTCGGCACACCCCGTGCGGCGCGCGATGTAGGCCGCCACCGTCTCACCAGGCCGCCGTTCGTGTTCCTGCGGTAGCCACCCGACGAAGGCATCGGTAGGCGCGAGGCTGACCGTGCCGCCGAGTGGGGCGAGATCGCCGGCCAGGATCCGTAGGAATGTGCTCTTGCCTGCGCCGTTGGCGCCCACGACGCCGATCACGTCCCCCGGTGCGACGGTGACGTCGACACCCTCGAAGAGCGTGCGGTGCGCGTATCCGCCTGCGACGTTCGAAGCGACGAGCGTTGCGGTCATGGTCCTATCTTCACATCATCACAGCAAACACATTCTCAGCTAACCTGACGGGCGTGCGATGCAGTTGCGGCAGCGAAGGCGACCCTGGACCCAGCGGTGTGTCGCGACGGTCGATGTTGGCGGCGGCAACGACGGCTGTGGTTGGCGGAGCCTTACTCAGCACCTCGGCCCGCGGCTCGGCAGAGCCGGGGCCACCGGGTCTGCCCGAGAACGCACTGGTGACGCTGGGCGTCCAAGCCGGTCCACCACCGGTGCCCAACCGCACAGGAATCTCATCGACACTGAAGATCGGCGCCGACCTCTACCAGATCGACTGCGGGTTGGGCTCATTGAACGCGTTCACCGACGCTGGATTCACGTTCGACGGTTTGAAGAGCATGTTCATCACCCACCTGCACACCGACCACATGGTCGATTACTGGAGCTTCTTCCTCTCGGGCGGCTACACGGCCGCCAAGGGGAAGCCGCCGGTGACGGTCTACGGCCCCGGCGCGGCAGGCGGTCTGCCTCCGAGCCGGGTGGGTGACGCCGATCCCGCCACCATCGACGCAGCCGACCCCACACCCGGACTGGCCGCCACCACGGCGGCGCTGCAGCAGGCGTTCGCCTACACCAACAACATCTTCATCCGCGATATGGGAACCGATGACATCGAGAGTCTGATCGACGTCGTCGAGATCGCCGTGCCACCGGGATCGAACTACCTCGACCGGGCGCCGAGCACGCGACCATTCCCTGTGATGTCGGACGACAACGTCACGGTGACCGCCACCCTGGTATCCCATTACGACGTGTACCCGGCGTTCGGCTTTCGCTTTGACTTGAGGAAATCCGGTGTGTCCGTGACCTTCTCGGGTGACACGACGAAGTCCGACAACCTCATCGCCCTCGCGGAGGGAACCGACGTGCTGGTGCACGAGGCGCAGTTCAGCCTCGACGACGCGTACTACGGCAACCGGTTCCCGCCGGACTACCTGGTGCGGTCACATACGTCAGCGGAACAGGTCGGCGAGGTGGCCGCGGCGGCCGGAGCCCGGCACGTGATCCTGAGCCACTACGAGCCGACCAACCTGCCCGACTCCGACTGGCAGAGCGCCATCGGCAGGAATTTCTCGGGCCGGGTCACCGTGGCCCGGGACGGCCAGGTTTTCCCGCTCTGACGGCTGTCACGCCCCGATCGTGGCGGGGATTCGCGCACCGAAGAGTCGAATCGCGTTCTCGGAACTCACCTTCCGGCGGGTGGCCTCGTCCATCGGATAGGACGCCATGAACGCCGCGCCCGTCAGGTTGTCGTCCATCGGGTAGTCCACCGAGAACATCACCCGGTCGGCGCCCAACACGTCCAGTGTGCACGCGAAGGCCGGTGGGCTGAAGTTGCCGCTGGTCGTGACGTGGAAGTTGCTCCGGAGGTAATCCGACGGCAGGCGCTGCAACGCGGTCCTCGAACCGCCGCCACCGCCGAGCCCGTAGTAGCGATCGATGCGGTAGGCGGCGAAGGGCAGCATCTCACCGAGGTGGCCGATGATCATCTGGAGGCCGGGGAATTTGTCGAACAGCCCGGAGTAGATCAGCCGAAGAACATGTGTGCCTGTCTCGGCCCCGAAACCCCACGAGGCCAGATGCATGCCGTCATCGACATAGGGCGCGAACCACGCCGCCATGACCGCCGGATGCGGCGTGGTCGGATGCAGGTAGATCGGCACACCCATGGACTCGGCGCTCGCGAAGAGTCGCTCATATGCGGGGTCGTCAAGGTAGCGGCCCTGGCAGTGCCCGTTGATCAGCGCCCCGACGAGCCCCAGGTCGGTGACCGCGCGTTCCAACTCGGCTGCCGCGGCGTCCGGATCCTGCGTCGCGAGCGTGGCGAAGCCGCCGAATCGGGCAGGTGTCGCGCGCACCGATTCGGCGAGGTCGTCGTTGGCTCGGCGGGCCAGGTCGATGGCGCGCGCCACGTCGGTCTCGTCCTGGACACCGGGATCGAACAGCGACAGGATCTGGAAATCGATCCCGGCGGCGTCCATCTGCTCGAGGCGCAGCGGGCCCCGGTCGTACAGCCGCTGATGACCGATGGGGTTGTTGGTATCCAGCCAGGTGGCCACGACGTTGCCCGCACTCGCCGGGTCCCAGGCGTAATGCTCCTCGAGCGCGATCAATGACATGACACCTCCGCGTTGGATGTTGTGTCAGAACTGTAGGCAGCTATCGTCGCGGAATGACCGACGCAACGCCGCCTACCGGTCCGACACATGCCCCGACGAGCACGCGCCGTGCTGTCCTCAACACCATCCGGGGATCGGCCGGCAATCTCGTCGAGTGGTACGACGTGTACATCTACACCGTTTTCGCGACGTACTTCGAAGCGCACTTCTTCGACGAGGCCGACGAGAATTCGACCTTCTACATCTACGCGATCTTTGCGGTGACCTTCGTGATGCGGCCGGTGGGGTCCTGGTTCTTCGGCCGGTATGCCGACCGGCGGGGCCGAAAAGCGGCGCTGATGCTGAGCATCAGCATCATGTCGGCGTGCTCGTTCCTGGTCGCGGTGATGCCGACGCGCGAAGTGATCGGGTACTGGGCGGCGGTGATCCTGATCCTCGCGCGGCTGGTGCAGGGCTTCGCCACCGGCGGCGAATACGGTACGTCGGCGACGTACATGTCCGAAGCGGCGACGGCCAACCGGCGCGGCTTCCTGTCGTCGTTCCAGTACGTCACGCTGATCGGCGGGCATGTGCTCGCACAGTTCACGCTTCTGATCGCGCTCGCGGTGCTCGACGTGGATGCGGTGACCGACTGGGCCTGGCGCATCGGCTTCTTCATCGGCGGTGTCGCCGCGCTGGTGGTGCTGTGGCTACGGCGTTCGATGGACGAGTCGCTGAGCCAGTCGCACCTCGATGCCATCCGCACCGGCGAGGACCGTGAAGCGGGATCACTGAGGACGCTGTTCACCACCTACTGGCGGCCGCTGCTCCTGGTCTTCCTCATCACCGCCGGCGGCACGGTGGCGTTCTACACCTACACGATCAACGCACCGGCCATCGTCAAGTCGACCTTCAAGGGTGATCAGGCGTTGACCGGCACGTGGGTCAATCTGCTGGGGCTGATCTTCCTGATGTTGCTTCAGCCCGTCGGCGGCCTCCTCAGCGATCGCGTCGGCCGCAAGCCACTGTTGGTGTTCTTCGGTGTCGGTGGGGTGATGTACACGTACGTGCTGCTGACCCTGCTGCCCCAGGCCAAATCGCCGCTGCTGGCATTTCTGCTGACGATCGTCGGTTACGTCATCCTGACCGGCTACACATCGGTGAATGCGATCGTCAAGGCCGAATTGTTCCCCGCTGAGATACGTGCGCTCGGTGTGGGATTGGGCTATGCAGTGGCGAACTCTGTCTTCGGCGGCACCGCGCCTGCGCTGTATCAGGCCGCGAAATCCGGCGACCATGTCGGTTGGTTCATCGCCTATGTCACGGTCGTGATCGCCGTCAGCTTGGCCGTGTACGTCTTCGTCCTGAAGAACAAGGCGATGACGGTGCTCGATCGCGAACAGGGCAGCGCGTGGGCGACCCCGGCGCGCTAATGCTCAGCGGGCCTCCGCCAGAAGCGTTTTGAGCTCGGTCCGACCGTCGGCGTCCAGGGGCAGCAGCGGCGCGCGGGGGGCACCGACGTCTCGCCCGAGCAGCTCGAGACCCGCTTTGACCGTTGTCGGCAGGCCACCTGCGACAATGAAGCGTAACAACGGCGCGAGGTCGTCGTAGATCCGTTGTGCGCCGGAGTGGTCACCATTGCACACCGCGTGATACAGGTCCAGGCAGGCCTGCGGGCGCAGATTCGGTGCGGCAGTGCACCATCCGGTGGCGCCTTCGAGCAGCGCATCCAGAACAAGCGGGTTGCTGCCGTTGTAGAAGGGTAGGGTGCCGCCGGACAATTCGTTGATGCGCTGCATCCGGGTCAGGTCGCCGGTGGATTCCTTGACCATGCGCACATTGTCGATATCGGTGAACATCCGAATCAGCAGTTCGGGCGTCATGTCGATGCCGCTGGTGGCCGGATTGTTGTAGACCATGATGGGCAGGTCGACGGCAGCTGCGACGCTGGCGTAGTGCCGGGTGATTTCGCGGTCGGTGAGCTTCCAGTAGGAGATGGGCAGGATCATCACGGCGTCGGCACCGGCCTGCTGCGCGTACTGCGCCCGCCGGATCGTGTTGGCAGTGGTGAGGTCTGAGGCGCCGACGATCACGGGCACCCGCCCGTCGACGATACCGACGGTGGTGTCGACGACGGTGTCGAATTCGGCTTCGGTGAGGTACGCCGATTCGCCGGTGCTACCGAGTGGGGCGACGGCGTGGGCACCGGTGCTCACGAGCTGGTCGACCAATCCGGCCAGTGCGCCGGTGTCGATTCCGGCGCCGTCGCTGGTGAACGGTGTGATGGGGTAGGCGATGATGCCGTGGATCTGTTTCATTGCTGTGCCTTTCGCGTTTCGGGATGGTCAATGGCTGAGTGCGTCGGGGTGCTGTGCGAGGGCACGCCGGGTGTAGTACGCGAAATTCGCCGCACTGCGTTTGGGGGTCAGGGTCCAATCGTGGGCTTCGCGGGCAAGTCGATCGGATAGCGGCGCGATGGTGCCTGCGGCCATGGCAGCCAGTTGCAGCTTGGCCCCACGCTCGATGAGCATCGCCAGCGAACACGCCTCCTCGACGCTGGCTCCGGCGACCACCTGGCCGTGGTGGGCGAGCAGGATCGCTTTCTTGGCGCCGAGGGCACCCGCGATGATCTCGCCTTCCTCGTTGCCCACAGGCACGCCCGGCCAGTCGGGCAGGAACGCACAGTCGTCGTACAACGGCGCGATGTCCATCTGCGACACCACGAGCGGGGTCTCGAGCATCGACAACGCTGCGACATGGAACGGGTGCGTGTGCACTATGCAGTTCACGTCGGGCCGGGCTCGATAGATCCAGGAATGGAACCTGTTGGCCGGATTGGCCATTCCATCGCCCTGCAGCACAGTGAGGTCTTCGTCGACGAGTAACAGGTTGCCCGCGGTGATCTCGTCGAAGCCCAGACCGAGCCGCTGCGTGTAGTACGTACCCGGCTCATCGGCGCGGGCGGTGATCTGCCCGGCCAGACCGGAGTCGTGACCCGCGTCGAACAGGGCTCTGCACGTGAGCGCGAGCTTCTGCGGCAGGGTCAGCTCCGAATCAACGACGTGGCGTGTCAAGCCCTCCATCGCCCGCTGCATCAGTTCGTCCTTGGAATCGTTCATGGTGCTGGTCATCTGCCGCTCCTTCCTGTTGAGGCGTCCGGCGAACCGGATGACACTGAATCCGACGATATGACACAATGTGTCCTATCGTCAATGTTGTATTCTGACTCTCGTGAGCGGCTTGCTACGCGCGGTACGTCAGCAACGGGGTATGACCCTCGAAGAGTTGGCCGCCGGCACCGGATTGACCAAGAGCTACCTGTCGAAGGTGGAACGGGGACACAGCGTGCCGTCCATTGCCGCGGCGATGAAGATTGCGCGGACGCTGAACGTCGATGTCGCACAGTTGTTCTCCGATGACCCCGAAGCCGGCTCCCTCACGGTGGAAAGGGCGGTCGAGCGCGCCGGCGATCGTCATGTCCCGATAGCCGCGGGCATGCTGGGTAAGGCCATGTCACCGTTCGTCGTACGACCCGGTCGGCAGTTCGCCTCGCATCCACACCCCGCGCACCCCGGTCAGGAATTTGCCTTCGTCCACTCGGGCACCGTCGAGCTCAACCACGATGGGCGGATCGTCGAGTTGGGGACCGGCGACTGCGCCTACTTCGATGCCGCGGTGTCACACAAATTCCGCCAGATCGGTGACGACGCCGCGACAGTGGTGGTGGTCGCGTACGACGCGCCCGGCGGACCACGATGACCGGCCGCGCCTAGCTTTCGCAGTCGGACTCTCCATCGTCCGCCACCCGACGGTCGTACGCCTCGCGCGCGCCCGCTACGTCGCCGCTGTGCTCGAAGGCCCATTCGGCCAGGTGATCGACGATGCCGTGCAGACCACGTCCCAGATCTGTCAGTGCGTACTCCACGCGTGGCGGGACGACCGGTTCAACCGTGCGGGTGATCAGACCGTCGCGTTCGAGGCCGCGCAACGTCCTTGTCAACATTCGTTGCGAGACAAGGCCGATGGATCGCTTGAGCGCCATGAAGCGCATCGGCCCCTCGCCGAGCAGTGTGATGACCAGTACCGACCATTTGTCGCCGATCCGGTCCAGCACATCACGTACGGGGCAGGCGCCGAGCACTGTGGCCGGCATCACTGCCAGCCACTCGCTCAGTGGCGGCACCTGCGTGGTTACCCCGGTGTGACTGACGGACGTCAATGTGCCTTCTTGCATGACCGCTCCCGGTTCCGCACGATGTGGTCAGTATCAAATGGTAACCAACTCGAGCAGGAGCGCTTAGATGACGGTCATAGGAATCACCGGTGCTTCCGGCGCGCTCGGCCGGCTTGTCGCGCAGACTGTCCTGGCGGCCCACCCTGCGCAGGATGTGGTGCTCTTCAGTCGCTCGCCGGGCTCGCTCACGGAGTTCACCGGGGGCGGCGCGACGGCCAGACCGGCGGACTTCAACCGACCCGAAACCCTCACCGACGACTTCCGCGGCGTCGATGTTCTGCTGTTGATCTCCACCGACTCGGTCGGCCGTCGGCAGGCGCAGCACCGAGCCGCGATCGAAGCGGCGGCAGCCGCCGGTGTGCGACGAATCGCCTACACCTCGACCGCGAACGCCGACCGGGAATTCCCCGAGAAGTTGCGCCCGCTGACCGACGATCACGCGGCCACGGAAGAGGCGCTCCGCGCCGCGGGACCTGCGTGGACCATCTTGCGCAACTCCCTGTATCTCGAGGTCATCTCCGGCGGCTGGGCGCAGGCAGCCGCCACCGGCCGGCTGATTTCCAACAATGGATCCGGCCGCCATGCACCCGTCTCCCGTGCGGACTGCGCGGCGTCGGCGGCCGCCGCACTTGTGGGTGACGGCCACGGCGACACGGTCTACGAGATCACCGGCCCGCGACTGGTGGATGACACCGCGGTGGCCTCGGCACTGGCCGACCACCATGGCAGGTCCGTCGACGTCGTCCGCGTGCGCGACGACGATTTTGAACAGGGGCTTTCGGCGGCCGGGCTGCCGGCCGAGCTGGCCGGGCTGATGACTGGATTCGGGGCCGCCATTCGCGGCGGGCTGATGGAAGTCCCCCTCGGCGACACCGAGAAGCTCATCGGGCGAACCCCGACGAGCATCGAGCAGTTTCTGGACGCCAGCCGCGGAGCATGACCCTCGGCTGGCGTTGTCCCGCAGCAATATTGACCGCACCACCGTCAGAGGTAACCTCAGAGGATGCCACCGGACGAGTCGTCATTGCACTTCAACGCGTTCATCTGGCCCAACGGCTACCACGAATCCGCTTGGCGGGTGGTCCAAGACGATGTCCGCGACGTCCTCGGCTTGCGGTACTACACCGATATCGCGAGCACCGCCGAGCGCGGCTTGATGGACTCGATATTCCTGGCTGACAACATCGCCATCGCCGAATATCGCGCCACCCACCTCCCTCAAACGCAGTTCGACCCCATCTCGATCCTTTCCGCCCTCGCCGCGACGACCGAACACATCGGGCTGATCGGGACCGGATCCACCACGTACAACCACCCCTATGAGCTGGCCCGCCGATTCGCCACACTGGACCATCTCAGCGCAGGCCGCGCCGGCTGGAACGTCGTCACGACGGTCACCCCGCTGGCGGCGGCGAACCTTGGCGAACAAAGCCACCCTGACGTCGCCGACCGATACCGCCGCGCCGACGAATTCGTCGATCTGACCACACGCCTCTGGGACAGCTGGGAAGACGGCGCCGTTGTCGGTGACCGCGACAACGGTATCTGGGCCGATCGCGCCAGACTGCACGCACCGCACTTTCACGGCCAGTACTTCAACACCGAGGGCGTGTTACCTTTTCCGCGTTCTCCCCAGGGGCGCCCCGTCACGGTGCTGGCGGGTCAGTCCCCCGCCGGCCTCGAACTCGCCGCGCAGCGTGCCGATATGGCATTCACCGGGCCACCGTCGCTCGATGCGGCGGTCACGTTCCGGTCCGCCTTGCGATCCCGGGCGGCCGCGTTGGGACGCGACCCCGGACAAGTGCTGGTGCTGCCGGCTCTGATGGTGACGTTGGGCAGCACCGAAGCCGACGCCCGCCGCCGCGCGGAGCGACTCGAGGAACTGTCCAGTCAGGAATTCCGTTGGCAGAATGCGCTTTACACCGCCGGATTGGACCCTGATGCCTACGATCCCGACGCGCCACTACCTGCCCACCTCTGGGCCGACGATATGTCGTTGTCCACGCGCGCCGACGGGCTCCTTGCCGCGGCACGGGCGCGCCCTGACGCATCGTTACGCGATGTCGCGTCACAGGTCAGTGGCGGTGCCGGGCAGATGCACTTCATCGGCACACCCGAGCAACTCGCCGCCTATGTGATCGACTGGCAGGACGCGGGCGCCGTCGACGGTTTCACCATCATGGGTTCAACTCTGCCCCATGAGCTGGACCTGTTCGTCGACCACGTCGTGCCGATCCTTCAGCGGCAGGGCCGGTTTCGCACCGAGTACCACGGTCACACCCTGCGTGATCATCTGGGACTGCACCGGCCGCCGGCCTGATCCAGGCCCGCAGCGCTCACCCACGCACGGTCGGCACCGCTTCGGGCGCTCACCACGTCCACCAGTTCGTCGTAGGTCCGACACACCAGCGACAGCCCGGTAGGGCCCCTGACCACCCACCCCGCGGTGATCGGATGTATCTGGTCGCGTTTCATCAACGCCGACAGTCGGCGGGCGACTGCGGTCCGCTGCCGTGGCCCACTGACCGATTCGGCGGCCCAATCCGGCGGTGCGCCGGCGCATCCGCCACACATCAGGGCATCACGTCACCGGAATTGGGGCCAAGGACCTGACCCACATACAGGTTGCCACCCGGGTCGGAGGCCAGCAGCACCGCTGTCGGCGCGATCTCCTCGGGGGTGCCGAACCGGCCCAACGGAAGCTCGGCGCGCTTGGAGAGCTTCCACTGTTCATCGATGCCCGCGACCATCGGAGTGTCGATGGGACCCGGCGCGATCACATTCACCAGCACTCCGTGCTGGGACGTCTCCAGTGCGATCGACTTCGTCATCGCGATGACGCCGGCCTTGGCCGCCGCGTAATGCGCCAGTGACACACCGCCTTTGATGGCCAACTGCGATGCGATGTTGATGATGCGGCCACTGCGTTGTTCGAGCATGGGCCGCAGGGCTGCGCGATTGAGGAGAAACACCGCCGTCAGATCGACGTCGATCGTCTCCTGCCATTGTCGCGTTGACATGTCCACGCTCGCAGACTGCGTCAGGATCCCATGCGAACAGACCAGGATGTCCAGACCGCCGTCGGCGGCGACGATACTCGAGACGAGCGCGTCGACGTCGGTTTCCGAAGTGGCTTCCAGGATCTCACCGCGTTTCGCACCGATCTCGGTGGCGAGTAACGCAATATCCGGATTGCGGTCGGCGATGGTGACCACCGCTCCGCCGTCGACAAAGGCGGTCGCGATCGCCCGCCCGATCCCGGACGCGCCGCCGGTGACGAGCGCCTTCTTACCGTCGAGAATTCTCGCCATGGTCAGTCCCGCATCGCCGTGGTGAGCGCCCCGTCCACCACGATCGCCTGACCGCTGACATAAGACGCCTGGGGGCTGGACAGGAACGCGATGACCTCCGCCACCTCACGTGGCTCTCCGACACGGCCCCACGGGATGTAACCACCCGCGCGGTCCAGTCCGTCCGACCCGAGTGAATTGACCGCGTCGGTGGACTGCGGGGTCCGGATCAGGCCGGGAATGATTGCGTTGGCCCTGATTCCACGGGGTCCGTACTCCACTGCCAGACTGCGGACGAGGCCGAGCACGCCGGCTTTGGCGGTGGCGTAGTGCGCATGGTGTTGCCAGCCGTACACACCGCCGGCGATCGACGAGATGGCTGTCACCGACCCGCCTTTTGCCATGTGGCGCAATCCCGCTCGGGCGGTACGCATCACGCCGTGCAGATCGACATCCAGCAGGTCGTGCCACTGTTCGTCGGTGATGTCGCCGAAGGCCGATCCACGCAGTATGCCCGCGTTCGCAACTGCGATGTCGATGCGCCGCCAGGCGGCCATCAGGTCCTCGGCGAACGCGTCGACCGATTCCGTGGATCGCACGTCGACCTCGACGATCCGGCCTTCGCCGCCGGCATCATGGACATCCCGCAGGGTGGTTTCCGGATCATGGGGATCACCCGGGTACGTGCCGATTCCGACGCGGATACCACGCTCGGCCAGGCACACCGCGGTGGCGGCACCGATCCCGGACGCAGCGCCAGTGATCATTGCGACGGCCTGATCGCTCATGTCTGCACGTCCGTGATGGTCTCAGCCTGGCGCCGGGCTTCCGACGCGGTCGGCGGTGCCACCTTGTGCGCGCCCATGACAACCATGCCCGAGACCACGGTGCCGATCGCTCCGACCCAGAACGCCGCGGTGGAGTAGCTGACGGACGCGGCGGTCAGGCCGGTGAGGATGAAGCCCGCGATGATCGCGCCGGGCTGGGACATCGCTCCGATGAACGCACTACCCGTTGCACGGCAATCGGTGTCGAAACACTCGGCCTGGAAGAACATGATCGCCGCATACGGTCCGAGCAGGAAGAACAAGCCCATCATGTACGTGACCAGAACATAGATCGCATTCGACGGACCCAGCAGCATGGCCCCGAAGAACACCCCGGCCAGCAGCCAACCGACGGCAATGGTGTTCCGCCTGCCGAATCGGTCGCCCGCCCAGCCGTGGGCCAGGTAGCCCGCAATACCCACCACGTTCGACAGCACGACCAAGATCAGGGTGCTCGACGCGTCGATACCCTTACCCTGCTCGAGGACCGTTGTACCGAGGACCGAAAATGTCTGGATACCAAACCAGTTGAGCAACCACGCCAGCGAGAGCACCACGGTGTTGCGCAGGTGTTTGCCGGCGAAGATCCGCTTGTACGGCGCCGAGGTCTGCTCGACGGTGGCGGTGGCGGCCGCGAGTGCTGTCGCCTCCTCGTGCTTACCGTCGCGACGCAGACTCCGGACCGTCTGCTGGGCCTCGAATTGCGGGCTCTCCTTCAGGGTGCGGCACAGCAGCGCGACGAGCACGGCGGGAATGGTCGCCAGCAGGAAGGCGATACGCCAGGCGCCTTCGCCGAAGATCGAGGTGACGACCGCGACGAAGCCTGCCGCAAGCAATGCGCCGGTGGGCCAACCGGTCTGGACCATCGAGTACACGAAGCCGCGACGTTTCTTGATGGTCTGGTCCTCGGTGAGCTCATAGAGCTCGTTGAGATAGGTGGCGTTGACCGACTGCTCGGCCAGCCCGAGACCACTGATCGAACGGACACCGATCAACGATGCGGCGCCGACAGTGGCCGCGGTGGCCGCCGAGGACGCCGCAGTGCCGCCGACCGAGATGATCATGCCGCGGCGGCGGCCCAGCCGGTCGACCATCGGGCCGACCAGAAGCACGACGATGGCGGTGCCGACGCTGACCAGTGTCGAGACGAGCAGGGCGTGACTGGTGGACCACCCGAACGACTCCGTGATCCGCGGCAGCAGAGTGCCGAAGAGAATGAAGTCGTAGACCGCGATGGTCCAGGCAATGAAGGCGATACCCGAGGCACGCCGCGTCTCCTTACCGGACACGCGTCGCAGCCCGAGACCTTCGGAATGGTTGTTAGCTGACATGGAACGAACCTTCTTGCTGAATCATCGACTGGCCTGCGCCTGGTCGTCGGTCCGGTGGTGGGTGGGTCAGGCGCGTGGGCTCCGCTTCTTGAAGTCGTCTGCGATGGTGTCGAAATTGGCCCAGGTCACGCCGTCGTGCGAATTGATGTGCTCGATGAGGCGTTCGAGCATGAGCAGCACCTGTGGCCGGCCGGAGACATCCGGATGGATGGTGAACGTGAACACCGCGTAGTCGGATTCGCGGTACACCCAGTCGAATTGGTCTCGCCACATCTCCTCGATGTGCCGGGGATTGACGAAACCGTGGCTGTTCGGGCTGCCCTTGATGAACATCATCGGCGGCAGGTCGTCGAGGTACCAGCTGGCCGGGATCTCGACGAGGTCCGTCTCCTCACCACGGACCAGGGGTTTCATCCATTCGGCTGCCGGCTTGTCGTAGTCGATCGGGGTCCAGGAATCGCCGACCCGGACGTAGTACGGCTCGAAATCGCGGTGCATCAACGAGTGGTCGTACTTGATACCGCGTTCGACGAGGAGTTCGTTGGTGACCTTGCTGAACTCCCACCACGGCGCCACGTAGCCGGTGGGCTTCTTCCCGGTCCGCGAATCGATGAGATCGATACAGTGGTCCAGGATTTCGGCCTCCTGCTCGCGTGTCATCGCGATCGGATTCTCGTGGCTGTAGCCGTGCACGCCGATCTCATGGCCGGAGGCGACGACGGTCTCGAATTGTTCGGGAAATGTCTCGATGGAGTGCCCCGGCCAGAACCAGGTGGCGGGGAGGTTGTGACGCTCGAGAAGGGTGTTGAGGCGGAGGACTCCGACCTCGCCGGCGAAGACGCCGCGGGAGATGTCACCGGGGGAGTTCTCGCCCCCGTAGGAGCCCAGCCACCCGCCGACCGCGTCGACGTCGATGCCGAAAGCGACAAAGATCTCTTTGGCCATGAGTCATTCCTCCTTGTTATCTGCATGGATTTCGATCACGGATCTGACTTGCGCGGCGTCGAACGCGTGCTGAGAAAGCCACAGCGCCAGAAGAATTCGCAACTGCGTTGCCGGTAGCCCCGATGCGGGCGGAATTCCGATCGCCACCAGGTCGGCGCCCCCACCGGTGCCGTACACGCCGGCGACGGGTCCCTCGGGAACGCGCGTCGACAACACGACGGCCACTCCGTCGGCGAGCAGCTCCCGCGCGGCGTCGACAACCGCAGGGTTCGCGTTGCCCATACCAGTGCCGGCCAGCACGATCCCACGCGCGCCCGCCGCGACAGCAGCTCTGATCAACGCGTCGTCGGCCCCGGGATACATCTCGATCAGATCGACGCGCATGCGGTCGAACGCCTCGGTGGGCCTCGGGAGTCGTCTGGGCCGCTTGGGAATTGCGTTGACGGTCACGGTTCCGTCGACGACCTCACCGACGTTTGCGCCGGAGGCCGAGGCGAATGCGGCCAGCGCCGATGTGTGCATCTTGCGGGTTGCCCGCGCCGGCAGGATGCGTTCCGCGAAGACGATCAGGACCCCGAGCTCACGCGCTTCCACGGAACTTGCCACGAGCACTGCATCGGCGAGATTTTTCGGGCCGTCGCTGTCCAGTGCGTCGCTGGCCCGCTGCGCGCCGGTCAGGATCACCGGTCGCGGGTCGTCATGGACCAGATCCAGCAGGATCGCCGTCTCCTCCATGGTGTCGGTCCCGTGGGTGATCACGATGCCATCGACCGGATCGTTGCGCCGGCCCAGCAGATCACCCACCGCGTCGCTGATGGAGCGCAGATTCTGCAGCGTCATCCGATAAGAGCCCACCGTCATGAGGTCATGTGATTCGACCTCGATACCGGTGACGTGCGCACTCTCCAGGAGGGTGGCCGCCGATCGAGTGGCCACCACGCCACCGTCCGTGGCCGTCGACGCGATGGTTCCGCCGGTGGCGATGACCGCGATGCGGGTCATTGACACCACCGCCGCGAGGCAGCCGGGGCGCCGGCGAGTGCCGGAAAGACTTCCCTGAAGGGGGTCATACTTCGAGTGAAACACAACACAAACGATTGCCGCAATCGTTTGTGTCACTTCAGTCAATCGTTTGTGTAAATCACCCGACAGCTCCCTACGTCTTGTTAGGGTGGTGCCCTACAGGGAGGTCAGTTAGCTGATGGCGCCACCACAGGGGCCGATGACGCTGCGGAAGATAGCCGACGAGCTGGGCGTCAGCCCGTCGACGGTGTCTCGTGTGCTCGCCACGCCCGGTGGTGATGCGTTGCGGTGGGGATCCCCGGAGACGGTCGCGCGGATCCGCTCGTTCGCCAAGGAGCACGGCTACTCTCCCAACCCGCAGGCATCGAGCCTGCGCACCCGGCGTTCGGGATTGATCGGCGTGTTGGTGCCCCGTCTCCAGGACTACGTGTTGGCGACCATCTACGAGGGCATCGAGGAGGCTGCCTCCGAGGCCGGCCTGTCGACCTTCGTCACCAACTCCCTCGACATCACCGAGAATCAACGGGCCCGCACCCGCATGATGATCGATCGCCGCGTCGACGGCCTGATCTATGGCGACGCCCACCTCGATCACCGGCTCCTCGACGAAGTTGCCGCTGCGGGCACCAAATTCGCGCTGGTTTCGCGGGCGGCGGGCGATTACCCGTCCGCCACCACCGACGACTTCAAGGGGGGCCTGCTCGTCGGGCAACATCTGGCCGCCACCGGCCGGCGTGACATCGCGGTGCTGGCCGGTCTCGAGTTCGCCTCGACGGCCTACAACCGGACCAGGGGCTGCATTGCCGCGTTGGCGGACAACGGTATTCACGTGCCGCCCGAACGCGTGGTCTACACCGGCTTCGATCCCGCGGGCGGGCGGGCCGGCACCGAACAGATCCTGGCGAACGGCGCCGTTCCCGACGCCATCTTCGCCACCAACGACTTCGCGGCCATCGGCGCTTTCGGCGTGTTGCGCGACAAGGGTATTCACGTACCCGATGACATCGCCCTGGTCGGCTACAACGACACCCCGCTCGCCGAAGGTGGTGCCGTTCCCCTCACCACGATCCGGTCACCGATGCACGAGATGGGTCGGCACGGTGTGCGGCTGCTGCTCGAGGTGCTCGCCGGACGCAACCCCGAGTCCGTGCTCCTCGAACCCGAGTTGATCATCCGCACCAGCAGTACGGCCATCCAGGGAGCGCGTTAGTGTGCTTTGTCGGCTTCAGCGAACATGCCGATAGAAAAGTTGAGCACATCCATGACTGCACCAGCAGAATCGTCGCCGCTCGAAGCGCGTGTCGGGCACTACTACCAGATGGACGGCACCTACGTGGTCGGCCGCGAGAAAGTGCGCGAGTACGCCCGTGCGGTGCAGGACTACCACCCCGCGCACTGGAACGTCGACGCCGCTACTGAGCTGGGCTTTTCCGATCTGGTGGCGCCACTGACGTTCACGTCGACACCAGGCATGACCTGCAATCGGCGCATGTTCGAGCAGGTGGTCGTCGGATATGACACCTACATGCAGACCGAGGAGGTCTTCGAGCAGCACCGCCCGATCGTGGCCGGCGACGAGTTGCTCATCGACGTCGAGCTGACATCGGTACGCAGGATCGCCGGACGAGACCTGATCACCGTGACCAACACCTTCACCGACACGGCCGGCGAACGCGTGCACACCCTGCACACCACCGTCGTCGGCGTCACCGCAGAGGACCTCAACCCGCAGATCAAGACCGCTGTGCAGAACGCGATGATGCACGACGTGGACATCTTCGGGATCGGCGAAGAGGAATATCAGAAGACGGTGCGCCCCGACGGCGACGTTCGGATCGCCGAGGTCGACGTGACCCGCACGCCCAAGACGCCGTCCTTCGATGACCTCAAGGTCGGTGACGAGCTACCGTCCCATCACACCCGGTTGTCGCGCGGCGACCTGGTCAACTACGCCGGCGTGGCCGGTGACGCCAACCCGATCCACTGGGACGAGGAAATCGCCAAGCTTGCCGGGCTTCCCGACGTGATCGCGCACGGCATGCTCACCATGGGTTTGGGTGCCGGGTTTGCCTCCACCTGGTCGGGGGACCCCGGTGCCGTCAGCCGGTACGCGGTGCGGTTGTCTGCTCCTGCGGTCGTGTCGGCCGCCGAAGGCGCGGACATCGAGTTCAGCGGGCGAATCAAGTCGCTCGATCCCGACACGCGCACCGGCGTGGTGATCGTCGGCGCGAAGTCCGGCGACCGGAAGATCTTCGGCCTCGCGACGTTGAATCTCCGCTTTCGCTGAGCTCAGATCCACCCCGGCTATCGACAACGATTGTCATTAGATCCGCCGTGGCGGTACAGTCGGACGCGACCCCAGTTGTCGGTAACGATTTTCAACAAGGGAGCGAGCGTGTCGCACCTCGAACACGCACCAGCGGCGTTGCACTTTCTCACGCCTACCCCACCACTCACTGTCATGTCCGAACTCATCGACGAGATACCCTGCGGCACCATCACTCTCAGCGTTCCGCTCAGAGACGACATCATTCAGATCGGTGTCCGCGACGCACCTGGCAAGGGCCTGATCCGCGTCCGCAAGTGGCCCAGTACGGTGGCCGTGGATCGTGTCGACGGCACGCCACTCCAAGTCGCGATCGCCCACCAACCGGATCCCCAGAGCCCTACGCGGTCCGCGTCCACCGAGACACTCGTCTTCCGTGAGCCCGTGCGGACCGTGCGACTGCGTCGTCACGGCAGCTCCAACGGAAACGCATGGGCTGTGTCGGCGCCTCGGGCCGACCTCGCCGATCCCCGGCTGCTCAAGCAATTCATCGACACTGTCGGTGCATTCGGATCAGCCAAGGACAGCGGGACCGAACGCGAGTACCGCTGCTCCTGAACCTGCCAGGTTCCTACTGCCCGTCGACAGCGGGCACCGGTGAAGGAGTAGCGGAGTTGGTGGGTTCTGACAGGGGGCCCGTCAGCACCGCGGGCCTGATGATTCGCAGTATCAGCACATATAGTGCGGCGAGGATGCTGACCGCGACAGCAAATACCACCACGCTCTTGCCGGCGTTCCAGTCCTGCGACCACAAGTTCACAAAGAAGCTCTTGTACAGCAGATAGACCGCCAAGGTGATGCCGACCGTGGGTATCACGGCGTTGAGAAATACGTTGAAATGCTTCGTCTTTCGGAAGTACGCGTAGTTCGATGCATGGACGAATCCGTAGGTGATCAGGGCGAAGAAGACCACGCTACCGGCCCACCACACGTAAGCGGAGATCGGATTCTTCAGCCATGCGGTCACAATCGTCAGACCGATCGCCACGATCCCGAATACGACGTGTAACGCGTTGACCGGGACACCGCTGCGAGCATGCGTCGAGCCGAGCAACCGCGGAACGGTGCCCTGCCTCCCCTGCGCGAACAGGACGCGCGACGCGCCCACCGCACAAGCGACGTAGCTGGCCGCAGTCGCCGTCATTGCGGTCAAGGTGACGAGGATCTTGCCTGCACCCCAATAAGCTTCGGCGATCGCCGGCGCTGGCGTGGTCCCCGAGCTGATGAGATCCTGGACCGCGCTCAACGGTTCGGAGATGGAGAACGCCCACGCATTGATGGCCCAGAAGACGCCTACCACAATGCAGGCCAGTAGGGTCGCCCGCGGAAGCAGCCGTCGCGGCGCCTGAGCCTCCTCGGCGACGGTGGAGATCACGTCAAATCCGGTGAAGGACAGCACTCCCAGAATCATTGCGGTCCAGAACGCACCACCGCCCCCGAGAATCTCCGACGGATAGAAGGGCTTCAGTGACAAGCCGATGCCGTGCGATGCCCCTGTCGCCACGATCGTCACCGTGAGTGCCACCACCACAAGCACCTCGATGACGAGGAAAATGACAGTTCCCTTGATTGATACGGAAACACCCCGATAGGTGAGGAACATCGCAAAGACCGTGACCACGACCGCGCCCAGAGCCCAGGTCCACAGGTTGGGGTGCGCGAGGCCGAATTGACCCAGCAGGTCATTGAAGACGAGGCCGAAGAACGCCGGTTGCAGTATGACGGCGACGATGTAGTAGGCGGCCATCAGGAGGCCGACCCACGCACCGGCGGGGGGCGAGATGAATTGCCACGTCCACGCGTACGCCGATCCCGACGACGGTAGGCGGCGGGTTAGCAGTGCGTAGCTGGCCGCAGTGGGAAGGGCGATAAGCAACGCAGCGAGGAAGACCAAGGGCGTGGGCAGTCCGACGATGGCGGCCATCGGTCCCCAGTTGCCGTACAACCCGAGCGCCGGTGACATCATCACCGCGCCCAGGGCAACGAGCCCCGCCAATCCGAGCGTGCCGCTCTTCAGGCCAGACGTTTTCTCGGCCATGCTCAAATCCTCTCCGTATCCCACTGATCGCCCGGGCGTCGTGTGATCTCGTGGCTGGTTATCGTGCGGTGGTCGTGGTGTTTATTCGAGAGCCGCTGCGGGAGGCGAAAATTGTTGGCGGGCTGACGACTTCGGATTGATCTGCGGTGCTCAGTTGCGCATCGCCGGCGCACGAACGACGTCTGGCGCCACTCCAGCTCCGTCAGCCAACTCGAACTCTGCATTGGTTCCTCCCGGATGACGACGCGGTGGCTGCCGCCGCTCGCCGTACGGTAGATCACTATCATCAGATGCGTCAATACTGTCTCAACAGTTGCGACAGATGACCGTAGCCCCAGGTCATACCTGTCAAGTTCCTGTGAGCGCGGAGAGGAAACACTTAGTTCATGTAACGTTTCTAGGGGCCTTGCGCACCGTCCGGCCCCGAGGTGTCAGAGGAGCGACAGAGTGAATCTAGGTCCGTGGGGTGATCTCACGATCCTCGCTGTCGTGATGGAAATATTGTTCGCCACTTGTGTTTTCGTCTACATCGCTCGGCTGGAACGGCGGACGTCGCACCCCATGGGCGACAAGGTCGGTGCCCACAAGGCAGTGCTGGCCAAACTCCGCAAGCGCGAACCCATGTCGCGGGACGAAATCGACTACGCGACCGAACTGGTTGCCGATGCCAAATCACCGTTGGCCTACGCGATACCCGCGGCCCTGTTCACCATGGGGTTCTTCTACGTCGTCGGCTGCCTGTTCGTCCTGCACATCGACGGCGGGCACCCGTCCTTCCGCACCTTCATCGGCGGCATACCGATGCTGACCTCGATGAACATGGCCACCCAGCTCCGCCGAGTGGCCCGGTTGGGTGGGGCACTGCAGGAAGTGTCGGTGACCGACACCGAGTCGGAGTCAGTCGACCAGCGCGCCTGAAGCAGGCGCTGTAACGCTCTCCAACCCGCAGAACATCCTCGGCTGTCGATATTCGTGCAAGTGACATACATCACTTGACATCTGTGGAATCGCCACTGGCGACCCCGACTTATAGCAATCAGTTGCCACCTCTACACAGAAGCGATGGCAAACAGGATTGAGAACGGGGAATCACCTCATGACCACATCACTGCCGGCCCGCAAAGTCCCGCTGACCACGAAGGTCGCCCAGTCGGCGATCTTCTCTGCGCTCGCTTTCGTCGCGGTGGTTGCGGGTTTGTTCGCCGCCCCCGCAGCAACCGCCAATGCCGCCGACGACTCATGTGCCGCCGTCGAGGTCGTCTTCGCCCGCGGCACCTTCGAAGGACCCGGAGTCGGTGACACCGGGCAGGCGTTCGTGGACGCACTGAGCGCCCGCCTGCCGGGCCAGAAGGTGGACGTGTACGGCGTCAACTACCCGGCGTCGTTGGACTTCGGTCAGGCGGTCAACGGAATCGCAGACGCCAGCAACAGAATTGAGAGCATCGCCGCGCAGTGCCCGTCGACGAAGATCGTGCTGGGCGGATACTCGCAGGGCGCCGCAGTCGCCGGTTACACCACGAGCAGCGTCGTGCCCGCCGGAGTGACGCTGCCCGCCGGACTGTCCGGCCCGATGCCCGCATCGGTCGCCTCACATGTCTCAGCTGTCGTCCTGTTCGGCACCCCCGACAACTGGTTCCTGGGCCTGGCCGACCGCAGCGCTCCGCCGATCACCATCGGCAACCTGTACGCCGCCAAGACAATTCAACTGTGCGCCAGTGGTGACCCAGTGTGCTTCCCCGGCGGGCTGGACCGTTCCGCCCACAGCTCGTACAAGAGCAACGGGATGGCTGACCAGGCAGCTGATTTCGTGATCGGCCAGCTGGGTGTCCCCGCCCCCGCTGCCACCGTGGTCCAGGCGGCCGCCGAGGTCAGCCCCGGCAACTGAACCGACCAGCCACCGACAAAGGAGCCTGCCCTCTGGGCAGGCTCCTTTGGGGTTTCTGTGGTGCAGCGATGAGTCTGATGATGACCGCGGGTCAGTATCTACGACACACGCTCGATCGACACAGGAGCAGACAACATGACCGTGAGTTACACCTTTGACGTGTTCTCGAGCCTCGACGGATACGGGGCCGCAAGCGCGAACTGGACGGGCTACTGGGGTAAACAGGGCCCCGAACTGCTGGACCGCCGGCTCGACCTGTACGGCACGGAGCATCGAATGGTATTCGGGGCGAATACTATTCGGGAATTCGCGCAGATGTTGGCATCCAGCACCGAAGAGTCTGAAGTACGCGACCCATGGGTGACGAGAATGTGGCAGATGCCGGCGACGGTGGTCTCGACGTCGCTGCAGGGGTCCCTCGACTGGCCGGACGCCACCATTGTGAGCGGTGACGCCGTCGATGTCGTGAGGCAGCTCAAAGCGGAATCGGAGGTACCGCTGCGCTCCCACGGTAGCTTGTCGATGAACCGGGCGCTGATGGCCGCCGGTCTGGTGGATCGTGTGCAGGTGACGCTCTTCCCCGTCATCACCGGCCAGACCGGACTCAACGCGATCTTCCAGGGAGCGGCCGACTTCGACCTCGAACTACTCGAGCACCGTACGCTGGACGGCCATATCCAGGAACTCATCTACCGACCGACACTCCACTGAACTACGCCGCGGCCTCATCGTTTGAGTTCGATCTCCACGAACACCACCTGTGCTCCGGTGGCATTGACGACGTTGTGCGCGGTACCGGCGGTGCCCCGATACGGTGACCCCGACTCCTGCGTCATCTCACGTGTGGCGCCGTCGGCGTCGACGACGGTGAATGTGCCGCCCGTCACGGGCACGACGATGTAGTCGTATTCGTGGACGTGTGCACCGGTGGCGGCGCCGGCTTCGCCGAAGATCCACGTGGTGACCCTGACCTGCTCGTCGTCGATGCCTTGTACGGCGTGCGCGTCACTCACCTCGAACCATCTCCTTCCGTGCAGTCTCTTCTATGCCTTCTTTAAGCTGCCCAGCAGCGCTCCGATGTGCCGGGCGTCGGTGCCGCAGCAGCCGCCCATGATCGCCAGGCCGGGTAGCTGTGCCATCAGCCGCCGGTTCGCGTTGGCGAATTCGGAGGGATCGCCATCGCCACGCTCTATCGCCTCGTCCAGTTCGGCGTGGCTTGCGGTCGACGCATTGGTGCGGGTGCCCACGATCCGCGTGACCCAGTCGCCCGGATCCGTCAGGGCGGCCTGAATGTGGAGTGGGTGTGCGCAGTTGACCAAAAAATAGTCCGGGGCGGCGGCCGCATCCACCTGATCGATCGCGTCCGCCAAGCTCACGCCGCTGGCCAGGCGCCCGTCGGTCTCCACGGTGAACGACACGGCAACGGGTAATCCGACATCCCGGGCGGCCCGCACGATGCCGATGGCCTCGCCGACGTGGGTGAGGGTGTAGGCCGTGGCGATGTCGGCGTGGGCGGCCGCGAAGGCAGCGATCTGAGGGTGGTGATACTCGGCTGCGCTGTCCGGGTCGAGGCTGGCCGTCGGTGAGTACCCGTCGTGACGCGGGCCGACGGACCCGCTGACCAGGATGTCGCCGACAGAGCCGGCATGTACGTCGCGCAGTTGTGACATGAAGTCGATCGAGGCGATGTTGACGCGGGTGAGGTCCTCGACGGAGTAGCCGAGAAGTTGCCCCCAGTCTGGATTGGCCCGCCACGTCGGACTCTCCAGCAGCAAGGCGCGGCCGTTGGCGGCCGCAATCGCCGCGTAGTCGTCGAAGTAGCTGCGTAGCAGCGCTCTACCGTCGGATGTTTCCAACAGTGGAAAGGCCGCGAATTCGCGAAGCTCGGCACCGCGCCGGTAGATCAGGTCAGTTTCGACACCGCCGTCGGTCACGTAAGCGCGCTGACCGAGCACCGTGTTCGGTTCCAGTGCATTCGTCATCGGCGCACCGCTTCTCTGCTGGTCGGCTCTACAGGTCACCGTAGCTCACGTCGACGAGACCGGCTGCCGACCAACGGATTCAGTTCCTTACTCGTCATTTCTCGGATGCCGCGGTGCACCGGCGACGGGATCACCGTCTTCCCACAGCAGCAGTTGGCGAACCGCGTGGCGTGATCCGTAGGGCTGCAACATCTGGCTGGCCGGCCTGGGCCGGACCTTCAGCGGCCACCAGAACCACCGGCCCAGCAGCGCCGCGACGGCCGGGGTCATGAACGATCGCACGATCAGCGTGTCGAACAGCAGACCGAGGGCGATCGTGGTGCCGATCTGACCGAGGATGCGCAGGTCCGCGAAGATGAACGAGGCCATGGTGGCCGCGAACACCAGACCGGCCGCCGTCACCACCGCACCGGACCCGGCCATCGCGCGGATGATGCCGGTGTTCAGGCCGGCGTCGATCTCCTCCTTGAACCGGGAGATCAGCAGCAGGTTGTAGTCCGACCCCACGGCCAACAACAAGATGACGGCCAGTGCCAGCACGATCCAGAACAATTCGATACCGAAGATGTCCTGCCAGATCAACACGGACAACCCGAACGAGGCGCCCAACGACAGCGCCACGGTACCGACGATGACGAACGCGGCGACGATACTGCGGGTGATGAACATCATGACGAGCAGGATCAGGCTCAGCGCCGCGATCCCGGCGATCATCAGGTCGTACTTGGCGCCGTCCTGGATGTCCTTGTAGGTGGCCGCCGTGCCGGCGATGAAGATCTTCGACCCGGCCAGCGGTGTGCCCTTGACAGCTTCCTGCGCGGCGTGCCGGATGGTGTCGATATGCGAAATACCTTCCGGCGTAGCGGGATCGCCGTCATGCGTGATGATCATGCGCGCCGCTTTGCCATCCGGTGAGAGGAACAGTTTGAGACCGCGCTGGAACTCCGGGTTGGTGAACGCCTCCGGGGGTAGGTAGAACGAGTCATCGGTTTTCGACGCGTCATACGCCTGGCCCAGGGCGGTCGAGTTCTGCAGCGCCGCCGCGGTCTGGTCGTTGATCCCCGAGGTGGTGGCGTAGTTCGTCAACGTCAGGTCGCGGTTGGCCTGCTGGCTCTGAATCTGCGGCGGGATCAACGCGAGCAATTTGGGCTGCAGTGCGTCCAGCTTGGCGATACTGCCCGCGACGTTGCCCAGCTGGTCGGTCAGCTCATCGATACCGTCCAGCGCGTCGAACAGCGACCGAATCGCGGCGCAGGCAGGGATGTCGAAACAGTGTGGTTCCCAATAGAAATAGTTGCGCATCGGTCGGAAGAAGTCGTCGAAGTTGGCGATCTTGTCGCGCAGGTCCTGGGCGGTGGCGACCGTCTGCTGGAACGCCTTGGCCTGCTCGTCGGTGATGGCACCGGATTGCTGCTGCAGCGAATACTGCTGCCGCAGAACATCGATCGAGTTGTTGATCACGTCGACCTGTTTGAGCAGATCGGCTCCTCGGGCCTGCTGGAAAGGCAGGTTGTTGATCTGAGAGGCACTACCGGAACTGATCTGGAACGGTATCGACGTGTGGTCCAGCGGTGTGCCGAGCGGCCGCGTGATCGACTGCACCTGTGCGATGCCGTCGGTGTGGAACACCGCTTTGGCGACGCGCTCCAGCAGGATCATGTCCGTCGAATTGCGGAGATCGTGGTCGGCTTGGACCATCAACAGTTCGGGATTCAGTCGCGCCTGCGAGAAATGGCGCTCCGCGGCGGTGTAGCCGACGTTGGCCGGGGCGTCCGCCGGCATGTACCCGCGGGCGTCATAGCTGGTCTTGTAGTTGGGTAGGGCGAGCAGGCCGATCAGGGCGATGGCGACCGTCGCGACCAGGATGGGCCCCGGCCAGCGCACGATGGCAGTGCCGATGCGGCGCCAGCCCTGGGTGCGCATCGGTCGGGCGGGTTCGAACAAACCGAAATGACGGCCGATGACCAGCATCGCCGGCGCCAGGGTGAGCGCCGCGATCACGGCGACAAGGACGCCGATGCCTGCGGGGATACCCAGGCTGTTGAAGTACGGCAGCCTGGTGAAGGTCAGGCACAGCACCGCTCCGGCAATCGTCAGACCCGAGCCCAAGATGATGTGGGCGGTGCCGTGGTACATCGTGTTGAACGCGCTGACCCGGTCCTGCCCGATGTACCGCGCCTCGTGAAAGCGGCCGAGCAGGAATATCGCATAGTCGGTTCCGGCGGCGATCACGAGCAATGTCAGCAGATTGGTCGAGTACGTCGACAGTTCGATGATGCCGGCGTTCGCGAGTACCGCGACCACGCCGCGCGACGCCGTCAGTTCGATCATCACCGTGAAGATCACGAAGAACACCGTGGTGAGGCGGCGGTAAAGCACGAACAGCATCAGTGCGATCACGCCGATGGTGATCAGTGTGGTCTTCAGCGTGCCGTGGCGGCCCACCTCGAACTGGTCGGTGACCAGGGGCGCTGCGCCGGTGACATAGGCCTTGACACCCGGTGGCGGCGTGCTGTGGTCGACGATGTCACGCACCGCGTCGACGGACTCATTGGCCAGGGACTCGCCCTGGTTGCCGGCGAGGTACAGCTGGACCAGTGCCGCCTTGCCATCGGAGCTCTGCGAGCCCGCCGCGGTCAGCGGATCGCCCCAGAAATCCTGGATGTGTTCGACGTGTTTGGTGTCTTCGGCCAGCTTCTTGACCAAACCGTCGTAGTAGTGGTGCGCGTCGGCCCCGAGCGGCTGATCGCCCTCCAGGACGACCATCGCCGAACTATCCGAGTCGAACTCGCCGAACACCTTGCCGATCTGTTTACTGGCGAGCAACGACGGCGAGTCCTGCGGGCTCAGAGACACGTTGTGCGCCTCGGCGACGGTCTCAAGCTGGGGCACGAAGACATTGGTCACGACCGCCAGGCCCAGCCAGAAGAGTGCGATGAGCACCGAGAACCGGCGGATGAAGTCGGGAATCCGCTGCGGGCTCATCCGGACTTGTCCAGGCAGTAGGTGAAAGCGTTCAGGGTGTTCACCGATCTCTCGTCCTTGACAACGTCGTCGATCTTGATCCGGCAGCCGATGGAGTCGCTGTCACCCTGCGCCGCGACATTGACGAAGACCGCCGGTTGAGTGGTGGTTGTGTCGTAGCTCCAGGGCAACGGGACGGCGTCGGCGCGCTGCGGCTGCGCGTTGACGTCCAGGTAGGTGATGGTCGCCACGGTGCCCGGGGGCCCGAACACCTCCAGTACCACGTGCTTGGGGTTGAAGGGCACGATGTCATTCCCGGCGCCGCTCGGGGTCGATGTGACGTCCTGGGACGCGAAGATGCCGTGCAGGCGGTACACCGCGAAACCTGCCACCACGACCACAACCACCGCCACGACCAGCATCCAGCGCTGGCTGAGTCGCCGGGCGATTGAAACCCGCTGCATCCGTAACCCTTTCATGAGCGGCGACAGGCGCGGACGGTGGGAAAATCTGATAGGACGGCTAATCAACTAAGTTGACGGTACGACACGGCTCCGGACTCCACAACACCGACCGGTCGCGGAGCTCAATGCTGGGAAGTTGCTGTGTGCCAATCCCATCCGTCGCGGCAGCGGCCATCGGCCACTAGCGGGAAGACAACTGATTTCGAAGGCCGGACACGGCCACTTTTTCCGGCTTCTGCGCGTATCGTCCTCCGAGCGGCATGGCCGCCAGGGTGCGGCAGTAGGACGTCGAGCACGCCACACGGCTCCCATGATCGACCGTACGAAAGGCATCCTCGTGCAGCAGACTCCCACAACCACCACACCCCACCTGTCACGGTCGCTGGGATTGTGGGCGATCGTCGGGCTCGGCCTCGGCTACATGACTCCCATGACGGTCTTCGACACATTCGGGATCGTCTCGGACGAGACGGACGCGGTCGTCCCCCTGGCCTACATCGTCGCGCTGATCGCCATGGTGTTCACCGCCATCAGCTACGGCCGGATGACACGCGTGTTCCCGTCTGCCGGATCGGCCTACACGTATGCCTCCGAGGTCATCCACCCCAACATCGGCTTCCTGGTCGGCTGGTCCTCGCTACTCGACTATCTGCTGCTGCCGATGGTCAACGCCGTCATCGGCCGGATCTACTTCGAGTCGTTCTTCCCGAACACCCCGTCGTGGATCTTCGTCATCATCTACGTCGCGATCGTCACGGTGCTCAACTGCTGGAGCATCAGCGGGACGTCGAAGATCAACGGCGTGCTTGTGGTTTTCCAGGTCGTCCTCATCGGCGTCTTCGTGATCCTGGCGTTCATCTCCATCAAGAACGGCTTGGGCCAGGGCACCATCCTGACGCTCGAACCGCTCTATCACGCCGGCGTCGACATGCAGGCTGTGATCGCCGGTGCCACCGTGGTGTGCTTCTCGTTCATCGGGTTCGACGCGATCACGATGTACAGCGAGGAGGCGAAGACGCCGAGTACCGTGCCGAAGGCAATCGTCCTGGCGCTGCTGATCGGCGGCGCAATCTTCTTCCTCGGCGCGTGGTTCGCTCAGACCGCGTTCCCGACGCTCGACGGCTTCGAGGTCACCGACGACACCCTGCCCGAACTGGCGCTCAAGGTGGGTGGCGAGTTCTTCAAGATCCTGTTCGTGTCGGCTGCGCTGGCCGCCATGTTCGCGTCCAGCCTGTCCTCGCACGCCAGCGTCTCCCGGATGATCTACGTGATGGGCCGAAACGGGACGGGCAGGATCCCCCGGTTCCTGTCCTACATCCACCCGAGGTTCCTGACACCCCTGCACGCCGTGCTGATCGTCGGCGCGGTGTCACTGCTGGCGGTCCGGTTCACGCTCGAGTTCATCTCGTCGATGATCAACTTCGGCGCACTGATCGCGTTCACCGTGGTGAATCTGACGGTGATCCTCTACTACGCCGGCCGGCTCAAGCAGCGCAATACTCCGATGGAGATCTTCACCAACATCGTGCTGCCGTTCATCGGTATGTGCCTGACCGCCGTGTTGTGGATCAACCTGCATTTCGACGCTCTGCTCTATGGTGCGATCTGGTTCGTCGTCGGCCTCATCCTGCTGGTGTACGTCACCCGCGGACTTCGGAAGCCGATGACGATGAAGATCGAAGAGGAGACGCTGGCCGCGGAAGGCACGCCGATTCCCCACGTCAAACATGGGGACAACTGAGCCCGCTACCGCCAGCGGAGGTCAGGAGCTGACCACGTCCGCGACTGTGTCTGGGTCCCCCGGCCGCCCCAGCCTGCCGTCCTGATCTTCCATCACCAGGCGGAGGACATGGTCGCGCAGCTCTGCGGCGCGCTGGTTGTCCAGGAGACCCTGGCGTCCCAGCCGGGGTCGAGGCAGGTCGACCGTCACGACCTCTTTGATGGTTCCTGGCGAGGCGGACATGACGGCGATCCGATCGGACAGGAAGACGGCCTCGTCGACATCGTGGGTGACGAACATTGTGGTGGTGTTCGTCCTCGACACGATCAGAGCCAGCTCCTCCTGCAGATGTAGCCGGGTGAAAGCGTCGAGCGCGCCGAACGGTTCGTCCATCAACAGCAGGCTCGGCCCGCTCACCAAGGCCCGCGCCAGCCCGGCCCGTTGCTTCATCCCACCGGACAGTTGGCGCGGATAGTAGTCCGCGAACTTCGTCAGGCCCACCAGGTCGAGCTGTTCGTCCACGCGGGCGCGAGATTCGTTCTTGGACAATGTTTTGGCGATCTCATTGAGCCCCATGGTCACGTTCTCGCGGACAGACCGCCACGGCATCAACGCGGCATCCTGGAACACGAATCCCAACCGCTTGGGCACGCCCCGGACGGGATTCCCGTCGATGGTGATCGTGCCGGCACTGTAGGGCGACAAACCCCCGACCATCCGGATCAGGCTTGTCTTACCGCATCCGGATGCACCGACCAGGCTCACGAACTCGCCGGACTTCACGTTCAGGGTCACGTCGCGCAGCGCGACATTGGCGGTGCCGCGCCGCTGTGAATACCGCTTGTAGACGCCGACGAGATCGATCGCCGCACCTGCTTGAGTTGCCGTCATGTCACGCCTGCCCCTTGGCTTTCTTGGCGAAGCTGTCGTCGACCCACTGAGCCACCGGAACCGTGTTCGGGAATGAACCGGCCTCCTTATAGAGCTCCTGCTGCTTGTCGAGCAGTGCCGGGTCCAGGATCGAACCGTTCGGGTACGCGTCGGCCTTACGCAGCATGTCGAACTGCGCCTCGGTGGTGGCCTTGTCGGCCGCGGGCTCGATGGCGAGGGCCTCAGTGACCACGGCGTCCTTGTTGGCCGGATCATTGAACCAGGTGTACGAGTCCAGCAGCGCCTTGTTGAACGCGACCGCCAGCGCCGAGTTCTTGCTCAGCCATTCCGGCGTTGCGAAGACGTTGTCGTCATACAGATCTGGCGCGTCCCGGGTGTAGTCGAAAATAGTGGTGAAGCCTTTCGGCCCAAGCTGTAGCTCGGCCGCGTGGCTCAGCATCGTGACGTCCACCCGGCCGGCCACCAGGGCGGGCAGCCGCGCACTCTGACCCCCGACTGCGATGATGTCGACATCGTCTGGGGTGAGACCGGCCTTCTGCACCGCGATCAGCGCTTGCGCGTAGTTGACACCCGTGGTGTCCTGCACGCCGATCTTCTTGCCCTTGATGTCCGCAAGCGTCTTGATGCCGTTCCCGGCCAGCAGGACGTAATCCTGACGCGGCTGCGCCAGCGCGAAGTCCGTCATCTTCACGCCACCTTGAATAGCTGTGACGCCGCCGGTGACCGCCTCGGAGTAGGCGTCGATCTGGCCGCTGGTCAATTGGGTGATCGCGATATTCGGCGTGCTGGCATTCCATTTGACGGAGGCATCGACGCCTTGGGCCTTCAACTGGTCGACCGCATGAACCTCGACGATCTTGTTGGCGTTGGCCGTGCTCTGCAACATGAGCGTGAAGCGGGCGCCTTTGAGGCCGTCGCTGTCCGAGCCCGCGCTCGGAGCCGACGGCCGACCCGAGCACGCGACCGCGCTGGCGGCCACCGCGATGGAGACCGCGACAATGAGGATTCTACGAGCGGGGCGAACCCCGCGGTGGGTGAACGTCGGCACGTTAGCTCCTTTTACTGCAGGTGGTTTGGGATATGAGGATGTGACAGCTACCAGCGGCCCAGGTCTTCACCTTGAGTCCAGGGGAACACCAAACGGCGGATCAGCTCGAGGGCCGCGGCGGCGATCACCCCTACCAGCGACGCCGTGCACACGGCGGCGAGCAGATACGCGGTCTTGAAAGCATTGCCGTAGTTGATGATCAGGCCACCGAGGCCGGTCACACTGATCTCCATCTGGGCAATGACCATGCCGATGAGTGCCTTACCGAGAGCGATCCGCAATCCGGCGAAGATGTTCGGGACCGCATTGGGGATGGCCACCCCCACGATGGCTTGCCTACGACTGAGTTTGTAAACCCTTCCCACGTCGATGAGCGACGACGGTGTCTCCTTCACTCCCGTGGCGGTGTTGATGATGATCGACCACACGGCGAGCATGAACGTGACCGCGACGCGAGCCTCGAAGCCGATTCCGAACCAGATCACCACCAGGGGGACAAGCGCGATCAGCGGCGTCGCCTGGAAGAAGTTCACGTAGGGATTCAGCACCCGTTCCACGACGGGACTTCGGCCCATGACGACGCCGACGGCAATTCCCACGATCGCGGCGAGGATGTAACCCGTTGCCAGGTCGCCCATTGCGGTGCCGAACGCGGGGCCCAGCTCACCCGATTTGATCAGTGCCCAGAAGGCCTTGGCCACTTCCGTCGGTGTGGCGAAGAGGATCGGGTCCACATGGGCGCCGACGATCTGCCAGGCAATGAGGAACACCACCACCGACAAGGCCGGCAGAGCCGCCCACAGCCGGCGTTTGTTCTGCCCGTTGGCCGAACCACGGTCAGCCTTCACCTTCCGACCGTCATTGTTGCCGGGATCAACAGCGTCCCGGTGGGACTCCTCGATCGACGGAGATGTCATCGCGGAACCCGTCCTCTCACTTTGGCTCGGGGTTGGCCGAGCGGCCTGTCGTGTTCAGCGGCCGCTCCGCGGCGGAGCCGGCCGTGTCGGGGGTGTCGGAAACGACTGCGGCGGCGGCCAGTGCGCGCTGTTTCCTGGCCACACTGCCTGCCACTGCCGCACCTAGGACGCCGATTCCGGCGAACGCAAAGAAGGCCGTCGAGATGGGCAGCACCAGTGTCGCCGCACCGAAAGCCAACGGCGCGGCGAACTTTCCGACATTCCGGACCGTCCCGGTGAGTCCGACGTAGGCCATCCGCGAACCTCGCGGCGCCATTTCGTTGGCCAGCACGTTGTGCGCGACGCCATAGATGCCGTCCTGGATACCGTAAAGCAGCAGACCGCCGGCCAGCACCACGGCCGGCGTGCCCCACCCGATCAGGATGAGGCTGATGGTGATCAGCACCATGCAGGCGACGATCATCTCGGAGGACCGCAGCTTTGCCGCCAACCGCTCGGAGAGCAGCGCGGTGATCACGCCCAGCACGCTCGAGATACCCACCAGCCAGCCGACGGTCGCGGCCGACATGTGCAGCTTGTCGACGGCGAGGACCGGCACGTACGTCAGCACCGCGAACTTGAAGATGAATCGGCCGGCGGCCAGGATCTGCACCCCCACCACCCCCGGCGCTTTCCAGATGGACTCCGGTGGTGTGTCTTTCGCTTCGCGACGGGCCTGATGTTGGTCATCTGGCAGCGTGAACCACGCGACCACCGCCAGCGGCAGAGTCAGGATCTGCATTCCGAACGGCGCGTACCACGCCAGCGAAAGGAGCATCCCGCCGACGATCGGGAACAGGGCCTCACCGGCGCTCATCCCGACGATACGTCGACTCTGTGCGCGGTGCGCCTCGGGTCCGGCCGGCGCGACTGAACCGATCAGGCCAACAGTCATCGAGAGCAACGCCCCGAACATGATTCCCTGAACAAACCGCACCGCCAGCAACGCGGTGAGATCGTGCACCACCAGGAGCAGCGCGCCGCCGAGCCCGAAGACCATCAGTCCGCCGGTCACGACCTTGCGGCTGCCGATCCTCTCGGTCAGCACGCCGGCCGCGAACGCGGAGAAGACGCCAGGTAGCAGATACACGCTGGTGATCAGGCCGACTTGAAAGTTGCTCAGCCCGAAGTGATCCCGGATCGCGGGGATTGCCGGAACGATTCCCTGCATGCCGGAGGTGACCAGCCCTGCGGTGAGGCTGGCCACCCAGACCACGACCCTGGCACGGACCGGGCGCTGCGTCCGCTGAGTCAGCGCGTCATTCACCGGATTCCCTCCTTGTCCGCCGTCGCGCCAGAGATCCGCAGGCCGGTCAGCGGTATCTGGGCAGGATTTCTTCTGCCCAGAGCTCCATCTGTCGCGTCAGCTCATCCATCGTGGGGTAGATGAACTTCAGTTCGAAGTGGGTGACCCCGGCCTGGACGAACTCGTCGACGCGTCGCGTGACGTCTTCCACCGAGCCGAAGATGTGCCGGTCGATCGCGAACTGGATCTGGTCGATATCACGTTCGTAGGTCTTCGAACTGGTGTCGACCGTCGGTAGCGCACGCGCCATCGCCGCATCGCGGTCCCGGTCGATGACGGTGAGCTTTTCGACCGCGATGGTGATCTTGTCGGCATCGCGCTCGTGTTGCTGGGCTGTCTCACGGACTATGGCTGCGCCACGGGCCATTTCGTCCGGCGACAGCCAGCCCGGCACCCAACCGTCGCCGATCCGCCCGGTGCGCCTGGCCGCGTGGTCGGTCCAGCCGCCCACCCAGACAGGCGGTCCCGGCCGTTGCAGTGGCTTGGGAAAGATCTCGGCATCCTTGAACGACACGTGCTCGCCGCTGTAGGAAGCCCACGGTTGCGTCCAGATGGCACGCATGGCCTCCACGTACTCGTCGGTCATGCGCGCCCGCGCCGAGAACGGCACACCGAATACGTCGAACTCATTGGACATCTGTGAGGCCTTGGAGCCCAACCCGATTCCGGCGATCAATCGGCCACCGCTGAGGTGGTCGAGCGTGGCGAGCTGCTTGGCCGCATAGATCGGGTTGCGGGTAGGCATCACCAGGCATGCCACCCCGATCTGCACCGCCGAGGTCTTGGCGGCGAGGTAGCCGACGGTCGTCAGTGCTTCGAAGAAGTCGGCGGCCTGGTCTTCGTCGAGCGCTTCGTGGGCCCCCGACGAGATGTGGTGTCGGTGCATCTCGCCGCTCCACACCACGTGGTCGTGCAAGAAGATCGAATCGAAGCCCATCTGCTCGGCTTCGGTGGCGGCACGGGTGATGTTGTCGACGGACGTCAACGGGCCCGAATTGGGCACTCTCACGCCGAATGAGACCTCCGACACAAGCACTCCTCTCGTGTGATCCAACGGATATCGTATCTAAAATGTGAAATCTAACCAAGACAAACTATGTATTTATCCGTCACATCCGTCAAAGTCCCAGTTGAGAGCGCTGACGCCCGCATCGGGGGCCAGCGCCCTGATCCAGGAGCATCATCATGAGCGTCTCCAAGCCGGTGAACCTTCACGAATATGAGGAGACAGCGAGGACGCACCTACCCGAGGGCCAGTACGACTACATCGCCGGCGGCGTCGCGGACGAGATATCGCTTCGGCGCACCCGGGACGTGCTCGACGCGATCCTGCTGCGCCGCCGGGTCCTCACCGATGTCAGTCGGGTCTGCTTGGCGACCACAGTGCTCGGCACCCCGGTTTCCACCCCGCTCATGATTGCGCCCGCGGGCTTCCATGACCGGGCGCATCCCGATGGCGAGCGCGCGACCGCGGCCGCCGCCGATGCCACCGACGTCCTCATGGTCGCGAGCGTCAACTCGTCCGTCACGCTCGAGGAGATCGCCGCGGCGTCGAAAGGGCCGCGTTGGTTTCAGATGAACATCTATGAAAGCCGCGATGTCACCAGACATTTCATCGATCGGGCGGTTGCTGCCGGCTACCGCGCACTGTGCGTCACCCTCGATACGCCGCCCTATCCGCCGCGCCGCGAGCGGCTCATCAGGCACGCATATCGCCAGGTGCCGTCGCCGAACTTCGCCGACTTCGCGGTCGGGGCCGAGGATTGGACCGCGCGCGACACCACCGGCACCAATGTCCTGATATCGCGGAGCACCACCGCTGACGACCTCGCCTGGCTGGTCGGAGAATCACCGATCCCCGTTGTCGCCAAGGGCATCATGACCGCCGAAGATGCACAGGTCTGCTCGGACTGCGGGGTGGCCGCGGTGATCGTCTCCAACCACGGCGCGCGCACCCTCGATACCACCCCCGCACCCATCGAAGTACTCCCCGAGATCGCCGAGCAGATCGGCCAGCGCGTCGAGGTCTACGTCGACGGCGGGATTCGCCGCGGTACCGACATCCTCAAGGCACTCGCCCTAGGAGCGCGCGCCGTCCTGATCGGACGACCTTTGTTCTGGGGACTGGCCGCCGGCGGTGCCGACGGTCTGGTCGAGGTCATCACGCTGCTACGGGACGAGTTGCGGACTGCGATGGCGGCATGCGGTCAGACCGACGCGGCGGCAGTGCAGCGGCAGGTTGTTCTGCTGAACTCACCGCTTGTTGAGCGCCGCTTCATCGAGTGAGGACTCCCGCAGAAGTTCTTCGAGTGACCCCCTGCAAGGTTCCTCACTGAATGGGCCGAACAGGCAATTCGGCATACTGTTCCGCTCCGCGGAACCGGATATCGCAAAGCCTTGACACTCTCACAGCGTCTACGCAGCATGATCATCGTGACGCCGGTCACTGCGCTGAACGTCCCGTCGCGTTACGACGCTCCATCATTTTCTCCCGAAGGGACATCCGTGGTCAGTGCACCCCTCGCCAAGGACACCGCCGTCGCCGGCGGAACGACCCGCAGGCTCGCCGAATTCGTGGCGAGAACCCGATTCGATGACATCCCCGACGATGTCAGGCGGCGCACCAAACATCTGATCCTCGACGCCATCGGCTGTGGAATGCTGGGCGCCCGCCTTCCGTGGTCTCAGGTCGCGGTCAACGGCCTCGCGGCTGTCGACGACGGGACCTCAGCCACTGTTTGGGGGCACGGGCGCCGTATGACAGGGCCGTCGGCGGCACTGCTCAACGGAACATTCGTCCAGTCCTTCGAACTCGACGACTACTACGAACACGGCCCTCTGCATTCCGGATCGGTCGTCGTCCCGTCGCTGCTCGCGACGATCGAAACCCTCGGTGGTGCCGACGGGACCGACATCCTCCGTGCTGCCGCCGTCGGGTTCGAAGTCGGCCCCCGCCTCGGAGTCGCCTTGGACGGGTACGAACTGTTGAATCGAGGCTGGCACTGTGGCGCCATCTACGGCGTACTCGCCAGCGCAGCAACAGCCGCGGCCGTGAGAAAGCTGGACGCCGATGCCGTCGAGCATGCGCTCGGCATCGCCGGGACTCAGGCCAGTGGCCTGATGGCTGCGCAGTACGAATCGATGGTCAAGCGGATGCACCACGGATTCGCGGCGCGCAATGGAATGGTGAGCGCCGCACTGGCGGCCACCGGCTACTCGGGTATCGCCGAGGTGCTTGAGCGCCCCTATGGCGGGATGCGGCACACCTTCAACCCCGATACCGCGGATCTGTCCCGGGCCGTGGAAGACCTGGGTTCTCGGTGGGATCTCATGGGGATCAACGTGAAGCCGTACGCCGCGATGGCGGGCACGCATCCCGCGATCGACGGTGCCCTGCAACTGCGTGACACCTTGGGGATCACCCCCGCATCCGTCAGATCGCTGGTCATCGAGTTGCCACTGGTGCCGTTCAAGCACGGCGGATGGGTGCTGAGCCGACCTGCGACCGTGATCGGTGCTCAGATGAACGCCGCCTACGCCGCTGCCGCCGTTCTTTGCGACGGACAGGCGCTCGCACAACAATTCAGTCCCGACCGCATCGCCGCGGACGACATCTGGGACTTGATGGAGTGCATCGAGGTGCGACACAGCCAGGAGATGGACGCACTCGCCGCCGCGACGGGTCACAAGCGCGTCACCCGGATGACGTTGACCACCACGCAGGGACACACCGAACAGATAGTCGTCCAAGTGGCTCTGGGACAGGGGCACCGACTCATGACCGATCAGCAGATCGTGACGAAGTACAGGGCCCTGACCGATCTGGTGATGCCGACGGAACGATCACGGGCGCTGGAGGATGCCGTCCTCAACATCGAGGACAGCGCCGCCGAAGTGATCGGGCTGCTGGCCGGTTCCGTCGAGCCGCTCTTCACAGAAGACCACGGCAACCGATCCGCAACTGAAGACGGTGAGCAGATATGACCACCGAACACCTCGACGACGCGTTCATCGACCTCGTCGACCGGCCGGCTCCCAAGGAACGCCATCTCGATGGTGTCCCCACTGGAGGCACGGAAACGGCGGCCAGGGTGGCCGACGTCATCCTCGCGTTCACCAAGGCCGCCGACCGCGGCGTCAGCGATATCGCCAGGGATCTCGGACTGAGCAAGGCAGTGGTTCACCGCATTCTCCAGTCACTCGAGTCTCGATCAATCGTCCAGTGCAGCGACGACTCCAAGCGCTATCGACTCGGAGTCGGCGCGGCCGCAGTCGGCGCGCGGGCCATCCGGTCGATCAGTCTGCACACCGCTGCGGTGCCGATCCTTCGTCGACTCCGCGAGATGACCGGTGAGACCACCACCGTCTCGGCCCTGGTAGGACTTCGCCGGGCATACATCGACCAGGCACTCGGTGTACGGGACATCCGGATGGTCGTTGAACTGGGCGCGACCTTTCCGCTGCACGCGGGTGCCTCGTCGCGCGCAATACTCGCGTTCGCACCAGACTCCGTGCGGGAATTCGTACTGGCCGGTTCCCTCGAACGGCTCACCGCGTCGACGATCACCGACGCCGCCCGGCTCACCGCAGAACTTGAACAGGTGCGAACGGTCGGCTACGCCAAGTCGTACGGTGAGCGCGCCAGCGACGCAGCCAGTGTCGCGGCACCGATCTTCGACGGGCACTCCGACGTGGTGGGATCGCTCAGTATCTGCGGCCCAGCAACCCGATTCAATCAGTTCGACCTGCGTCAGTTCGGCAACGATGTTCGTCGTGGCGCGCAGGTGATCTCGATGCGTCTGGGTTACACCGGCTCCGAACCACCGAGCACCAGCTGACGTAGGACCCGTGCGCCACAGCGTGTCTCCGTAACGCAGCTCCCCGATTGCCATTCCTATGGCAGGAACGTTTGTGGAGGCCGGCCTTCGACCGCCGATATGTTCACTGCCACAAGACTTGCAGTGGTCAGGAGGTCTGATGGTGACGGGATCCACATCCCGCGGCATGCCGCTGTCGGGTCTGCGCGTCATCGACGCGGCCACACTGTTTGCCGGCCCACTCGCGGCCACGCTGCTGGGCGACTTCGGCGCCGAGGTGATCAAGGTGGAGCATCCTGTCGCCGGCGATCCGGCCAGAACCCACGGTTACACCAAGAACGGTGTCGGACTCTGGTGGAAGATGCTGGGCCGCAACAAGCTTCCGATCACACTGAACTTGAGTCACCAGGAAGGCGCCGACCTTCTGTGTGATCTGGTCCGCAACGCCGACGTTCTGATCGAGAACTTCCGGCCAGGAACGCTCGAGCGCTGGGGCCTGTCCTACGAGCGGCTCTCGGCGTCCAACAGAGGACTGATCCTCGCCCGCGTGACCGGTTTTGGTCAGACCGGGCCGTACTCGCAGCGCGCCGGTTTCGGTACTCTCGCGGAAGCCATGAGTGGGTTCGCCTACGCAACAGGCGAACCAGATGGGCACCCGACCCTGCCGCCCTTCGGCCTCGCCGATGGAACTGCGGCATTGGCGACGGCCTACGCGGTGGTTGTCGCACTTCAGGAGCGGCACCGGTCCGGGATGGGCCAAGTAATCGACATGGCGATCACCGATCCGATCATGACCGTGATCGGCGCTGCCCCCACCGTCTACGATCAACTCGGAATCATCCAGGAGCGCACGGGCAATCGCACCCGAAACAGCGCACCCCGCAACACCTATCGGACGGCTGACGGTCACTGGGTGGCGGTCTCCGCCAGCGCAACGTCAATCGCTGAACGCATCATGCGGCTCGTTGGCTGCGCTGAACTCATCGACGAGCCATGGTTCGCCACCGGTAGCGGCCGCGCAGACCACGTCGATGAGATCGACGATGCCGTGGCGAGGTGGATCGCACAGCGAAACCGGGCCGACGTGATCGATGCCTTCGGTAAGGCGGAGGCGGCAATCGCCCCGGTCTACAGTGCCGCCGACATCGTCGCGGATCCGCACTTCGCTGCCCGCGAGTCGATCCTGACAGTGGACGATGACGAACTGGGCGCGGTGAAAATGCAGAACGTCATGTTCAGGCTGGACCGCACTCCTGGCCGGATTCGCTGGACGGGGCGTCCCAAAGGCGCTGCGAATGAACATATTTACAGTGCGATGGGACTGAGTCAGGAAACGATCGACGCGCTGCGGGGCCAAGGCACCATATGACCCGGACCGCGCGCAGCTGGCTGTATGTGTCCGCGGCACGCCCGGAACAGTTCGCCAAGGCCCTCGCTAGTGCAGCCGACGTGGTCGTACTCGATCTCGAGGATTCCGTCCCCGACGCCAAGAAGTCCAGCGC
>CAMFLL010000013.1 GCA_945957405.1 uncultured Mycolicibacterium sp. | reverse complement strand
TCGAGATCCACCTCGGGATCGAGCAGCAGCCGAAGAAGCGTCGATCCGCCGATCACCTCGACCAGCCGGTCCGCACTCACATCGGCATGCACCTCCCCGCGCTCCACGGCCTCGACGACGCGTATCCGGACCGCGTCGAACACCCCCGAGAACCGGCCCATCACCCGCGCGTTCAGTGCGCCGTCGGCGGCCATGTCGGCGATCAGTCCGGGTAGCGCGGCACGCACCACCGGGCTGGTGAAGATGTCACGCGCTGCGCCGATCATCGCGCGGATGTCCGCCCCGATATCACCGGCCGGCATCTCCAGCGCTGTAGGCACCGCTGGAAAGGCCGCCTCGTGCACCAACTCGGCCCGACTGGACCAGCGCCGGTACAACGCAGTCTTGGTGGTGCCGGCCCGGTCGGCGATCGCGGCCATCGTCAGGTTCGCATAGCCGATTTCGACAAGCAGGTCCGCGGTGGCGGCGAGGATGGCAGCGTCGATACGCGGATCGCGGGGCCGTCCCGCGCCCGGGCCCTTGTCAATCGGTGACGGGTCTGCTTTCATAACGCTACTTACCGTATCGTAATTGTGCCGAAAAGGAACGAGTTCAGTGGCGAACGAAGAAGGCGCCGGCACTGCCGTCGAGAATGTTGACAAGCTGCAACGGTCCAGCCGCGACGTCACCACGCTGCCCGCGGTGTTGTCGCGGTGGCTGTCGACGGTGATGCCCGGCGGGGTCACACCGGACATCACGGTGGAGAGCGGAATCGACTCCAACGGAATGTCTTCCGAGACCATCATCTTGACCGGGCGATGGACCGAGGACGGCGTCGTGCAGGAGCAGAAGTGGGTGGCGCGAGTGGCGCCCACCGACGCTGACGTGCCCGTGTTTTCCTCGTACCGCCTGGACCACCAGTTCGAGGTGATGCGCCTGGCCGGCGAACTCACCGATGTCCCCGTCCCCCGGGTGCGCTGGCTGGAGAGCACCGGCGAGGTGCTGGGCACACCGTTCTTCCTGATGGACCACGTCGAGGGAATCGTGCCACCCGATGTCATGCCGTACACGTTCGGCAACAACTGGTTCGCCGATGCGCCGCCAGAACAACAGCGGGCGCTGCAGGACGCGACCGTCGAGGTGATCGCCACACTGCACGGTATCGACAACGCAGACACCGTCTTCGATTTCCTGGCCGATGTGGACCCACCCGGCGACACCGCCTTGGGCCGCCATTTCGGCTGGCTCAAGGACTGGTACGAGTTCTCGGTGCCCGGCATCGGCCGCTCACCGCTGGTGGAGCGCGCCCTGCACTGGCTGGAAGACAATTTCCCCGATGACGTGGCCGCGGCACCGCCCGTGTTGGCCTGGGGCGATTCGCGGATCGGCAATGTGCTCTACCGCGACTTCCGGCCCGTCGCCGTGCTCGACTGGGAGATGGCCACCGTCGGCCCGCGCGAACTCGACGTGTCATGGATCATTTTCGCCCACATGGTGTTCCAGGAACTCTGCGGCCTGGCCGGCATGCCCGGCCTGCCCGATGTGTTGCGCGAAGACGACGTGCGCGACACCTATCGGGAGCTCACCGGTATCGAGGTCGGCGACCTGCGCTGGTTCTACATCTACTCCGCGGTGGTGTGGTGTTGCGTATTCATGCGCACCGGTGCGCGGCGCGTGCATTTTGGTGAGGTCGACAAACCCGACGACGTCGAATCGTTGTTCTACCACCGTTCCCTGCTGGAACGTCTGCTGGAAGGAAGCCACTGATGTTGGGACCGATGGACGAATACCCGGTACATCAGCTGCCACAGCCCATCGCCTGGCCCGGATCCTCCGACCGAAACTTCTACGACCGGTCCTACTTCAACGCCCACGACCGCAGCGGCGACATCTTCGTCATCAGCGGTATCGGGTACTACCCGAACCTGGGTGTGAAGGACGCGTTCCTGTTGGTGGCCCGCCGCGGCGGCGGCAAATACGGCGGAAGCGGCGACACCCAGACGGCCGTGCACCTCTCCGACGCCATCGACTCGAACCGGCTGCATCAGCACGTCGGCAATTATCGCGTCGAGGTCAGCGAACCGCTGCACCGGCTCCGGATCGTCCTCGACGAAACTGACGGTATCGCAGCGGATCTCACCTGGAACGGCCTGTTCGATGTCGTTCAGGAGCAGCGGCACATCCTGCGCGCCGGCACCCGCATCACCCTGGATGCCCAGCGCTTCGCCCAACTCGGTTCCTGGAGTGGACATCTGGAGATCGACGGCCAGATGATCACCGTCGACCCGTCGGTGTGGATCGGCAGCCGGGACCGGTCCTGGGGCATCCGGCCGATCGGCGAGGCCGAACCCGCGGGCCGCCCCGCCGATCCGCCCTTCGAGGGAATGTGGTGGCTGTACGTCCCGATCGCCTTCGAACACTTCTCGATCGTGCTGATCATCCAGGAGGAACCCAGCGGATTCCGCTCGCTCAACGACTGCACCCGGATCTGGAAGGACGGTCGTATCGAACAGCTCGGCTGGCCGCGGGTAAAGATCCACTACCGCTCGGGCACACGCATTCCCACCGGTGCGACCATCGACGCGACCGACCAGCACGGTGGCGCGCTCCGCTTCGAGGTGGAATCCAAGCTACCGGTGCCGATTCACGTCGGCGGTGGTTACGGCGGCGACTCGGATTGGATCCACGGGATGTGGAAGGGCGCGAAGTTCACCGAACGGCTCACCTACGACATGACCGATCCGGCGATCATCGGACGTGCCGGGTTCGGCGTCATCGACCACGTCGGACGAGCGGTGTGCCGTGACGCCGACGGTTCGACGCAAGAGGGCTGGGGCCTGTTCGAACACGGCGCGCTGGGCCGCCACGATCCGTCCGGTTTCGCCGACTGGCTGACCGTCGCAGACTAGCGATTTGTGGAGTTTCACCGGCGGTCAGCGCCGCTGAAACTCCACAAATCACTAGAGTCCGGGTATGCGTGCGATTCAAGTGACCCGCCTCGACGGGCCCGCGGCCGTGGAACTCAACGACGTCGACGAGCCGGCGGTGCCGGAAGGCTCGGTCGTCATCGACGTGCACGCCGCCGGGGTGGCCTTCCCCGACGCGCTGCTGAGTCGTGGCCTCTACCAGTACAAGCCGACCACACCGTTCACCCCTGGCGGCGAGGTCGCGGGTGTCGTGCGCAGCGCACCTGCCGACGCGCACGTGTCCGCCGGTGACCGAGTGCTCGGCCTGACGATGATCACCGACGGGATGGCCGAGGTCGTCGTGCTACCGCCCGAGCGGGTGTTCGCCCTGCCTGACAACGTGTCCTTCGAGGCCGGTGCCGGGATCCTGTTCAACGACCTCACCGTGCATTTCGGGCTGCGGACCCGCGGCCGGCTGCAACCCGGCGAAACCGTCCTGGTGCACGGCGCCGCCGGCGGTATCGGCACGTCGACCCTGCGCCTGGCACCGGCGCTGGGCGCGGCACGCACCATTGCGGTGGTGTCCACCGAGGACAAGATCGACGTCGCCAAGGCGGCCGGCGCCCAGGAGGTGGTACTCGCCGACGGTTTCAAGGATGCCGTCAAGGCACTCACCGACGGTAAGGGCGTCGACATCGTGTTGGACCCGGTCGGTGGCGACCGGGTCACCGATTCGCTGCGCTGCCTCGCTCCCGGTGGCCGGCTGCTGGTGGTCGGCTTCACCGGCGGTGAGATCCCGACCGTCAAGGTGAATCGGTTGCTGCTCAACAACGTCGATGTCGTGGGTGTCGGCTGGGGCGCCTGGACGCTGTCACATCCGGGTTACCTGAGCGAGCAGTGGGCCGACCTGGAACCACTGCTGTCGTCGGGCACGTTGACGGCACCGCAGCCACAGGTGCACCCGTTGGAGCGGGCCGGCGACGCGATCGCCTCGCTGGAGAACCGCACCGCGCGCGGCAAGGTGGTGCTGACGCTGCGGTGACTACCGCAGTGCGTCGATGATCTCGGCCAGAGCGTGCACCGGGAGTGTGCCACCCGAGTAGATGCAGACGGTGTCGGCCAACCCGTCGACCCGGTCCCGGATGTGCGCCGCGATGTCCGTGGCCGAGCCGACGGCTGCGATCGTCCACAGCACGTCGTCGTCGATCAACCGGCCCATCTCCTGCCAGCGGCCCTGCTTGGACAGTGTGTGCAGTTCTGGCTGCAGGTCTCCCCACCCGTGTGCCTCGAGAACTGGCTTGTACGCCGGGGTCGACCCGTAGAACGCCAGCAGTCGCCGCGTGGCCTCGTGGTGTTCGCCGGGCGCGACGATGATCTCCGGAATGACCGCGAACCGATCCGCGTCACGACCGCTCGCGGCCAACCCGGCGCGCACGGCGGGCATGGTGTGGTCGTGCAGGTAGCGCTTCGACCCGAACGGCATGACCAGCAGCCCGTCGGCATGCTCGGCGGTGGCCCGGGTCAGTCGTGGACCGAGCGCACCCACGTAGATCGGTGGCGGGCCGTGGGGATTGCGGCCGGGGCTGAAGTTCGGGGTCATCAACGTGTGCGTGTAGAACTCGCCCCGGAAGTCCAGCCGCTCACCGGTGTCCCAGGACGTGAAGATGGCCCGCAACGCGGCGATCAGTTCGACCATTCTGGCCACCGGCCGGTCGAAGTCCGCGCCGAAGCGTTTCTCGATCTGGGTGCGGATCTGCGTGCCGAGCCCGAGTGCGAACCGGCCCCCGCTGAGCAGCTGGTGATCGATGGCCTGGTGGGCCAGGTGAATCGGGTTGCGGGGGAAGGCAATTGCCACATTGGTCATCAGGTCGAGCCCGCCGACGGTGCCGGCCAGCGTCAGCGGCGCGAACACGTCGTGGGGCCCTTCGAAAGTGAAGACCCCGTCCGCACCCGCCGCACGCAGGTCGCGAGCACGATCGATGGCGTCGGTCGGACCGGACAACGCGGTCAAGATCTTCACGAACAGGGAGCCTATGCGCTTGACTGGAGCGCGTGCGTGAGCGGGCTGACGTCGTGGTGGTGGGTGCGGGATTCGCGGGGCTGACCGCCGCGAGGCGGTTGGCCCGGCACGGTCACGACGTGCTGGTGCTGGAAGGCCGTGACCGCGTGGGCGGCCGGTCGCACACCGGCGCGGTGGCGGGGCTACCCGTCGACCTGGGTGGCACGTTCGTCGGTCCCACCCAGGATGCGGTGCTCGCGCTTGCGGCCGAACTCGGCATCCCCACCATTCCCACCTACTGCACCGGCAAGAACCTGATCAACTGGCGTGGCCGGGTGCGGTCGTATTCGGGCACCGTTCCGGCGCTGTCGCTCGGCGGTCTGCTCAACGTCGCCCGTGTGCGCTGGCAGTTCGCCCGGGTCGCCCGGGGCGTGCCCGTGTCGCAGCCGTGGACCGCACGCGACGCCGACAAACTGGACGGCCAGTCGCTGGGCGCGTGGCTGCGCTCGGTGCGGGCGTCGTCGACCACCCGGGATCTGATGGCGATCATGGCCCGCGTCACCTGGGGCGCCGAACCCGATGATGTGTCGATGCTGCACGCGGTCCGCTATGTGAAGGCCGCCGGTGGGCTGGACCGCATGCTCGATGTCACAGGTGGTGCGCAGCAGGACCGGTTCGCCGCCGGGACACAGCAGATCGCTGTGACGATGGCCGAGGAACTGGGCGAGCGGGTGGTGTGCGACGCGCCCGTGCACCGCGTCACGCAGACCGAGGCCGGTGTGACGGTCGAGTCGGCGGCCGGCAGCGTCGGGGCGCGCGCCGTGGTGGTGGCGGTACCACCCCAACACCGCGCGGCCATCGACTTCAGCCCCGAGCTACCTGCAGATCACCAACGGCTGCAACATGTTTGGCCGCAGGGCAGGCTGAGCAAGGCGTACGCCGCCTACGACACCCCGTTCTGGCGCGCGGACGGTTACTCCGGCGAGGCGCTCTCCGACACCGGCCCGGTGTTCATCACGTTCGACGTCAGCCCGCACACCTCGTCCGACGACGGGCCCGGTGTGCTGCTGGGTTTCGTCGACGCCCGCCAATTCGACACGCTGACACCGCAACTGCGCCGCGAACGCGCCCTGGCCGGTTTCACGACATTGTTCGGCGAGAAGGCCGCCTCCCCCATCGACTACCTGGACCACTGCTGGGGTACCGAAGAGTTCGCCCCGGGTGGGCCCACGGCGGCGGTACCGCCGGGGTCGTGGACCACAGTCGGCACGGCGCTGAGCGCACCCGTCGGGCAGATCTTCTGGGCGGGCACCGAGACCGCGGACGAATGGACAGGCTTTCTGGACGGTGCGGTGCGTTCGGGGCTGCGGGCCGCCGGCGAAGTCCACCGCACCATTTCCGCTCACTGAGAGGGCCCCGGTCGCTACCGTCGGAGCATGACCAAGACGCTGGACGCCGCGGCGGTCGATGCGCAGACCGTCGAGCAGTTCCGCACCGACGGTGTGGTGATCGTGCGGGGCCTGTTCTCACCCGACGAGGTGACGCTCGTGGAACGCGGGATCGAGCGTAACCTCGCCGACCCGGGCCCGATGTTCAAGGTGGCGAGCTCGCCGGATGACCCGGGACGGTTCGTCGAAGACTTCTGCAACTGGCAGCGCATCGAGGAGTTCGGCCGCATCGCATTCGAATCGCGGGCCGCCGACGTCGCCGGGGCCCTGATGGGCAGCAGTGTGGTGCGGCTGTATCACGATCACATGCTGGTCAAGGAGCCCGCGACACAGCAGGTCACGCCGTGGCACCAGGATCAGCCGTACTACGACGTCGACGGGTTGCAGAACTGCTCGATGTGGATGCCGGTGGACCCGGTGGCGGCCGAATCGACGCTGGAGTTCCTGGCCGGATCACACCTCGGCGGCTGGCTGATGCCGCGCACCTTCATGGATGCGCAGGCGAAGTGGTTCCCGGAAGGGTCACTGGAGGAGATACCCGACATCGAGGGGCATCGCGGTGATCACGACATCCGCGGCTGGGCGATGGAACCCGGCGACGCGGTGTTCTTCCACATGCTGACGCTGCACCACTCCTACGGCGTGCCGGGAGTGAAACGCCGGCGTGCGTTCTCGCTGCGCTTCCTCGGCGACGACATGGTGCACGCCCCACGCCACTGGGTGTGCTCCCCCGACTTCGCCCGGCACAATCTGGGCATCGCCGCCGGAGCGCCGATGGAGGATCCGATGTTCCCGGTGCTTCGCGTGCGGTGAACAGGACAGACATCGCCGGGCGGTGGCGCTCGGGTGCGGAAACGGTGCGCTGGCGCTCGACCGCGGCCGACAATGCCGGCCACGAGGTCGAGGTGTTCACCCGACGGTGCGGCACACCCGGTGCGGCCGCCCTGGTGTGCGTACACGGTTTCCCCACCTCGAGCATCGACTTCTTCGCACTCAGCCGCGAGCTGGCCGACGAGTACGAACTGTTCCTGCTGGACTTCCCCGGCTACGGCTGGTCATCGAAACCACCCGCGCCTTACCGCTATTCGTTGTACGACGACGCGCGCCTGCTCGTCCACGCGATCACCGAGGTGTGGCATCTCGGCGACTACCGAATGCTCGTCCACGATCGCGGCAGCAGCGTCGGGATGATCACGCTGGGCCTGCTGGCGCAGGACCATCCGCAACTGCTGCCCCGTGATGTGTTCCTGACCAATGCCAACATCTACCTGCCGCTGGCCAATCTGACCGCCTTCCAGACGGCGCTGCTCGACGACACCACAGCCCGGGCCACCGCGACGGCCGTCACGCCCGAACTGCTGGCCGCCGGACTGGGAGCCAGCACCTTCATGCCGCGGCGCACCCCGACCGACCCCGAGATCGCCGCGCTGGCAGCATGTTTCGCACACAATGACGGCATCCGCGTGCTCCCGGACACCATTCGATACCTGCACGAGCGCGCGGCCGACGAGACACGGTGGCTCGATGCGCTTTCGGCCAGTGATGTCGACACCACGCTGGTGTGGGGTGTGCACGACAACGTCTCACCGCTGCGGGTCGCCAACCACGTCTGGCAGAACTATCTGAAACACAAACCGGGACGCAACCGGTACTGGGTGGTCCCGACAGCCGATCACTACCTGCAGTGCGACGCGCCCGCCGAGTTGGCGCGAATCATCCGACTCACGACCGAGGGCTCCGACATCGCGTTGCAGACCCTGGGCGATCGGCCCGATGGTGCGGTCTTGGTGGACCAGAGCGTGCCCGACCCGCTCAGGAGCTGAGCCGCGTCGCGGCGGCGGAGCCGGCCAGCGCACGCAATCGGGCGTTGACCTCGTCGGGTCGCTCCAGGATGGCGCAGTGCCCACCGGTCAACTCGACGAACTCGACCAGGTTGGGCACCGCCCGCGCGATCCGGCGTGACGAGTCGATGGGCAGCAGCCGGTCACGTTGGCTGCCGATCACCACCGTCGGCACGGTCAGTCCGTCGAGTCGGATGTGGTTGTTCTCGATCGATTCGAGCAGCATGCGCGCGCATCCGCCACGCCCCGCGGGCGGTGTCGTCGCGTACAGCTCATAGACGAAGTCGGCGATCTCGGGGTCGGCGTCGCGCCCCACGGCGAGTGCCGCGACGAACCGCTTGCTGGGCCGCTCGACGGCACGCAGGACGGGGATGCCGCCGAAGGTCCGCACGATGCGCGAGCCGACCACGACCCGGCCCGCGGCCAGTCGCGGCGCAACCTGCAGCAGTTTGACCTGGCGGACGATGTTGCCGGTCGTGGTGTTGATCAGGGCCACGCCGTCGGCCCGTCGGGGCACCTTGTGCCGGTAACGCTCCGACCAGGCCTCGATGGCGATGCCACCCATCGAATGTCCGGCGAGGACGGCCCGCTCGCCCGGCGCCAGAGTCGCCTCCAGGACGGCGTCGAGGTCGGCGGCCAGGTGGTTGAGGGTGTAGTGACCGCGCGGGGGGACGCCGCTGCGGCCGTGTCCGCGGTGGTCGTACGCGATGACCCGGTGGTCGCGGGACAGGTCGGCGATCTGCTCGCGCCACACCCTGATCGCGCACGTGATGCCGTGTGCCAGCACTATCGGATAGCCGTCGGCGGGGCCGAAGACCTCGGTGTGCAGGCGGGTGCCATCGGCGCCCCGCACGATCACGGGGCGGCTGGGCGGCAGTTGAGCGACCAAGGCAGGCTCCTCACGGACACGGCGGCGTTGCCGTGGCCGGTAAAGCCTAGCTAACTGTTGACACCTGTCTCAAACGAGACCCGAACCTACCTGCGTGGACGTCTCGCCGCGTGAGCGCTCACTGGCGTACGAAAATGGGGCGGCAAACAGTACGCAGGTGAGCGCTGGCGCGGGATCTCCCGACATCACACGCCGGCCAGCGCCCTGGCATCCTCGTCGGCGAACGTGTCCTCGAGTTGTAGCGGCGAATAGTCGACGTCGATCTCCTGCAACGGCCGTCCGCGGGCGCTGCTGATGGTGCCGAAGCGCCGCATCCCCTTGTCACTGGCATACGCCATGAACTCGTCCTTGGTGAGGTCGAACGGGATGTCCTCGCCGTAGGGAGCGAAGAAATCGTCGGTGTTGGTGAGTGCGATCGGGATGAGTTCGTTCATCCGCGCCTCGAACACCGCCCAGTTGGCGTCATCGGCGGCGACGTGCCGCCGGCAGGTGAACGTGCCCCAGGCCATGTGACGCCGTTCGTCGTCACCGATCCGCCGGATCAGCTCCTGCATACCCGGCAGGATGCCGCGGTCGATACAGATGCGGTGCCAGGCGTAGTAGCCCGTGAGCGCCATCATTCCCTCGACCACGTGGTTGTAGAGCGCCGAGGCCCGCACCTGCGCGGCCGGTGACGGATCGGTGCTCAATGCGTGCAACGACGCGGGCAGCTCCTCGTAGAAGATGGTCCGGTACGTCGGGGTGTCGACGTAGGGGTGCAGGTCCTCGGTGATGCCGACGGAGTCGAGCCACATCCGGAACGCCTGCGTGTGCTTGGCCTCTTCGAAGGCGAACTGCGTCAGATACATCTCGTCGGCCAGCCGGCCCTCGGCACGCATCGCGTCCATGAACGGCTGGATGTCCTCGGTGACCGCCTCCTCGCCCGCGACGAATTGTGCGCACAGCCGGGTGGCGATATCCCGCTCCGGTTCACTGAGCGCCTCCCAGTCGGCGCGGTCACGGCTGAAGTCGATATCGGCGGGATTCCAGAATTTCGCGTTGCCGCCCGCCATCAGCTTCATCGGCAGGCTGTCCCAGTTGAGGCCGCCTGCTCCCAACGCCCCGAAACGTGTTCTCGTCATGTGGATGACCTCCTCGTGTCCGACGCGGAAATCCTACTGTGAGGCCGATCACAGCTGCGCCCTTTTGGCGTGGCCGCCGGGCTTCTGGCGCACCGACTTGAATTCATCGGGAATCTAAGCCTTCACCGCGACGCGGACCGGTGACAACGTGCCCCTCAAGCCATGCTCAATTCCTTTGCACATCAACCTTTCCCGAAAGCGACGATGACGACCTCGCTAACCGCCGCCGAACTCCGCGCGCTGCTCGACGACCCGTCCCGTGAGATCGCACTGCTCGACGTGCGCGCGCCTGGCGTGCGCAGTGATGGCCACATCGCCGTCAGCACCGGCGTCCCACTGCACGACCTCGAGCAGCGCATCGACTCCGCGGTTCCACGGCACTCCACCACCATCGTGCTGGCTTCCGAGCCCGCGCTCGACCTGCGCGCCGCGGCGATCCTGACCCGGCTCGGTTACACCGATGTCGCGGTGCTCACCGACGGCCTGGTGGGCTGGACCGCCGCCGGTGGCCGGCTCTACACGGGCACCAACGTGCGCAGCAAGACGCTCGGCGAGTGGATCGAGAAGCATTTCGGCACCGCGACCGTCGACGCCGAGACGGTGGCGCGCTGGCAGGACTCCGGCGAAGACATCGTGATACTGGATAGCCGCCCGCATTCGGAATACCTGCATCACCACATCCCCGGTGGTTACGACACCGGCGGCGGCGCCGAACTGGCCTACCGCGGCCTACAACTGGTCGGTCCTGCCACCAAGGTCGTCGTGAACTGCGCCGGGCGCACCCGCGGCATCGTCGGGGCCCAGTCAGTGATCAACACCGGTATCGCCAACCCCGTGTACTCGCTGCACAACGGCACCCCGGCATGGGGTTGGGCAGGACAGCAAATCGCTTCGGGCACAGGCCCGCCGCTGCCAAACCCCGTCGACGTGCCTGCCGCACTGCGGATCTGGGCGTCCGACACACTGCGTGACCTCGGCATCGACGTCCTCGACCCAGCCGAACTGGCCACTATCCATGCCGACGGCGAGCACACGGTCTATCTGTTCGACGTCCGCACCCCGGCCGAGTTCGCCTCCGGCACCGCCCCCGCCGCGCGGCACGTCCAGGGTGGCCAACTGGTCCAGGCCTCCGACGAACACATCGGAGTCCGGCGATCACGGATCGTCCTGCTGGACAACGCCGATCTGGTGCGCGCTGCGAGTACCGCGCAGTGGCTGCACTACCTGCACGACGGTCCGATCTTCGTGGCGGTGATCGATACCGACGGCTACGGCGCACCGCACAGTCCCACGGTTGCCGTCCCGGACGTCCCGGTGGTCGACGGACCGGCATTGGCTCGCGATATCGAATCCGGTTCACCCCCGGTCATTTTCGATCTACGCAGCTCGACGGACTATGCGGCGGGCCACCTGCCGGGCGCCATTCATGCGCGCCGCGAACAGTTGCCGGCCGTGGCCGAGGGGGCGTCACGGATCGTTCTGGTGGGTGACGACCCGGCGCGCGAAGACACCGGCGGACGCGATCTGCAGTCCGGTGCGCTCGACGGGTACCAGCCGCACTTCGCCGCTGCCGACCTGGTGGGCCTCGGGTACGACGTGGCGGTCATCGAAGCGGGTCCGACCAGTGTTCCCATTGCCCTGACCACTGCCTTGCCGCGGTACGCCGGCGACATCGCCGACCGGGTGGGGCCGCCACCCTTCGGCCCCGAGCGCGACGCCTGGTATCGCGCGTACTTCGACTGGGAGTACTCACTGCTGCCCAGTTCTGACGGCGATCCCGATTTCGACTTCGAAGGCAAGGCGCCATGACCGCTGTACTGCACGGCCCGTCGGCCGATGTCGACGGTGTGCGCACCCAGACCCTGACATACCGACCTGAAGCCGGGCGACGGGCCAGACGGCCCGGTCTGCAACGCATCCCGTCGACCGCGATCCGCATCGCCATACCGGTGGCGCTGGTGGTGATCTGGCAGCTGGTCGGGCAGTTCGGCATCGTCAGCGCCACCGTACTGCCGAGTCCGGCGGCGATCCTCGACGCCTACCAGGAGCTGTGGTCCACCGGTGACCTGCAGGCCGCGCTGCCCATCTCATTGCAGCGCGCCGGACTGGGGTTGCTGATCGGCGGCGTCGCCGGCCTGGTCCTCGGTGTGATCGCCGGGTTGTCCGTGGCCGCTGAACGCATCTACGACGCCCACTGCAGATGGTGCGCACCATCCCGTTCATCGCGATGATCCCACTGTTCGTGGTGTGGTTCGGCATCGGTGAGGAGTCGAAGGTCGCACTCATCATCGGGGCGTCGATATTCCCGGTGTACCTGAACACCTACCACGCCATTCGCGGGATCGACCCGAAACTCCTCGAGGTCGCGCGGACATTCGAGCTGTCGCGATGGGACACCATCCGGCTGATCGTGGCGCCCATGGCCATGCCCGGCATCCTGGTCGGCTGGCGATACTCGGCGGCGACGGCACTGCTGGCGCTGGTGGCCGCCGAGCAGATCAACTCGCAGGCCGGCATCGGCTACATCCTCAACACCGCCAACCAGTTCCAGCGCACCGACATCATCATCGCGGGCATCCTCATCTACGCGGTACTTGGCCTGCTGGTCGATATCGTGATGCGCGGTTTCGAGCGGTTGCTACTGCCGTGGAGGCCAAGCCATGTCAGCGCCTAGCGCCGCGTCCGCGACACGTACGGCGACCGTCGTCGAACTCGATGACCTCTCCAAGTCGTACGGCGAACAGGTCATCCTCGACGGCATCGGTCTGACCGTCCGACGTGGTGATTTCGTGGCGCTGCTGGGCCCGTCGGGCACCGGCAAGACGACCCTGCTGCGCATCCTCGGCAGGCTCGAGGATGCCACGTCAGGCCGGGCAACCATCGCCGACAAGACTTCGGTGGTGTTCCAGGAACCCAGACTCATTGCCGCGCAGAGGGTCTGGAGAAATGTGGTGCTCGCAGACCGCCAGGGTGCCGGCACCAAGGCCGCGGCGCTGGCGGCACTCGACGAGGTCGGCCTGAAGCCCAAGGCGCGGTCGTGGCCCAAGAATCTGTCGGGTGGCGAGGCGCAGCGGGTCGGGTTGGCCCGCGCCCTGTACCGCTCGCCTGACCTGCTGCTGCTCGACGAGCCGTTCGGGGCCCTCGACGCCTTCACGCGGCGTAAGGCGCAGGACCTGGTGCTGCGACTGTGGGCCGATCACCAGCCCGGCGTGCTCCTGGTGACCCACGATGTCGAAGAGGCGCTGCTGCTGGCCGACCGGGTGATCGTGTTGGGCGGCGGCCACATCCACGCCGACATACCGGTGACGCTGACCCGCCCGCGCGACACCACCGGACCCGCTTTCAACGCCATCAAACGCGAGGTTCTGGCGCGCCTGAGCCACGTTTCACCCCATGTGAGCCCGGACCATCCGGCTCACCGATTCCATGGAGAGTCGTCATGAAGAGATCGTTCGTCACCCGCGTGTCCGCGGCGGTGACCGCACTGCTGTCGATCGTCACGGTCAGCGCCTGCGCCGACGACGGCTCCAGCAAGCGTGGCTCCGCCGACCTGCGGATCTCTTACCAGGACACCGCGTTCCCTGCGCTCATCGAGGCGTCCGGGGTTCTGAACGGCGCGAACTTCAAGGTCGACTGGAGCAACCTCACCGGGCCGGCCGCCAACTTGCAGGCGCTGTACGCCGGTGCCATCGATCTCGGACACATGGGCGACACCTCGTTGATCATCGAACAGGCCAACGCAAAGACAGCGTGGGAGAAGGACACGGCGCCGCTGGAGATCGTCGCCGGCTGGCGCAACAGCAGCGATCCCACCTATGCACCACTGGTGACAGCCGTCCGGACGTCCTCGGGTATCACCGACGTCTCCCAATTACGCGGTCACACCTGGGCATTCAACTTCGGCGGCTACAACCACGCGCAGTACCTGGTGTCACTGGTCAAGGCTGGACTGACCCCGAAAGACATCGTGCCGACGCAGTTCGCGGACGGCGCCACATCCGCGGCGGCCTTCAACTCCGGCCGCACCGACGTGTATTCGGGTAACCAAGCCGCCATCCTGAGCTCTCTGAAATCCGGCGACGCGAAGATCCTGCTCACCGACAGGGACACCGGTATCCCCGCGCTCAACGTCTGGACGGCGTCGCGGGCAGCACTGACGGATCCGGACAAGTCCGCCGCACTGAACGACTTCTTCGGCCGGCTGTCGGGCTTCTGGGACTGGTACAACAACCACCCGGACGAGGCCAAGGCCATCATCGCCAAACAACTCAAGGTCGCCGACGACCGCACCGAGTTCGAGTACCACGTCCGCAGCGGCGACTTCTGGGCGTTCGACGCCAACCTGATCGACGAGGAGCAGAAGGTGGCGCAGACGCTACATGACGGCGCCGCGATCTCGACCCTGCCCGATGTCGGTATCGGCTTCGATCCACGCTACAACGAGGCGCAGAAGGCCGTCGGGTCGGAACAGGCCCAGGCGGCCTCGTGACCGCCGAACTCGTCGACACCACCCCGAAGACCGGGGCGGCCGGGTTCCTCGCCGAACTCGAGGAGGTGGTCGAGGCCGCGAAGGCCGGCGCCGCGCGCCGTGATCGCACGCGCGAGTATGCGCGGATGGAGATCGAAGCGTTGCGCCGGATCCGGTTCTGGGCGTTGACCGTTCCCCCCGAGTTCGGCGGGTTGGGCCTGGGCCCGGAGACCGTGATGGCGGCGGTGTTCGCCCTCGCTCGGGTCGACGGCAGCCTGAGTCAGATCCCGCAGAACCACTTCGCCAGTGTCGAACGGATCCGCCTGACCACGACCGGTGACCAGCGCAACCTGTGGCTCGGCCGGCTCGGCGCCGGAGCGGTGCTGGGTAACGCCACCGCCGAACCGGGCGAGCGACATCCCGGTGAGCACGGTACCGCGGTGGTGTATGACGGGTCGGGTTGGACACTGTCGGGCCGCAAGGTCTATGCGACGGGCTCACTGCTGTCCGATCACATCGCAGTGGCCGCAAAGGATCACACCGGCGCCGTGCGCACCGTGGTGGTCGACACGTCGGCACCTGGGGTGGTGATTCAGGACGACTGGAACGGCCTCGGTCAGCGCACCACCGCATCGGGAACCGCAGAGTTCCACGATGTGGCCGTCGCCGATCACGCCGTGCTACCCGCCGCCGTCGACCCGGTTGCCACATACCGGATCTCGGGTTTCAGTCAGCTCATCCACGCGGCGATCGACGCGGGGATCGCCGCGGGCGCCGTCGACGAGGCGGTTGGCCTGGACCGCCGCGTGCACGCGGGCCGGGGCAGCGGCGTGCGGGCCTTCACCGACGACGCCCTCGGCGTCGCACAGCTCGGCGAGCTGCACATCACCGCGCTGACCGCTCGCCGGCTGGTGGAAGCCGCCGCCACCAGACTTGCTCACCTGCACCGGGATTCAGACCTGACGACCGTCGTCGACGTGTTCTACGAAGTCGCCGCGGCCAAGGTGGTGAGCACTCGCGCGGCGCTGGCAGTCACCACCGCACTGTTCGACATCGGCGGAACGGCTTCGACGACTCCCGCGCTCGGGCTGGACCGGTACTGGCGGGACGCCCGCACCCACACGCTGCACGACGCGGTGCGCTGGAAACCGAATTCGATCGCGCGCTGGCTGCTCGACGCCGAGGTCGCCGACCCATGGAGCATCGGTGCCCCGTTCGCATGCATCGATGACCTACGACAGCCGGAACGGAGTACACCGTGAATGAGCGGCAGCTGCACCTCAACGTCAATGTCAACAACTCCGGCAGGCACCCGGCGTCCTGGCGCGTCCAGCCCGACCCGTTGGGATTCCTGGATCTGGGATACTACGAGGAGATCGGCCGGATCGCGGAACGCGGCCTCCTCGACGCCGTGTTCTTCAGCGACGGATTCGATTACGGCGCGCCACGGGTGTCGCGGCCGTGGCAAGCGCTGGACCCGATCGTCGCGCTGACCGCGGTGGCCCGCGCCACCGATCACGTCGGCCTGGTGGCCACCGTCTCGTCGAGCTTCCAGCATCCGTACAACATCGCCCGCGCCATCGCGTCACTCGACCTGGTGTCCGGTGGCCGGGCGGCGTGGAATGTCGTGGCCACCCGCTCGGCTCAGGCCGCGCCTCTGTTCGGCCTGACCGAGCTCGCCGACCACGACGACAGGTATGCCCGCGCCGAGGAAGCGGTGCAGGTGGTCCTCGGCCTGTGGGAGTCGTGGGGCCGCGACGCGCTGGTCGCCGATCAACAGTCCGGCAAGTTCGCCGATGTCGGCCGCATCCACCCGATCAGTCATGCGGGCCGGTACTTCTCGGTGACCGGGGCATTGAACGTGCCGCGCTCGCCACAGGGCAGGCCCGTCCTGCTGCAAGCCGGCGGTTCGGACCAGGGCACCGCGCTGGCGGCGCGGTACGCCGATGCCATCTTTGCGGTCAGCCACACCCTGTCCGGTGCCCAGGACTTCTACCGCAACGTCAAAGGCCAACTGGCACAGCACGGTCGCAGCGAGGACGAGGTGGTCATCCTGCCCGGTTTATTTCCCGTGCTCGGCTCCACGGAGCGGGAGGCCCGCGAACGCAAGGAATGGCTCGACGACGTCGCCGGCTTCGACGATGAACTCCAGGGCCTCAGTGCCACGCTCGGCCTTGCACCGGGCGACCTGCAACTGGACAAGCCGCTGCCATGGACGCTGTTGGACCAGACCCAACGCGGTCCCAGTCGCGGTTTCGCCTCGGCGATTCTCGACCTGGCCCGCCGCGACGACCTGACCGTCCGGGAACTGTTGGAACGCAACCCCAATGGCCATCGCAGCCTGGTCGGGACCCCCGAACAGGTGGCCGACAGCATCGAGGAATGGTTCATCGGCCGAGGCGCCGACGGCTTCAACCTCAACGTCGACTACTTCCCCGACGGGTTGGTCAACATCGTCGACCAGTTGGTACCCGAACTGCAGCGACGTGGACTGTTCCGCACCGAGTACACCGCCACGACGCTACGTGGCCACCTTGGGCTCGAGCGAGGCGGGCACCTGCGCGCCGAGTAGGCCGAACAACGTGGCCAGCAGCGAATCGAGATGCAGACCGACAGCAGTGATCTCGGGATTGCCGTAGCTGGCGAAAAGCAGACTCGGTTGATCGGCGGCGAAGCGCGTGACGCCGGCCGCGTCCACGTAGAGCAGCGTCCGCAGCGGTGCGTGCAACATGACCGACGGGTCATGACGGAACATGCGTTCGGCGATGGTGTGGTTACCCATCAGGTACTGGGTGGCGCGCCACGGTGCTTGCGAACCGGTCATCATGGGAGCGATGTCGACCGCGAAATACCGCATGAAACCGTGCGGCGCGTTCTTCTCGGCAATCGCCAGCGTGTCCCGCCACGAGTGTGCCGACGCATACGCGGCATGGTCGACTTCCGGCACCAGCGCCTCGTACGTGGCTCGCGCCGCTTCATAGGAGTCGGGCAGTGCGACGACAAGACGGTGTGACGGATGTTCGATGGTGAGCGTTTCAGAGTTCATATGCTGACCTTTCGGTGTCGATCGAATCGATGCGGACGGGACGGAAGGCGTCCAGGTTGGCGATCAGGAATTCGCGCAGCGGTACGGCACCGCGGCGAGTTAGGGCTGCCAGCCCGCCGGGGTCGATTCCGCCGCCTCGCGTCGAACCCTGTCCGGCGTGTACCGCACCCACCGAGGAGATGTGCTGCGCCATCGCGGTATTGACCACCTCGCCGTCGTCCAGCGCAGACAGTTCGATCAGTTCCCTGCGCCACTGCTCGGCACCGACCTGTTCGAATGTGATGGTCTCCCCGAGGAGTTCGCTCAGCAGGGCGGCGACCTCGGCGTAGCTGAAGCCCTCGGGGCCCAGCGGATATGTGACGGTCCCATCGAAGCGGTCGGGGTGCAGCATGGCCGCCATGCCGATTTCGGCGGCGTCGATTCCGTTGATCCAGCCGATCGGGTCGGTTCCGAACGAGCTGCGGATCACGCCCTCGTCGCGGATCGAGCGTGAGTGCAGCACCAGCAGATTCTGGTGGAACAGTGCGGTAATCCGCAGGATCAGCAGATCCAGTCCCGCCCACTGCAGGACGTGTTCGGCCAGCCACTGGTCCCTGCCGAGCCGACTCGGGTGCGCGGGATGCGCCGGGCCCATCGACATCACCACCGTGCGCGGATTGCGGCCCACCTCGCGCACGGCCGCCGCGTAGTTGGCCGCGGCGGACACGATGCCCGCACCGATCGGGTAGGTGAAGTACGCCAGGTCGACGTCAGCCAGTGCGGCGACCAGTGAGCGGCGCTCATGTAGGTCGCCCTCGATGATCTCGGCGCCAGCGCCTTCCAGCGCGTCGGTTCGCTCACCACGAGTGCGGGCCAGAACGCGCACTGCCCGCCCCTCCTCGATCAGGCGTCGCACCAGGTGTCCCCCGGTGTTCCCGTGGCGGCCCGTGGCTCCGATCACCAGGACGGGGTTGGCGGACGTACTGGCCATACGTGACTCTCCTGAGCTGTCGGTGGACCGATCGGTCTCAAATGCGACGTTAGCGGCGCATGCAGTCAAAGTAAACTGATCTGTCTCCTATTATTAATCACAATTCCTGACATACTGAACGATATTGACTAATAGGTATACCGATCGGTATCCTGCGGGCATGCCCGCCCAAGAGACACCAGTCGGCGGCCGCGGTGCACGCGAACGCATCAGACGGGCAGCCGCCGAGCTCTTCTACCGCCATGGCATTCATGCCACCGGAGTCGATCTGCTGATCAGGCACGCGCATGTCTCCAAGCGCACCTTCTACCAACACTTTTCACGCAAGACCGAACTCGTCGAGGATTACCTGCGCGGCATCGACGAGCGGGGCGGCTCGCCGATGGAACGCCGCCTCGATCTCGTGGAGCTGACTCCCCGGGATCGCCTGCTCGCGGTGTTCGAGGCCAAGCCGAGCGGACGTCTGCGGGGTTGCCCCTTCCATAACGCGGCCGTGGAATCCGCCGGCGAACTGCCCGGCGTCGACGAGCTGGTGCGTGCCCACAAGCAGCGCTTCGCACAGCGACTGGCGACGGTGGCCCTCGAAGCCGGTGCCCGGGATCCCTACCTTCTCGGCAACCAGCTGGCGGTTCTGTTCGAGGGTGCCACGGCGTTGGCCACCTCGCTCAACGACAGCGCACCGCTCCTGCATGCCAGGTCGGTGGCCGCTGACCTGATCGACGCTGCAGTCGCGGCCTGACTGCCACGCGCCGGTGCCGTCTGTCTCAGCCTTTCGGCGGCACCGTCGCCGGTAGCGGTTCCGTGGTGGGCCCGGGCGCGGTGAGCACCGGCAGTCCGGCCCGCGTCGACCCAGTCGTCGAGGCCGCGGGCAGTGTCAACCCGCCCCCCAGCGCATCTGGCGTGGTCGGCGGCGGACCCGCCGGTCCTGCGGTCGCCGTGGTGTTCGGCAGTGTTCGATCCGGCGGCTGCGATGGCGCAATCTCACACGACACCAACCATGCCGACACCGCCAGCGCCATGACGGCCAACGCAGGCGCTGTTCCTTTGAGCATCGTTCGCGCATCGACGTGCTGTGTCATGCCGCCCTCCCCACGAGACGAGTAGCCGGCCCTCTCAGTGTCGCGCGCGCGGCGGTTCGACGCTCGGGTATCGGACCACTCTGCACCGCCGGCGCCCGACCGGACTGTTGTCAGCCGACGTTGACGAAGGGGCTCATCGCGTCGCGCGCGAACTGGACGACGTTCACCGTCGGATTGCCGTCCGGGTAGCTCACCGTCGCAAGGACATTGCCGCCGGCATCGGCGAAGTTCCCGTCGGCGCGGTCCTGATGGGTCGACGAGGTCACGACGATGATGCCCGAGGTCCCTGCCTGTTCGGCGAGCGGTACCGAGAACGCCGCGTTCTGGACGGTGCTGTTGGCCCTGTCCTCGACGATGATGCGGCTGTCGGGGAAGCCGAGCATCAGCAGCATCTTGCGCATCTGACCCGCTTCGGTGTTGCCGTTCTGCGGGTTACCGCCGGTCACGATGATCGGCGACTGCGGAAAGAATTGGGCAACCGTCAAGCCGGTCAGCACGCGGCGCCGCAGGATGGGGCGCATCGTGCCGTCCGGGTTCAGGCCGTAACCCAGGATGACGATCGCGGGCTTCGAGAAATCCTTGGCCTCCGGGCCCGGCACCGCATGGGACACCGCCGGGGAGATACCGCCCAAGACCTCGGAGCCGACGAGGGCGGCAGCCACGCCGACGGCACCAAGGGCCGTCGTCCAACTGCGTCGCATGGGTCCTCCGCTACAGACGAGGCGGGTGGGGTTGTCGTTACTGCCGATGATATCGGCACCGAAGGTACCCGTGTTACCCGATTGGCCTGGCGGAGCTGTGCAGGGACGTCAGTCTGACGAGGGGTGCTCGCTGTCGAATTCGTCCAGGAGGGCCTTGCGGGCCCGCGGGGACAAATCCAGTAACACTGCGGTGAGCCGGCGAACGGACGTGTCCCGCGACATCGCCATCCACATCAGGTCGGCGTCGACGCGCGCCGTGTAGGCGGGGTCGTCGTCGTTGAGGTAGGCGGCATCGACCCCGAAGAAGTCAGCCAGGGCCACGATGACCTCGTCGGCGGGCCGGGTGCGCTGTCCCCGGCGGAGCTGCGAGAGATACGGGTCCGAGAGCCAGACACCCCGAGACGAGAGCCAACGAATGACCTCGCAGTTGCGGTAGGGCCGCTTCTGCCCCGGTCCGTACACACTCGCGAACAGCCGGTTCAACCGGTCGGCGAAGCCGTCGGGACCCTCTGGGCGGAAGTGTCGGCCGCGCTTGACGGCGCCGCCGCGGCGCTCAGGACTCACAACCGTCAGTCCCGAGTACTGCCCCGACATCGCGATTGCGCCTGTCGTCATGGGCGGTCCCCCTTTCCCGGCCCAACCGGGTCCGGTCCTTTTCGCCCCCCGCGAGTGCTGTCCGAACAGCCTGTTGCGTCGCCTCTGGGGCCACGGTCATCGGCGAGATGTCCTTTCCATGCCACTCGGGTCTGAAATTTACTCGACATACCCGCTGTCAGCAAATACTTTGTAGTTTGCTTGTTGGAGGCTACCTGACGGTGCGGCAGAGCAACACTTAGAACGCGAGATGTCAGAAAAGTGCCGCGCGTCCACCACGGGGGGATCGCGGCCAGATTGCACCGCAAAGTCACTGACCTGCGAGGACGTGGTCGGCCGACGAACGCCGTCCACGACACGACGCATAACACCATTCCGCCGCGTATGACCGACAGAGCAGCGCCGACGCCCCGCCGCACGCCAGAACACGAGTGGAAGACCGCAGCCGCTCCGACGACATGGAGCGGCCGGACGCCCGTGGCCGGGGCGGCGAGCTCACTCCGCGTCGGCGGGCGTCCGGCCTACGCCGAAGCCGCCGCACGACCTCTCATTGTGTTTGCTCACTAGCACAGTGCTAGCGCAGATACAGCAACGATATTGCGATCGATGATTGCCCCCCGACCGTCCGCGTCATGCGGTCAGCACAAGACTCACGGTCTTCTGTCATGAATGAAGCGCCTGTCCCAGCCCGATCGACCGATCGGCGGGGGCGCTGCGTCAGCTGGTGACGGCGACCGCGGCCATGATGGCCGGCACGGAAACGATGGTGCTGACCAGAGTGGCGTCGCGAGCCAGCGCCTCGCCCCGCTGATACAGCGCGGCGTAGGTATTGATGTTCTGGGCCGACGGAAGCGCGGCGAGCACGGTGACGATCATCAGCTGATGACCGGTGGCGCCGAAGCCCCATCGCGCCACCGCATACGCCACGACCGGCATCAGGACGACCTTCAATAGCACCACGACCGAGAGTTGGCGGCGGTCGACGCCGTTGGTGCCGTCACGCCTGCGGTCGGCCAGTGAGATCCCGAATGCCAACAGCACGGTCGGGACCGCCAGGGCGGCCAGTAGCTCCAACGGGTCGCGGACCACCTGGGGCACGCCGATATCCGCCAGGCTCAGCGCCAGACCGACGGCACTGGCCGCGATGATCGGATTGGCGAACAACGCAGCGATTCGGCGGCTCACCGAAAGGTGTTGAGACTGTTCCGAATCGAGTAGTCCGATGCTGATCGGCGCCAGAATCAGGATCTGGAACAGGATGAGTGACGACACTTCGGTGGTGCTGCCCAGCACATAGGTGGACAGCGGTATGCCGAGATTGCCCGCGTTGACGTACGACGACAACATCGCGCCGACGGTCGCCTCACCGCGCCGCAACCGCTGCACCCTCGCGATCACGAAGTACACGCCGTACAGGGCGAGCGCCGCGATGGCCGATACCAACAGCGTGAGCGAGAACACCTGGGTGGGCTCGGAGTCGGCGAGGCTGAGCAGGAGCAGTGCCGGAACCCCGATGTGGAACGCGGTGCGGTTGAGGACCATTTTGGCGTTGTCGCCGAGCACACCACGCCACCCCACCACGACGCCGACGGCGATCACCACGGTGATGATCGAGAAGGCTTCCAGCACAGCAAGCACGCGTCGCCTTTCTCGAGGTCGCCCCTCACTGGCGGGGCACTGTAGGCAGGCCGCGACCATGACGCGGTCTGAAGGCACCGGGAAACGGGTGCCGGTGTGCGCCTACTGCGGCGGTGGCGCTGGGGCCGGACCGTAGACCAGGTCGGCGGGGACCCCGTTGTGGAAATCGCTGTGGAACTCGTCCCAGATCCCGCCAAAGAACCCACCCTGACCGAAGTTCTGGCTGCCGTCCGCGTTGAAGACCGGTGGCACATCAGGCGCCTGGCCGGGCGCGGGAAGCGCGTTTGGCGACGCCCCCGCGTCGGCGTCGACCGGACCGGCCGGAGGTGGCGCGATCGGAGCAGCGGCGATGGGCGCAGCCGGCGGAAGCATCTGTGGAGCCGGCTCGACACCGGGACACGACAGCACCGGCTGCGGCGACATCCGCATGGTGTCCGGGTCGCACGGCGAGGAATGAGCGGCCGGCACCAGGCCGAGGGCGCACGCACCGAAGGCTGCATAGAGGGCGATCCTGGAGACCATCCTGGAGATCGGGGGCATTCGAGTGCGCGGCTTTCTGCTGGGGGTGACGACGAGACTATCGCTCCACAGCACCCACGTCGCGCGATCGTCCGTCCGGCCACACCTCGATTCGCCGAGCCGGACAATATGCACGCCGCCGATATCCACCACGGCCATACGCGTCCGATGTCGGTGACTCTAGCCTGGATACCGTGACAACGACTCTGCTCGGCGGCCCCGAGTTGCACCAGGTACGCCGCATCCACACCGACGTTCCCGGCCCCCGCTCCCTCGAGCTGGCTGCCCGCCGCGACGCGGCACTGCCGGCCGGGTTGGGCAGCGCCGCCGACGTGTACGTGGCGGCCGCGGGCGGCGGCGTGGTCGTCGACGTCGACGGCAACTCGTTCATCGACCTCGGTAGCGGTATCGCGGTCACGACGGTGGGCAACGCGGCGCCGGCCGTGGTCACGCGCGCCGCCGCCCAGCTGGCGCAGTACACCCACACCTGCTTCCTGGCCACGCCATACGAGCCCTACCTCGAGGTCGCCGAGGTGCTCAACCGGATCACTCCCGGTGACCACGACAAACGCACCGCCCTGTTCAACACCGGGAGCGAAGCGGTGGAGAACGCGGTCAAGTACGCCCGCGCCGCCACCGGGCGTCCCGCCGTCGTGGTCTTCGACCACGCGTTTCACGGCCGCTCATTGCTGACCATGACGATGACGGCCAAGAACCAGCCGTACAAGCACGGGTTCGGGCCGTTCGCACCCGAGGTGTACCGGGCGCCGATGGCGTACCCGTACCGGTGGCCGTCGGGACCGCAGAACTGCGCGGACGAAGCATTCAGCCAGTTCGCCCAACTGGTCGACGCCCAGATCGGTGCCGACGCCGTGGCGTGTGTCGTCGTCGAACCCATCCAGGGTGAGGGCGGTTTCATCGTCCCCGCACCCGGCTTCCTGCAGTCGGTGGCCGCGTTCTGCCGTGATCGCGGCATCTTGTTGGTGGCCGACGAGGTCCAGACCGGCATCGCCCGCACCGGAGCGTGGTTCGCCTGTGAGCACGAGGGCCTGGTCCCCGACCTCGTGACCACCGCCAAGGGATTGGCCGGCGGGCTGCCGCTGGCCGCGGTCACCGGCCGTGCCGACGTCATGGATGCCGCCCACCCCGGCGGGATCGGCGGCACCTACAGCGGCAACCCGATCTCCTGCGCGGCGGCGCTGGGGGTTTTCGACGAGATCGAGAACGGTCAGCTCATCGACCGCGCCCGCGCCATCGGCGATGTCCTCGTCCGCGAATTGCACAGCATCGCCGCCGGCACCGACATCATCGGTGACATCCGCGGCCGCGGGGCGATGATCGCCGCCGAACTCGTGGTGCCGGGCGGCCGCGAGCCCAACCGAGACGCCGTGACCGCGCTGACCCGGCATTGCCGGCAGAACGGTGTATTGACCCTGACGGCAGGAACTTTCGGCAATGTGCTGCGATTCCTGCCACCATTGACCATTTCCGACGAACTACTCATCGAAGCCTTCGACGTCCTGCGCGACGGCTTCGCGGCACTGTAGAAGGAGACAACCATGAGCACCACCATCGCGACACCGGCCAAGAAGGCCACCTACAAGCCGCTCGAACTGTTCGACACCGACCGGTTGCTCGACGACGATGAGCGTGACATCGCCGCCACCGTCCGCAAGTTCGTCGACACCCGGCTGAAGCCGAACGTCGAGGAGTGGTTCGAATCGGCCACCCTGCCCAGGGAACTCGCCAAGGAGTTCGGTGACCTCGGCGTGCTCGGCATGCACCTGGACGGTTACGGCTGCGCGGGCACCAACGCCGTCAGCTACGGGCTGGCGTGTATGGAACTGGAGGCCGGCGACAGCGGCTTCCGCAGCTTCGTGTCGGTCCAGGGCTCGCTGTCGATGTTCTCGATCCACCGGTACGGGTCGGAGGACCAGAAGAACGAATGGCTGCCGCGACTGGCCGCCGGTGACGCGATCGGTTGCTTCGGGCTGACCGAACCCGACTTCGGCTCCAACCCGGCCGGTATGCGCACCCGCGCGCGCCGTGACGGCGGCGGAGAAAACGCAGACTGGGTCCTCAACGGCACCAAGATGTGGATCACCAACGGCAACCTCGCCGACGTGGCCACCGTGTGGGCACAGACCGACGACGGCATCCGCGGGTTCCTGGTGCCCACCGACACCCCGGGCTTCACCGCCAACGAGATTCACCGCAAACTGTCCCTGCGCGCCTCGGTGACCTCCGAGTTGGTGCTCGACAATGTGCGCCTGCCCGCCTCGGCGCAGCTTCCCGGGGCCGTCGGCCTCGGCGCCCCACTCTCGTGCCTCAACGAGGCGCGATTCGGCATCGTGTTCGGCGCGCTCGGTGCGGCGCGCGACAGCCTGGAGACCACCATCGACTACACGCAGTCCCGCGAGGTGTTCGACAGCCCGCTGGCCAGTTACCAGCTGACGCAGGAGAAGCTGGCCAACATGACCGTCGAACTGGGCAAGGGCATGCTGCTGGCCCTGCATCTCGGGCGGATCAAGGATGCCGAAGGCGTCCGGCCCGAGCAGGTCAGCCTGGGCAAGCTCAACAATGTCAGGGAGGCCATCGCCATCGCACGCGAATGCCGGACCCTGCTGGGCGGCAGCGGTATCACGCTGGAGTACTCACCGCTGCGGCACGCCAACAACCTCGAGTCGGTGCTCACCTACGAGGGCACCTCCGAGATGCACCTGTTGTCCATCGGTAAGGCGTTGACCGGCATCGCGGCATTCCGGTCATGACCACCGCTCCCGTTGCCATCCAGCATCTGGTGGCCGGCGTGTGGTACCCGGGTACCGGTGCTGACCTGCGCAGTCTGAACCCGGCACGCCCGAGCGTGGTGGTGGCCGAAGGTGGTGCCGCAGGCCTCTCCGACGTCGACGCCGCCGTAGCCGCTGCCGCCAAGGCCGCCGCACAGTGGGCGGCGACACCCATCCACCAGCGTGGCGCGGTGCTGCTCGAGGCCGCCGACGTGGTGGACCGACACGCCGATGCGTGGGGTCTCGAACTCGCGGCCGAGGAAGGCAAGACCAGGACCGAAGGCGTGGGCGAGGTGCGGCGTGCCGCCCAGATCCTGCGCTACTACGGCAACGAGGGCGACCGACAGGCCGGCGAGATCTTCGCCTCCCCGCGGGCCGGCGAGCAGATCCTGGTGATGCGCAAGCCGGTCGGCGTGGTCGGTGTCATCACACCGTTCAACTTCCCCATCGCCATCCCGGCCTGGAAAATCGCGCCGGCATTGGTGTACGGCAACACCGTGGTGTGGAAACCCGCCAGTACCGTTCCGCTGCTCGCGGTGCGGTTGGCGCAGGCGTTGCAGGAGGCCGGACTGCCCGCCGGGGTGCTGAACCTGCTCGTCGGGGGCTCGGACATCGGTGACGCCATCGTCGGTCACGCCGACATCGACGCCATCACCTTCACCGGGTCCACCGGGATCGGCAGGCGGATCGCGGCTGCCGCGGCGGCCCGGGGGGTGCCGGTGCAGGCCGAGATGGGCGGGAAGAACGCCGCGGTGGTCCTCGACGACGCCGACATCGACCTCGCCGTCGAGCAGGTGATGCTGGGGGCGTTCCGGTCCACCGGGCAGAAGTGCACCGCCACATCACGACTGATCGTCACGGACGGCATCGCCGAGACGTTCCTGGGCAGGCTGGTCGATCGTGCCCGGACGCTCACGGTGGGCGATCCCGCCGACGACGCGACGCAGATGGGCCCCGTCGTGAGCGAGGCAGCACACTCTTCGATCACGGCAGGTATCGGCACCGCCGCCGCACAGGGGGTGACCGTGTTGACCGGGGCGGTGCCCTATACCGACGGCGCGCTCGCCGAGGGGTACTTCATCGCCCCCACCATCGTCGAGCTGAACGGCGCCGCGGCCGACGTCTGGACCCAGGAGTTGTTCGGGCCCGTCCTGGCGGTCAAGCGCGCCACCGACGCCGAGCAGGCGTTCCATCTGGCCAACGACAGCGAGTTCGGTTTGTCGGCCGCGGTGTTCACCCAGGATGTCACTCGGGTGCTCCAGGCCGTCGACCACATCGATGTCGGTGTGCTGCATGTCAATTCGGAGTCGGCAGGTGCCGATCCGCATGTTCCCTTCGGCGGCGCGAGGAAGAGCGGACTCGGCCCCAAAGAGCAGGGCGCCGCCGCCAAGGACTTCTTCACCCACACCACGACCGTGTATCTGCGCGGCGGAACGGCAGGTGCGTGATGGCCGGCGCACTGGACCACATCGTCGTCGTCGATTTCAGCCGGGTGCTCGCCGGACCGTACGCCACGATGATGCTCGGCGATTTCGGCGCCGAGGTCATCAAGATCGAACGGCCGGGCGTCGGCGACGACACCCGGCATTGGGGCCCGCCCTACGACTCAGACGGTGTCGCAACGTATTTCAACTCGGTCAACCGCAACAAGCGTTCCGTTGCACTGGATCTCACCGACGCCGACGACCGGGCCCGCGCCCGTGACCTGGTGGCCGGCGCCGATATCGTGGTGGAGAACTTCCGGCCCGGGACCATGGAGAAACTCGGCTTGGGCTACCAGGATCTCGCCGCGATCCGCCCTGGCCTGATCTACTGTTCGATCACCGGTTTCGGCCAAGGCGGCGGCGCGGCGCTCCCCGGTTACGATCTGCTGGTGCAGGCCGTCGGGGGCCTGATGAGCGTCACCGGTACCGAACCGGGCGACCCCACCAAAGCCGGTGTCGCACTGGTCGATGTGCTGGCCGGCCTGCACGCGTTGAGTGGCATCCTGGCTGCCCTGGCTCACCGGGACCGCACCGGCGAAGGGCAGCGGGTCGACACCAATCTCTTCTCGGTGCTGTTGTCCTCCATGGTCAACCAGGCCTCGGGCTACCTGGGCGCCGGTGTGGTACCCGGCATGATGGGCAACCGGCATCCCAGCATCACCCCGTATCAGGTGTTCGATACAGCCGATCGACCCATTGCGGTGGCGGTCGGCAACGACAAGCAGTTCAAGCTGTTCGCCGCCACGGTCGGTAGACCCGAACTCGGGGACGATCCGCGGTTCCTCACCAACCCGTTGCGGGTGGCCAATCGGGATGCGTTGTGCGCCATCCTCGAACCCGCGTTGAAGGCAGACGGTGCCGACCACTGGTACACCGCGCTGACGGCAGTGGGAGTGCCGGCCGGGCCGATCAACGACCTGGCCGAGGCGTTCGCCTTTGCCCGTAGCCTGGGCATCGAGGCGACGGTGTCGGTGCCCGACAGTGCCACGCTGCAGGTGGCCAACCCGATCGAGATGTCGGCGACCCCCGTGAGTTACCGCAGCGGCCCACCACGGCTCGACGGGGCTCAAGCCTGACTCGCCAGCACCTGCCAGGCCTTGACGGCCAGCCACAACTGCGCGCGGCTGTCGGCTGATTCGAGGTCGTCGCCGAGCAGGTCCTGGACGCGCCGCATCCGGTTGCGCATCGTGTGCCGGTGCACACCGAGTTCGGCCGCGGCCGCCTCGATCTGCCCGTTGCGCCGCAGGAACGCCTCGAGCGTCGTGATGAGTTCGGCGCTGTCGCGCAGCGGATCCAGGGGCGCCGCCAGCAGTCGCAGCTCGGCGCGGCTGCGGCCTCCGATCAGGACGCCGAGGGCGCCGAGGGCGCCGAAGTCGGTGACACCGCCCGAGCGCGACTGTGCGGCGACACGGGCCTGCGCCAGTCCCACCGCGACGCCGTCGACCCGAACGGGCAGGCTTGCCCCACCCGCGGCAGGGCCGAGTTCGGCTGTCACACCGAGCAACCGGTGACGACTGCCGTCCGCAGGTAGCACGACGACGATCTCATCGTCGATCGGCGTCAGTAGATAGGGGCCCGTCGGGGACAACAGCCGGCCCAGCTCCTGCTCGGCCGCCAGCACGGGCCCCATCCCGCGCAGCAGAGCCACCACGACGTCGCCGTGCGGATCCAGACCGAAGTAGCGCAGCACGCCGTCGTCGACTGTGCCTGAGCCGAGCAGCATGTCGCGAGTGACGGCACCACGCAGCCGTTGTTCGACGTCGATGACCCGCGCGGGCTTCTCCAGCGCGATCGAGATCAGCGACACCGCATGCGCCACCAGCAGGCGGTCCGGGGAGGACAGGGGCTGCGCGGTCCGGACCGCGAGCTGACCGCGGACGGCCTGCGCGGCGCGAAGCTTCTGCACGGTGACGAACGCGTCGCCGTCGTTCGTGACGTACCCGCCCTGCCGCCGCCCGACGGGGGCGTCAGCGCCCTCGGTGAGCATGTCGATCAACCGCTCCCGACCGGCTCCACCGGCGGCCAGCACCCGACCGTCGACGCCCACGGCGACCACCGCCGCAGGCAGGCAGTCTGCGAGCGCACTCACCACGCCCGGGATGCCGCCACGCAAGGTGGCCCGCGCCAGCACCTCCTGTTGATCGACGACCCGTTGGACGGACCGCAGCTCATCGGCCTTGAGCGCATCGATGACAACCCTGGCGATCGCGATGAACGGTGTCGACGCCGGCACCGCGAGCACCGGGATACCCGTCTGGTCCCCCGCGGCCAGTACCCCCGGGGGCACCTCCGCGAACCGGGTGCCGGTATCGACCGCCAGTGCGGCGCTGCCGGCGGCGGCAAGCCGCGTCACGTAATCGAATTGCGCTGACGCATCGGTGCCGAGGTTGATTCCGGTGGTCATCACCAGTTCACCGCCCGCGAGGTAGGGCGTCGGGTCCGGTAACTCGATGGCGTGCGCCCACGCGATGTCGCGGTCGGCGCCCTGCGCGCCTGCGATCAACGACAGGCCGAGGCTCTCGATCTCGGTCAGACCCCGCGCAGTGATGGCCACACGTGCAGTCTTACCCCCGGGGCGCTGCCGCGGTCACAGTGACCCGACGCGACTCCTCGGCCGCAGCGACAAAAGCACCGAAAAGTCGCAGCCGGTCGACTTCGGGTCCGTCCTCGTCTTCGGGGTGCCACTGCACACCGAGGTAGAACCTGTCCGGGTCCTCGATACCTTCGGTGATGCCGTCATGAGCGCGCGCGGCCACCACCAGTCCGGCACCCACGCGATCCACCGCCTGATGGTGGCCCGACCGTCCGATCACCCGAGCGGTTCGCAGGATCGAGGCCAACCGCGTTCCCGGGGTGATGTCGATCGGCTCGTCGACGAACTCCGGCTCTCCTGGTGCCCCGTGGTGCAGGGTGTAGTCGGTGATGTCCCCGATGATGGTGCCGCCGCGCGCGACGTTGAGCAGCTGGGAACCGCGGCAGATGCCCAGGATCGGGCGATCGGCGGTCTCCGCGGCGGCGATCGCGGCGAACGCGTCGCGGTCGGCCCGTGCGTCGACACCGTAGGTTCTCGGGTTGGGCGCCGTGACGCCGTAGCAGGCACTGTCGATGTCACCGCCACCCAGCAGCAGGAGACCGTCGAATTCGCGTGCCCGGCAGGGGTCGTCGAGGGCCGCCGTGGTGTCCCACAGCTCGTAGGACGCACCGAGCTCGACGAGTGTTGCCAGCGCCACGCGGGTGAACCGGCGGATCAGCGCGACGTCGGCCGCGCTGATGTCCGGATAGTTGAGTGAGGCCAGCACGCACACCCTGGCGCGCGGTGTGTCGGGCAGCGGCAGATCCGGGATGACGTCGCGCACATGCACCCGGTCGGCGTGGGTCACAGAGCGTCCTTTCTTTTGCGGGCCCGGTCGACGAGGTCGAAAAACAGCGCGGCGTCGCTTCCGGACACGCCGTGGCGGTCCTCCGGATGCCATTGCACGGCAACGATATCGGCGCAGCGGTGTTCGATCGCCTCGATGACACCGTCGGCGGCCACGGCGGTGACGGCCAGCCCGGCGCCCAGTCGGTCGACGGCCTGGTGGTGGTACGACGACACCTCGATGCGCTCGGTGCCGACGATGGCGTGCAGCCTGGAGCCCGTCATCACCTCGACGTGATGAATTGCGTTGCGGTGCGCGGCGCCGGTCTCGACGATGTCTTGGACGAGCGTGCCGCCCAGCGCGATGTTGAGTACCTGCATGCCCCGGCAGATCGCCAACGCGGGCATATCGAGTTCGATGGCGGCCCGGGTGATCCCGAGATCCAGTTCGTCCTGGAACGCGACGGTGTCCGTGGTGGCGGGTGCGGCGGCCGCCCCGTACCGGCTCGGCTCCACATCGGCGCCGCCCGGGAGCAGCACACCGTGGAAACCGGCCAGTCGAGCCGGTAGTTCGGCCAGCGGCTCGGCAGCCGGCCCGTGCAGGACGACCGGCTCACCACCGGCCGCCCACACCGCCTCGCAGATGGCCTCGGCGGCCAGTGTCGCCGAGAAACGCAGGATCGGTACGTGATCGGCGCGGCGGCCGACCACCGCCACCAGCGGTCGTGACACTCAGTCCCCCGCGAACGGGTAGTCGAGCGTTGGAAGCCACTCCTCCCACACCTTGCGGAGACGGCCCAACTCGATCAACCGCCCGAGCGCCGCATCGATCTCGGCCAGGGTGTCGGGCCGGTCCTTGGCCACGGCGATACCCCACCGATTACCGGTCGGCACGGTGAAAGCCAGTTCGTAATCGGGGTGAGTGGCACCCAAGGGGACGAAAACCACGTCATCGTCGACAACCGCATCCACGTCGGAGTTCAACAGCGCGGCGAGCATGTCGGCGTACACGTCGTCAGAGCCCGCCCCGAACGCCACCGGCTGCGCGCCGGTGAAGGTCTCGGCCAGCGCCATGTTGGTGCTGTTCTCGATCGCGGCCACCTTGCGGCCCACCAGATCCGCCGGGCCGTGAATCCCGGCGCCACGGCGCACCAGGACCCCCTCGTGGAAGATGGCGTACGGCCGGGTGAAATCGACCTGCGCCTGCCGTTCCGCGGTGATGCCCTGACCGCACAGCACCGCGTCGGCCGCACCACGCTGCACGGCCGGGATCATGTCGACCCACGGCACGCGGACCCACTCGACGGGCCGCCCCAGCTCGGCGCCCAACGCCTCGGCGACGCCGGGTTCATAACCCAGCCTGCCCTTTTCAGGTGTCCAGAGCGAGAACAGCGGGGGTGCCTCGGCATCCAGGCAGGCCAGCTTCAGTGCCGCGCTCACGGGGTGTCATTCCAATACATGTCGCGCTCCCAATCAGTGACATATCCACAGAAACGAGCCCATTCATCGGTGTGGAAGTCGACGAGCAACGCCGACAGCTCCGAACCGAAAGCCTGGGTCAGTACTTCGTCGGCCCGGAAGGCCCCGATGGCCTCACCGAGCGTCAGCGGTAGTGCCGGGAACCGCACATCGTCCGGGGTGTCGTACGACGATCCCTGGGTCGGGGCTCCGGGGTCGATCGCGTTCTTCATACCGTCCTCGCACGCGGCGAACAGCACAGCGTGAGACAGATACGGGTTGACGCTGGCGTCGGGCAGTTTGTATTCGAGGCGACCGTTGGCCGACAGGCGGACCGTACACGTCTTGTTGTCGAGCCCCCAGTTGATCCGTGACGGCGCGAATTGCCCGGCGTCCCAGTAGCGTTTGTAGGAGTTCACGGTCGAACCGTTGATCAGCATCGCACCGGCCGAGTGGGCCAGCAGTCCGCCGAGCGCGTGCTTGCCGATCTCCGTCAGATGCAGTTCTGTGACACCGGGTTCAGCCAGCACGTTGACACCGTCGCGCCAGAAGCTGAAGTTGTGATGGCAACCGTTGCCCATCATGCCGGTGGCGGGTTTGGGCATGAAGCTGGCCTGGATGCCGAGTTCACGTGCCACCTGCTTGCAGATCTGCCGGTAGGTGGTGAGCCGGTCGGCGGTCAGGTCGGCCCGGTCGTACATGAAATTGAGTTCCACCTGGAACTCGTCCTCGTAGTCGCCTTCGATCATGTCGAGGCCAAGTGCTTGCGCGTATTCGACGACCTTCTTGACGATCGGCCGGTTCCGTTCCAGGTGGTCGATGTGGTAGGCCGGACTGGACCCGGGCCTGAACTGAGCTTCCAAACCTTCACCCTGCCACGTCATCTCGGGCTCGCAGCCGGTGCGCAGTTCCAGGCCGGTGCGATCGGTGAAGCCGGCCTGCATGCGCCGCAGCAGACCGCGACTGTCGCAGGCGAACTCGCGGCCGCCGCGCTCGGCCAGGTGGTCAGGTTCGTACAGCCGGCAGAACACCCGGGCGAAGCTCGTGTCCCACGGCAGCACCGCGAACGTCTCGAGGTCGGCGATCGCGGTGTACTCGGGCGCGTGGACACCGCCGGCCATCAGGACACCCTCGCGGGTTCCCTGCAGGTTGGCGATCGCGGTCTGGTGCTGTTGCACCCCTTTGACGGCGAGGCGCTCGAAATGCCGCGCCGGCACCACCTTCCCGACCACCCGGCCGGAGATAGTGACGGCCTGGAAGTAGACGAATTCCACGCCGCGATCAGCGATGGTGGACAGTGCCGCGGCGAGCTCGGGACTGGTTGCATTGCCCTGGCGGTGCGCGTCAAGTGGTGTTGTGGTCATGGGGTCACCTCGTTGTGGTCGAAGAAGGATTGAGTCGGGCAGGGCTGATGACGGTCATCGGGTCGCATCCACGGCCACGAACGCGTCGCGCAGCGTCCGGTGCAGGGCCGGGCTGCAGTTGACGGCGACCGTGCCGACGTGCCGGTGGCCGCGATGGTAGGTGGCGACGACGCCGCCGGTCAGGTGGTCGAATGTGCCCTCCTCGATCCAAACCTCGTCGGCCAGCGCCGGGGAGCCGTAGCTCTGCAGTCGTACGTCGAGTTGGTGGCTCCAGAAGGCCGGCACCGGCATGAAGTCGGCAGTGTCGTCCGGCTCGCCACACAATCGGCCGAAAAGCGTTGCCGCCGCCCGTTTCGCGGTGTCACCGGGCATCGACCAATGTTCGACGCGGCGCGGGATCTCGTCGAAGAGCGGGTTGGGAAAGCGGGCCACGTCACCAACCGCGACGGTATCGGCACCGCCGACGACCGCGAGGTGGTTGTCGGTCAGCACACCGTCGCGCAGGTCCAGCCCCTGCCCGTCGAGCCATTCGACATTGCACACCGACCCCACGGCCTCGATCACCACGTCGGCCTGCAGGGTCTCGCCGGTATCCAGGATGATTCCGGTGACCGTGTTGTCGCCGGTGAATCCGGCCACACCCGCGCCGATAACGAAGTCGATGCCGTGGGCCATGTGGTGATGGCGGATCGCCTCGGCCAGTTCGGTGCCCAGGACGCGCTGCATGGGAGGGCCTGCGGGTTCGACGACCGTGACCCGGTGCCCGAGCGCGCGCAGGGTGCCGGCCACCTCACAGCCGATGAACCCGCCCCCGATGACAACGGCCCGGTCCTGAGGCCGCAGGGCGGCGCGCAGTCCCAGACAGTCCTCGACGGTGCGTAGCACGTGCCGTCCGCGCTCGGGGCCGGGTACGGCGAGCCGGCGTGGGCGCAGACCGGTGGCGATCACCAGTGCGTCGTAGTCTACGGTGCCCCCGGATGCCACGGTGAGGCGGTGCGCGGCCAGGTCGGCGGCCACCACTTCGGTGCCCAGCCGGAAGTCGACGTCGGCCAGGCTCGGTCGGCGCCGGAACGCCAGCCGCGCGGCGAGTTCCGCTGTTGTCGCCGAACCGTTTTCGGCGAGCGCCTCCTTGGACAGGGGTGGGCGGTTGTAAGGGTGGTGCCGTTCTGCGGAGAGCACCGTGATGGGCCCGGCGTGGCCGAGGCCGCGCAGTTGTTCTGCGGCGCGCAGGCCCGCCAGTGAGCCGCCTGCCACCGCGATGTGCTGTGAGGCGGACATCAGTCCTCGATGAAGATGGCCTGGGCCGGGCACACGTCGGCGGCCTCTTCGATGTTGTCCCGCTCGGAGTCGTCGGGATGGCCGATGTATTCGAGCTTCCCGTCGTCGTTCATGGTGAACACGGTGGGTGCGGCGATGGCACACTGGCCGTGGTCCTGGCAGAGGGCGAGGTCGACGGTGACGCGCATGTGTGGTCCTTAAGTTCGTGGCTGATGGTGTGGCTAGGAGGCGGATGTGAAACCGATGGGCAGCAGAGTCGGCCCGGTGTTGCCCGAATCGGGCAGCCATTCCGCGCCGGGCAGTTCGTGGGGATCCCGCATGCGCCGGGCCAGCAGCGGCAGCGCTTCGCTCATATCGGAGCGCGCCACGAAATGACCGAGGCAGTGGTGGGCTCCGCCCCCGAAACCGAAGTGCGGCTTGCGCTCTGCGGTGAGGTCGAATCCGGGTTCGAACACTCGGGGGTCGGTGCCCGCCGATTCGCTGTAGAGGTGGACGGTGGTGCCCGCGGTGAGCAGCACGCCGTCGTATTCGAAGTCTTCGAGCACTTCGCGTGTCACCCATCGCACGGTCGGGTTGACCCGCATGACCTCTTCGACTGCCTTGCCGCCGAGCTCGGGCCGCTCGGCGAGCAGCCGCCACTGGTCGGGATGGGCCATGAAGGTCTGCATGGCCAGGCCCAGCTGGTTTCGGGTGGTGTCGAAGCCGCCGAAGATCAACAGCACCATGGCATCCCGGAGTTCGGTGTCGCTCAGCCGGCCATCCTCGGGACGTGAGGCATTGACCAGCGCGGTGACGAAATCGTCGCGCGGATTCGCCCGGCGGTCGGCGATCAGGTCGTCGCTGTATTCGTAGAGCCTCTGCAGCGCCGACTCGATCTTGGGCAGATCCTCCTTGAGCGTCACGCCCATGGCGAGGCCGATCGTGACGGACTCAGCCGAGATGACCTTCCACTCTTCTTCGGGGATGCCGAGCATGATGGCGATGACGCGCGCGGCATAGGGTTCGGCGAATTCGCCGACGAACTCACAGCGGTCGGGTTCGGCGAAGTTGTCGACGAGGTCGTTGGCCAACGCCTGGAACCGAGGCACCAGCGAGCCGATCAGCTTCGGTGAGAACGCGGGGTTCATCAGCCGGCGCAACCGGTGGTGTTCCTCGCCTTCCTTGTTGAGGATCCAGCTCGCGAACCAGTCGGCGAAGGGGCCTTCGGTGACGCCGTTGTGCGCGGGCCACGCCGCGCTGCCCTGCCTCAGCTTGGGGTGCTTGAGCAGCTTGTTGACCTGTTCGTAGCGCAGTACTGCGAGACCGTACGGCGTCGTCGCGTACCAACTGCGTTCCCGCGCCTCGTGCACCTCGGCCGAGGTGATCGAGAAAGCCGGGTCGGCAACATCGAACTCGGGGATGTCGAACTCGGGAACGGCGCCGAGGGTGACGGGTGACATCTGCAGAACCTCCGAGGACGAGTGGGACGTGCAACCGAATCGTCTCTAAATACTCTAGAACTAGATGCTTAAAGTCAATAGGCGCGACAGCCCGAATTCCCGAAGATGTGTGAGGGGTTCGGATCAGGCCTGGTCAGGCCAGGCGACGGCCAGCACCCAACCGGTGCCGAGAGGTAATTCCGCGACCTCGCGGAACGCCGTCGGCTCGGCTTCGGGCCCCACCGCGGGCATCGCAGGCAGGCGTGAACCGACGAACCAACGCGGGGTGTTCGCGGCGATCACGCGGCGTTCGGTGTTGACCACGACCGCGTCCTCGGCGGTCTGCCGCAGCACCTCCAGCAGGGCGCGCTCCACCTCACCCACCACCAGGTCGGCACCGGCGATGCCGAGAAATGTGTCATCGGCGACCACCGGAACCGTTGCGGTGATCGTGTACATGTCCGATCCGCTGTAGTCGACATATGGGCCGTAGGCCACCCTCCGCTGCCCGCGGGAGGCCAACTGATACCAGTCCATCTGGAGGTAGTCATACACATCGATGCTGGTGGGATCGAAGTTCAGGCGCAGCCGGGCCACCCGGTCGTTGTGCCGCTGCCACCAGGCGAGGTAGCGCTCCCGGCCCTCCACGACGAACGGCGCCGCAATGAAACCCATCCCCCAGACGCCGCGTTCGTCCTCGAGCAGGGCAGCAAGTTGCCGCTGCAGCCCACCGAAGTGCGCCTCGGTGAGCGCGGCGCGCCGGGGCCGGCTGCGCAGCACCTCCTCGGCGATCCGGTCCAGCAGGTCGTATGTCCGTTCGAGCGTCTGGGATGCCTCGTCGGCCAGTCTGCGGGCCAGCTGTGGGTCGGTCATGACACCGTCTCCGCTGTCGTCAGGTCCAGGTTGATCCTGGTCAATCGGGCGAGTTGACCTCTGACATGAGCCTCGGCCAGCCGCCTCGCCTCGGCGGCGTTCTCGGCGGCGACCGCGGCCGCGATCGCGTGCTTCTCGCCCACATAACCGGCCACGTCTATCGGCGCACCGATCGGCAGCCACACCAGTCCCGACACTTCGGCCTGCAAGTTGGCCTCCCGTCGGGCCAACCGTGCGGATTGTGACGCGACCGCGACCTGGATGTGGAACCGGCTGTCGGCACGGATGCGGTCGCCCAGTGTGGCCGCCGCGCCGAGTTGATCGGTCAGCGCGAACAGCCGGCGCACGGCGTACGGCGCGGCCCGCTCGGCGGCCAGCAGTGCCGCCTGCCCGGCGATCGCGGTATGTTCGTCGAACAGATCGCGCAGGTCAGAGGCACTCATGGCGGCCAACTTCGCCGTCAGCTGATCGACGGGCGGGCCGGCAGGACGCCGGACGAACGAGCCGCCACTGCGCCCCCTGCGGGTTTCGACCAGTTCCTGTTCGCGCAGCGTCGACAGTGCCTCACGCACCGTCATCGGGGCCACCCCGAACTGCGCGGCGAGATCGACCTCGACCGGCAGGCGCTCGCCGTCGTCGAGCAGACCGAGATGGATGGCCTCGGTGATGCGCTGCACGATCTCGTCGGCCCGACCAACAGGGGCTTCCGACGCGACGAGCGGCGACAACGACGACACCCGCTTCTCCCTCCAGGTCAGTGCGCCCCGGCGCCGCGGCAGGACCGACAGCTCCGACGTCGGCAATCTACCCGATTCCAGACCAATTCTGCCGATTGTGTTGCACGATAAACAATAGAACTGTAGTTTTTCGCATCAGTTTCGTTCCGCCTCGGGAGAAAGCAGCCAATGTCCACTTCCCAATCCACTGAAAGCCCCGACGAGGGGTACGCCGGATACCACGACCACGATGACGCCGCGCATCTGCACGCTCTGGGCTACAAGTCCGAGTTCAAGCGCGATATGAGCCCGTGGGCCAACTTCTCGCTCGGCTTCACCTACCTCTCGCCCGTCGTCGGCGTCTACACGCTGTTCGCCTTCGCACTGGCCACCGGTGGCCCGCCGATGATCTGGAGCTTCGTCATCGTGGGCCTCGGACAGTTGCTCGTGGCGCTGACCTTCAGCGAGGTCGTCGCCCAGTTCCCCGTCGCAGGCGGGGTCTACCCGTGGGCGCGGCGGCTGTGGGGACGCCGGTTCGCCTGGATGACGGGCTGGGTGTACATGGTGGCACTGCTCGTGACCATTGCCTCCGTCGTCTACGGCGCCGGCCCCTACATCGCGGCGACGTTCGGCATCGACGCGACGGTGAACAACACCATCGCCTTCGCCCTGGCATTGCTCGCCCTGGCCACCGCCATCAACTTCATGGGCACGAAAGTCCTTGCGAAAGCGGCGATCATCGGTTTCACCGCGGAGATCATCGGTGCTCTCGTCGTGGGCTGCTGGCTGTTGATCGCGCACCGGGAGAACAACCTCGGCGTCATCTTCGACAGCTTCGGCACCGGCGGTGACGGCAACTACCTGTGGGCATTCGCCGCCGCGGCTCGGATCGGTATCTATCAGTACTACGGCTTCGAGGCGTGTGGCGACGTCGCCGAGGAGGTGCAGGATCCGGGCCGGCTCATCCCGCGGGCCATGCGCCGGACCATCTACATCGGCGGAGCCGCCGCCACCTTCGTCTGCCTGTCACTGGTGCTCGCGGTCTCCGACATCCCAGCCGTCATCTCCGGCGAGGACACCGACCCCGTCAGCACCATCCTCGACGAGGCGTTCGGCCCGGTGGGGTCGAAGATCATCCTGGCCATCGTGCTCATGTCGTTCCTGTCCTGCGCCATGAGTCTGCAGGCCGCAGCGAGCCGGTTGGCCTACTCCTACGGCCGTGACGAGATGATCATGGGCAGCTCGCTGCTCAAGAAGTTCTCGGTCACCCGGCATGTGCCGCCCTATGCGCTGCTGCTGGCCGCCATCGTGCCCGCGGTCATCGTGATCGGCTCGAAGATCTCGACCGACGCCATCACCAAGATCATCAGTTTCGCGGCATTCGGCATCTATCTCGGCTTCCAGATGGTTGTCCTCGCCGCACTGCGGGCCCGGCTCAAGGGTTGGGTGCCCAGCGGGAAGTTCACGCTGGGTAAGTGGGGTATGGCCATCAACATCGCGGCCCTGGTCTACGGCGTGACCGCCATGATCAACATGGCCTGGCCCCGCACGCCCGACGCGCCCTGGTACGACAACTGGATCGTCGCCCTCTCGGCAGGTGTCGTCGTGGTCATCGGTCTGGTGTACATGACGGTCCATCCGCTGCATGAGGCCAGCACCGCGCCGTACAGCGACGCGATCCCGGCCGACCGGGCCTGAACAGCCCGCATCGAGCGCGCACCGCAGCGGCCCCCGGGGAATGATCCGGGGGCCGCTGTGGTTTGCGCTATACAGCGAAGAGGTACTCCTTAGCAAGTTCACGGTTTGGCTGATGGGTTCCGCTCAGATTCGTAGAGGACCCTTGAGGACAAGCAGAACTAGTCGAACCCCGCGGGAGGCCGTGACATGGCAACCAGAACCGCTGACCGAAACGTCATCGAACTCGAGTCACACCCTGTGTGGCGGTCGGCCCACCGGTATTCCCGCGAACTGAGTGAGGCCATGCGCAGGCACCCTTCCTACCTGGGACACAGCGCGCACGACACCGCTTCCGACGAGCACCACACCGAGCAGGTGACCGCGCTGCACTCCGTGTGAGCATCCGCACCGTGCGACCATCCCACTTGCCCTCGGACCCGCAGGTCCGAGGGCCAGTGGCTTGCTCAGGAGATGTCAGTAGATGTTTGACGGGCGCACCATTCCCTCGGCGAGATCCCCGAAGCCAGGAGCGATGATGGCTCCTGGATTCACCGCCACGCTCTCCACCACCGCGGTCTCGGTGGTGATCAGGAGCGCGGCAATCGAAGCGGCACTCTCCAGGGCCGCCCGGGTGACCTTGAGCGGATCGATCACGCCCTGCTCGAACATGTCCCCGTATTCGCCGGTCAGCGCATTGAACCCGTGCCCAAGCGGCAGCTCCTCCACTACCTCGACGATGTCGTCACCCTCGAAACCCGCATTGTGCGCGATCCATCGCAGGGGCTCGGCCAGCGCACGCCTGACCACCTCGACACCGACCGCTTCGTCGTTCGGGAAATCCAGGTCGGCGAGCGGGCGGTGCGCCTGAGCCAACGCGGTTCCGCCGCCGGCGACGATGCCGGCCTCGAGCGCCGCGCGGGTGGCTGCCAACGCATCCTCGACGCGGAGCATGCGTTCCTTGAGTTCGACGCTGGTGGCACCGCCCACGCGGATGACGGCGACCCGGCCGGTCAACCGGGCGATCCGCGATTCCAGGCTGTCCCGGTCGGCGTCGATCCTTGCCCGGCCGCGCTGTGCCTCCAACTGTGCGACCCGGGCATCGACCAGACGCTGTTCACCGCGGGCTCCCACGATGGTCGTCTGATCCTCGGTGACGGTGACACGGGCGCATGAGCCGAGGTGCTCGGTGCTCACCTCGGTCAGTTCCACACCGGTGTCACTGGCGATGACATGCCCCCCGAGCGCCACCGCCAGGTCTTCGAGTTCGGCAAGTCGGCGGTGCCCGAATCCAGGAGCACGCACCACCACCGACTGCATGGTGTGGTGCATGTTGCCTCCGACCAATAGTTGGAGCGCCTGGCCGTCGACATCCTCGGCCAGTACCACCAGCGGCCGGTCGGCTCGTTTGGCCGCCTCGATCGCGGGCATGATCTCGCGCACCGAGGTGATCTTCTTGTTGGTCAGCAGAATCAGCGGGTTCTCCAGTACCGCCTCCATGCGTTCGGGATTGGTGACCATGTAGGCCGAGATGTAGCCGTGGTCGAACTCGATACCGTCGACGACATCCACCGACAGTCCGAGCGCGTCGCTTTCCTCGGTGGTCACCACTCCCGACTCACCGACGTGTTCCACCGCACGCACGATGACGGCACCGATGGCCTCGTCGTCGCTGGCGGCCAACGCGGCGATACGCAGTAGATCATCGTGACCGTTGACCGCGATGGCGTTGGTGCCCAATGCTTCCAGCACGACGGGCACCGTCCGTTCGATCCCTCTGCGAACCCGCATCGGATTGGCGCCTGCCTCGACGGCGCGCAGGCCTTCCCGCACCATCGCCTGGGCCAACACCGTGGCGGTGGTGGTGCCGTCGCCCACCACGCCGTTGGTGCGCATCGCGACTTCCTTGACCAACTGGGCACCCATGTTCGCGAACGGGTCGGACAGTTGGATCTCACGTGCGATTGTCACGCCGTCATTGGTGATCGTCGGTGGACCGGTCAACTTCTCCAGGACGGCGTTGCGCCCCTTCGGACCAAGCGTGACCTTCACGGCGTCGGCCAGCGCGTTGACACCGCTCTCCAAGCGGGCCCGCGCATCCGCGTTGTACCTCAGCTCCTTTGCCATGGCAACGCTCCTTTCATGAAATTTGTTGTGTTACAGGACTGTTGGGACAATTACTCAGGCCTATCGCGAATCGCCTACGGAGCAGCGCCGACTTCTGCGGGCCGTGCGGAATATCGCGTAACAGCAGGCGCCTGGTCTCGTCGGCGCCCACCGGCGGTGCGATCAGGACTGCGAGCGCACGGTCGACCGCGGCGAGGTGGGCATTGCGCAGGAAGACGTCACGAGGCTCGGCACTGACCGGGTGGCCGTCGATCAGAACGCGCACCGGCCCGATCCCGTCGATGTCCTCCAACGCATCCTGGACGTCGGTGACCAGCAGGTAGGCCGAACAGTCGTGATCACCGCGCGCCGGCGGGCGCAGGCGCACGGTGACCTGATCGCCGTCGATCTCGACGGTGTCCGCCTGGGTGCCCGCCACGGCCAGCGCAGCGAGCACCCGCTCGGCGATCGAGGTCGCGGCTGCCAGTTCGACGGTCATGGCACCTACCGGACCGTGAGGTCGAAACCGATGTACTCGGCGGCGTCCTCGGGGCTGGCGAACAGCATGGTCTTGTCATCGAGATGGACCATGCGGCCGTAGTGCGTCGAGCTGATCTCCTCGAAGATCGACCCGTCGAACTCCTCGCCGAGCGCATCGGTCAGTTCGGCGTAGTCGAAGTCCAGCAACCGCACGCCGTCGACCCGGATCATCGACGGGTACTCGGTGAGCTCGACACCGTCTTTGGCGCCCATCACGTCGGCCACCACCCGGCCGATCGGCGTGTTCATCAGCGTCACACCGCATTTGTTGGAGAACTCGGTGGCTGATCCGAATTGCATGGTCACTTCTGCAGCTCCTCTGGGATGTCCAACTCGATGGCGTCGAGCACGGTGGCGAACTTGTCCTGCGCCGAGGCCAGGCTCGATGCGAAGGTCACGGATTTCTCGGCCGGCTGCGACCACAGCGGCTGCAGCGCCCGGGCGGCGTCAAGACAGCGTGGCACCCAGGTCTGGAGCCAACTGGCGAACAGCGCCTTGTTCGCCTCACCGTACTGTTCGTCACGGGTCAACAGCCGGAACAGATTACGGGTGTATCCGAGATCGCGGTCGTAGTCGTGCTCACCGGTGCCCACGATGGTCGGCGTGATGTAGTCGCCGTTGCGCGCCGCGATCTGCATCACCAGCTCACTGCGGAACAGCGAACCCACGAGTTGCTCGAAGACGATATTCGTGGCGAACAGCAGTTCGCACCAGTCCCCCACGGCGGTCAGGCGTTCGACGACCTCACGCGTGGGTTGCCACTCCGGCGCGCCCTGCCAGGCGTCCTTGTGCGCCTGGCCGTCGAAACCCTCCACCTCGTCGGAGAGGTCCAGGTTGAACAGGGCCAGGTCCTGGGCGAAGCGCAGTTTGTGCGCCGCGTTGACGGCGACGGCGGTGTTGATCATGTTGGTCGGCCCCGACCGCTGGATCGAGGTGAAGACATGCAGGGCGAGACCGTTCTCGGCGTGCATCCATGCGCCGAGGTTGCGCTCCAGGAATTTCAGCCAGGCGTTGTTCCAGCCGTCGTACACCTTGGCCCGCTTGGCATTCTTCAGGCACAGTTCGACCTGTTTGACCACCGCGGTGTTGTTGCGGTAGATGGTCTGGTCCCATTCCTCGTTGGGGTCCAGGAAGGCGTGCCAGTTCGACGATTTCGCTGTCGTCCACTCCTGGGGATAGCCGCCGGGACCGTCGCCGAATCCGTAGATCCATCCCTGCGTCAGATGCCGCTCGGGGTCCGGTTGGACGTCGACGGTGACATCCTCGTACATCGTCGAACGCAGCTTCGCCGGCTGGTAGTAGGTGAACTTACGGCTCTTGGAACTCGGGAAGTCCAGAGCACCGGCCTCGGAGTCGGTGAACTCGATCTTCGGGAAGCTCCGTTGCTTCGGCGGTGCGGTCATAGTCGCTTTCCTTTTCGGGTGGTTGGGCTGGAACTGTTGTGAAGCTCAGTCGAAAATGGGGCTGGTGAACTTGTCGTAGAAGATCTGGTCCTTGGGCACCGCGCGGTCCTCGAGCAGGGCCAGCGCCGCATCCACCATCGGCGGCGGACCGCACAGGTAGATCTCCGTCTTCGCGATGTCACTCTCGTTGGCGGACACGACGTCGGTGACGTTGCCCGCCTCGACCACCACGGTGGTCAGATCGTGGACCATGGACTCCGACAGGCATGCGGTGAACACGAAATCGACCAGGCCCTTACCGATTTCAGCGATCTCATCGAGGTAGAACAGATCATCGGCAGTGCGGGCGCCGTAGTAGAACCGAACGGGCCGCGGGCTCCCGGTTTCGCTCATGTGCCGCAGCAGCGACAGGATGGGCGCCATCCCTGCCCCGCCCGCCACGCACACCACCGGCAGGATGTGCCCGTCCTTGAGGGTCGACGTGCCGTACGGACCGCTGATCGACAGTTCGTCGCCGACATCGATACCGTCGTCGAGTAGTCCCGAGAACTTACCGCCGGGGTACTTCTTGATCAGGAACTCCACGCGACCGGGTGTCGCGCCCGTGGTGGCCATCGAGAACGAACGATGTTGATCGGCACCGGGAATGTGGATGTCGGCGTACTGCCCGGGCTTGAACGTGAACGTGGCAGGGTCCACCGCGTCGAGTTGCAGCGACACGATGTCCCGCGTGACGGACACGATCGCGGCCACGCGTGTCCGCACATCCTGGATGGGCACACCGCCGAGCAGTTCATCCTCGTCGAAGTTCAGCAGTTCGATCGTGCAGTCGCTGAAGGCGTGTGAACGGCACAGCAGCACGTAGCCTTCTTCGACCTCGGCGTCGTTACACGCGAACGTCGAGTAGTTGTCCATCTGGATGTCGCCGTCGAGGATGTAGGACTTGCATGCCGAGCATCTGCCCTCGCGGCACCCGTGCATCAGGTGGATACCCTGTCGAAAGGCGGCGTCGAGGATGTTCTCGTCCTCACCCACCTCCATCTCGATGTCGACGGGTTCGAAGTTGATGCGATGTATGTCGGCCACGAATACTCCTGATACACAGTACTTTTGACAGGCGGGAACCGGTGGATGGCGCCGGCGCTCCTGTAGCGCCATCC